>JAAUUM010000258.1 GCA_012031565.1 Synechococcaceae cyanobacterium SM2_3_2
CCGCCCGAATCGAGGTGTTCCCTTGCTGATAGATTTTGACAACCTTGTGACGAAGGTCAGGTGAATAGCAGGTCATGAGCAAATGCCATCTCTTCGTCCAAACTCTACCTCCTCAGCCGTGTTTGGTGTTTTAGGGAAGGGCTGTACTGATAAATCTGAAGTAGACTGGGGGCTGTCTGTATTGTCTTGAATATGTTGATTCCGAATGCAGAAAATGCAGTCGTCACTATTCACAAACTACGTGACTACTGCCTAAACTCAGAGCACAATGACGGAAAGCATAAAGCTCGGCTTTTTTCATCAATTCTTGGCATGACGGCTGATGATGCTGAAGAGTTACGCCAAATTTTGCTTGAAGTTGTCAGAATTCATGAAGCTCGGTTGGGACGGAAAGATGAGTTTGGGCAACCCTACACCCTGGATTTCACAATTGAATGGCACAATAGAAGTGCGACTCTTCGGAGTGGCTGGATTATCGAGCATGGCTCGGAGTTGCCAAGATTAACAACCTGCTATCCTCTATAGTCCTTGGAGGTTATACGAGTGACGAAGAACAAAGTCAAATTGCTAGATGTCGTAGCCTTGACAGTTGATCTACCTGAATACAACCTGTGGTGTGGACAAGTCGGAACTGTAGTTGAGCTACTGGCTGATGGTGCAGCGTTTGAGGTTGAGTTTAGCGATCGGGATGGACGAACATTTGAGTCCACGGGATTGCGCCCCGAGCAAATTATGGTGTTGCATTTTGAGCCAGCAGCACCTGACTTACAGCCTGAAATAGCTATAGCATAGCGCAGCACAACAACGCTGTTGCAGTGGCCGATATTCAAACTCTGGAATGGCTCAAAAACTTGTGTTGCCGCTGCATAGAAACTGAATAGAAACTACTTTATCTACGATCAATGAATTTACGTAGGTGAACTTCAACAGGTTTTAACGCCACCGATCTATGGGGGTGAGATCAGGCATTGCCGCATCTCATCGAGGACAACGGCATCTAGGGAGGCGGTTCTGGCTCCGGCTTGAGCGGCCCAGCACTTGAGTTCTTCGATTTGTTCGCGGGCGATGGTGGCCAAGGGCACGGTGTCGCTGATGGCTTGAAGCACGTCTTGGTTCTCAAAATCTCGCCGGATGCCGCTGCCGGATCCGCCAAAGGCTTGGTACATGGCGTCGATGATCACCTGTTCGATTTCGGCTCCACTGAAGTTGACGGCGGTTTGGGCTAGGGCATCCAGGTTAAACTCTCGCACCCGATTGGGGCGGATCCGTTGTAGATGCACCCGAAAGATGTCTTTGCGCTCTTTTTCGGTGGGCAGGTTCAAAAAGAAGATCTCGTCAAAGCGGCCCTTGCGAAGCAGTTCGGGGGGCAATAGGGGCACGTTATTGGCGGTCGCCACAATAAAGACGGGGCTGGTTTTTTCTTGCATCCAGGTGATCAAGCTGCCAAATACCCGCCGACTGGTGCCCGAATCGCCATCCGCCCCGCTGGTGATATTGCCAAAGGCTTTGTCGATCTCATCGATCCAGAGCACACAGGGGGCCATCGCCTCGGAGAGCTGGATCATCTGTCGCACCCGGCTTTCGCTCTCCCCGACAATGCCCGCAAACAGGCGACCGGCATCCAACCGCAATAGGGGCAAGCGCCACTCGTTAGCAATGGTTTTGGCGGATAGGGATTTGCCCGTACCCTGGATCCCGACTAAGAGGATCCCTTTGGGGTTGGGTAGGCCATAGCGGCGGGCTTCTTCGGTGAAAGCTTCTTGGCGGACACGTACCCACTGCTTGAGGTTATCCAATCCCCCCACACTTTTGAGGCTGGCCCGAGCGGTAAAAAACTCTAGGATCCCGGTTTGGCGAATGGCCTGTTTCTTTTCTTCCAGCACTAAGTCGATATCGGCTTCGGTGACGCATTGCTTGGCGGCGAGGGCGCGGGCCAACACCCGGCGGATCCGTTCGCGGCTCAGCCCTTGGCAGGCTTTGACCAGTTGCTCGCGGGCCAGCAGGGATCCCAGTTTTAGTTTGTCGGGGGCGATGTAGAGATCGATGAGGCGGTTGATCTCTTCGGTGGAGGGCAGCGGGATGTCGATGATGGTGATGTCTTCGGCCAAATCGGTGGGGACTTCGAGGGTATGGCTGAGCAAGACCAAGAGTTTGCGGCTGCGCTTGAGGCTGCGGCTGAGGTTCTTTAGTTCTCTGATCACGGGGGCGTTTTTTTCGGTGTTGGCCTGTCGCAAGACAAAGTGCAGATCCCGCAGGATGAAGATGGCATCCTCTTCGGTAGCGGCGCGGGCGACTCGACCCAGCGCACCCATGACGGATCCCCGGTCTTCGCCGGTGTCTTCCCAGCCTTTGACCAGATCCCAGATATAGAGCTGACGAGCGGGATCCGTGCGATCGGCCACCCGCACCAATAGTTCTTCGGCGGGTTCCTCTTCGGGACTGAGCAGATAGATCAGGGGATATCGCGCCCGGATCATCAGATCCAGCTCTGACACCAGTTGAGCCTGAGGTTCGAGGGATTTTTGCAGGCGGTTGAGGTCAGGGGCGGGATCCGAGAGGGTATCAGGCATAGGGCAGTGAAGGCAGAACGGACAACCGGGGCTGATGGGATCCCGTTTCTCTAGTCTACTGCTGTTACTGGTGGCAACTGGGATCCTCGCTGGGCATGGTGAAGGCTTGAAGTATGGGATCCCTGGTTAGGCTGGCATTGGGTGAGATAGTCAAGAACTTAGTTTAGGCAATTAGACTAATTGGCATTACAGAGCTGATGTTAGTCTGTACAAAAGTAATGTCAATACTTGCAATGCTATTGTTAAGACTGACAGTGCTATTGCTAGACTTAGCATTATCAATGTCAGTTTTAACAACGCCAATATCAAGCTTGACAGTAGCAATGTCATAGCTAACATTAGTCTGGTTCAAGCTGGCAAAGCTCTGATATCTTTATTTTTTGGCCTTGTCATAATTGTCAAGCATCTTGACTATAGTAATAGTGTTACTTTTGCTCATTACACGCTATGGCTACTTCCCAAAAACGCATCAATATACCTCGCCAACCGGAGCCTTTGCTCAAACTAGCTGAGATGATTGCTCGTCGTGATGCCGAACTGGGGGAAAACTCCCCTCTACGTCTTTTGCAATGGCCCGACAAGACTACTATCATTCAAGAGGCTCTCACCCTTCACCGTCAGGCGGAATCGCTGCGGCGACAAATGGAGCAAGCTTACGAGCAGCGGGATCGTCATCTGAGCGAGGTGAATGAATGGGTGCGCCAAAGTCGTGACATTCTCAAGGGTACCTATCGTCAAGAAATCAAAAAACTGGGTGAGTTTGGTTTTGAAGTGGATTCTGCCCGTTCCGTCAATCGTTCTGCTGAGCCTTGAGGTTTTCATCCTCGTTTGTTTGCATCCAGGATCCCTGATTTAGCCTTCTGAACGTTGTGTGATTTTTGACACTTGCCCAAAAGCTATGTATGATTTGCATGACTTTCTTGCGAGTTGCATCATGGCTACTGCCCCTTTTCGACGTTCTTCGGTTTGGGTTACTTGCCTAGTGCTAGCTCTCTTGAGCAGTTGCGGCGGATCCCCCACCACTACAGCCTTGGATCCTGCCGTCAATAATTCAGGGCTAGATTCTGGTGATGAGGAGGGAACAGTCACCCTCAATCTGGCCGAGGCACTTAGCACTAGGGATCCAGTGGGGCGGATGGCGGCGGCGGTGATTGTGGTCACTCCGGCGGGTCTAGATGGGAACAATGACTTTTTTGTATCGGTGGGACAGTTTGCGCCAGAGACAACGGTTTTTAATGTCAGTGATTTGTTGGTGGCGGGGGTGCTGGAGGCAGACTATCTGGCCCAGGGATCCCTGATTATTAGCTACAACCGCAACCAAAATCAGACGATTATCACCCTCCGCAATCGGACGACGGGATTCAGGGTGCGGATTCGGATCCGGGGGGGTGATTTTAGGGGGCAGATTGGTCTGGCGACTTTTATCTTTGACCAGCCGACCCTGATCCCTGGATTCGGCTCAGATCCTATCGTAGGCAGCACTATTGACCTGGGATCCGCCACTATCAACACCGACACAGGATCCAAGACCCTGACCATTAGCAATACAGGTACCGCCAAGCTGGAGGTGGGTGCGGCTCTGTTGACAGGCACGAATCCTGGGGATTTCACGGTTAGTCCCAGCATGGCCTTTGATATTGATGTGTCTGGATCCCAGGATGTGACTATCACTTGTACTCCTAGCGATTTAGGAACTCGGACAGCGACCCTTGAGTTGACCACCAATGATGCCAACATCCCTACGGTCAGCTACGACCTGAAATGTGAAGGGTTGGCGGTACCGGTGCCCATCTTTGGCTCGGATCCTATCGTAGGCAGCACTATTGACCTGGGATCCGCCACTATCAACACCGACACAGGATCCAAGACCCTGACCATTAGCAATACAGGTACCGCCAAGCTGGAGGTGGGTGCGGCTCAGTTGACAGGCACGAATCCTGGGGATTTCACGGTTAGTCCCAGCATGGCCTTTGATATTGATGTGTCTGGATCCCAGGATGTGACTATCACTTGTACTCCTAGCGATTTAGGAACTCGGACAGCGACC
>JAAUUM010000259.1 GCA_012031565.1 Synechococcaceae cyanobacterium SM2_3_2
GTCGTTGGGTTGACCCCCATTGGTTTCGCGGCAATAGCTACTTTCGCATTGGCTGGGATTGGGTGAAGGCTGCCTTTGAGAACAGTTGGCAACTCATTGATCATCCCCGATTCACCTGTAACCGCGACCCTGAACCAACCATGTCGTCACGGAAACAGCATGAACAGCGCACCTGTCGAATCGAATTCAAAATGCACACATATTGCCATGTCGCCGATTAGTTTTGTCAGTCAACCAGGATAATCAGTTGAGATACATTCAACTGATTATCTATCAGGAAGGCAGTTTTGTTGCTTGGATGACGCGCAGGTCTGGAGACCCCAAAGTGTAAAGGATTATGTTTAGATGCAACACTTGTGCCAGAGGCCATCTTGACAGAAGATCATGGTTAGCTTGGCTCTTGACAATAGACCCTCAGGCAAATTCAGAATAGAGGCCCATGCCCGCCAGCAGGGCTGTTTCCCAGTAATGGACACAAGCAATGGTCAAGATTCTTAGTCGGCGGGTGGTGGATCCCGAGCCTGTCTTTGATATTGGGGTAGAGCAAGACCACAATTTTTTGTTGGCGGATGGCACCATTGCCTCCAACTGCTTTAACAAATCCCACTCCACAGCCTATGGATTTGTCACCTTTCAGACGGCCTATCTGAAGGCTAATTTTCCGTCTGAATACATGGCGGCGTTGCTCTCTTCCACCGGGGGAGACCATGACAAACTGCAACGATACATCAGCTATTGTCTGTCCATTGGCATCGAGGTGTTGCCCCCAGATGTCAACCGTTCTGGCAACGACTTTACCCCACTAGAAAAGCAGATTGTGTTTGGCTTAGGGGCGGTGAAAAACATTGGCGATGCTGCCATTAATGCTGTGATCGAAGTTCGCAACGAGGGGGGATCCTTTCAATCATTAGCGGATTTTTGTGAACGGGTGGATCTGCATACAGTCAATCGGCGCGGGATTGAGGCGCTGATCTATGCGGGGGCGTTTGATTCGCTTCAGCCCAACCGTAAGCAGCTGATCGATGACCTGGATCCCTTGCTATCGTGGGCCTCTGATCGGGCCAAATCCAAGGCGATTGGTCAATCCAGCTTGTTTGATCTGCTGGGGTCCAGTGGGGAGGATGGCGGATCGGCCTTTGTGGATGCTCCCCGTGCCCCCAAAACAGAAGACTTTTCCCCGCAAGAAAAACTGAAGCTGGAAAAAGAGCTATTGGGCTTTTATGTCTCCGATCATCCCCTCAAACGAGTACAATCTCGGTCGCGCCTGCTGGCTTCGATCTCTCTTAGCCATATTTCTGAATGTTCTGCCGATACCTATCTCAGCATTATTGCCTTGGTCAATGGCATCAAAACGGTTGTGACCAAGAAGGGAGATCGGATGGCCATCTTGCAACTGGAGGATCTGAGCGGCAGTTGTGAGGCGGTGGTGTTTCCCAAGACCTATGAGCGAATTGGATCCCAGTTGGAGGTGGATCAACGGCTGCTGATCTGGGCCAAGGTGGATCACCGAGATGATCAAACCCAGTTGATCGTCCAAGATATTCAGCCCATCGAAGCGGTGACGGTGCTACAGCTAGAACTCAGTCCTCAACAGGCCGGAGATATCCAAACCTGCTATCAGATGCAAGGGATCCTCCGGGAGCACAAGGGGGAAGAGGAGTTTGGGGCGCGGGTGCCGGTGTTGGCCTCGGTGCAACAGGGATCCCTGCTCCGTATCGTTAGATTGGGATCCCAATTTCGGGTTAAGGATGCAGCGGCGGCGGCGGCGGCTCTGAATGCGGCAGGGTTTGTGGCCCGGACTGAGCCATTGGTGAGCTAGGGAGCCTTATTTTAGGATTCTTGATCTCAGGTTCTGGGGGGGTAGATTAAAATGGCGAGGCAAACAGGGCTGCTCGGGCCAGAGTGAGACCCAGTTGATAGCTCCTTTCTGCTTTTATTAATGCGTTCTACTCTCGATTGATTTATGGCAGGACATAGCAAATGGGCCAATATCAAACGGCAAAAGGCACGGGTCGATGCCAAGCGAGGGGATGTTTTCACCAAACTGTCGCGGGCGATCATTGTCGCTGCTCGTAATGGTCTGCCGGATCCCGATGGTAATTTTCAGCTACGCACAGCCATCGACAAAGCCAAAGCTGCTGGGATGCCCAATGACAATATCGATCGGGCCATCGCCAAGGGAGCGGGCACTTTATCCGATGACAATGCTCTGGAGGAGATTCGCTATGAGGGGTATGGCCCCGGTGGAGTAGCGGTCTTGATCGAGGCCATGACCGATAATCGCAACCGAACGGCGGCTGAGTTGCGGGAGGCTTTTAGCAAGACAGGGGGCAGTTTGGGGGAAACGGGCTGCGTCAGCTGGATGTTTGACCAACGGGGGGTGGTGCGACTGGCGGAGTCTGCCCCGAATGAAGAGGATCTGCTGATGGCGGTGGCGGAAGCAGGGGGGGATGATGTTGCTGCGGATGGGGATGAGGTGGAGGTGGTCTGCGATTACACGATCCTAGAAAAGGTGGCTGCGGGTCTCAAGTCAGCGGGCTACGCGGTGGGGGATGCCGCCATTCGTTGGATCCCAAGTACCACTGTCAGTGTAGAGGAGCCGGATACCGCCAAGTTGGTGCTGAACTTAATGGATCGGCTGGATAATTTGGATGATGTGCAGACGGTATTCGCCAACTTTGAAATTGAAGATGAGGTAATGGCAGTCTTGAGTGAATAGCAACCACCCATCAAACTGATTGAGGATATTTGGCCTATCGCTTGACTTGACTGAGAATATAAACCGATGAGGCCAATAATTGACAGATCATCACAGGGATCCCGTATTTGAGAAATCGCATAAACGTGATTTTTTGCCCATGCTGCTCAGCGATACCAGCGGCCACAACATTAGCCGAAGCTCCCACCAATGTTCCGTTGCCCCCCAATGTTGCCCCAAACATCATGGCATAAAATAGGGGTAAGACAACTTCAGGAATAGCCTGGGTTGACCCTTCCAAGAACACACTGGCTGGTACGAGATCAACATTTGCTAAGTACGTTTCGAGCAGTGGAATCATCCCCACCACTAAGGGGATATTAGGCACAACGCTGGACAACAGACCCACGACAAAAACCAAGGCCAGGGATCCCGCCACAATATTGGTGCCGACCACCACCCCTAGGATGCCAGCAAGATTATCAATGACCCCTGTTTTTTCTAATCCTCCCACCAGGACAAACACAGACATAAAAAAGATTAGGGTGCCCCAATCCACATCCCTCAAAATATGATTGACGGTTTCAATCCCATACTGCTCAGACAAGAACATAGCCAGCCCCGCCCCCAACAAAGCTACGGCAGCGGGAGAAATAGGTATTGGTAGACTTTCTCCTGCAATAAACAAGAACAACATTAGTATCACCAGGATCACCCCAAAGGGTATGACCCGCTTGTGATTCAGCTCTGGCAAAGGAATTTCATCCGGGTTTTCTAGCTTTAGGATCCAAATGTCACGAAACAGAACAGGGATCAAACAGACAATCGTAGCTAAGGTCAGCACAGCTCCCAAGCTGACAGTTTGCAAATAATCTAGGAATGTAAAACGAATGGAGGTGCCGACAATAAAAGTGGCGGGATCCCCAATGATGGTCAATAATCCAGCACTATTTGAAACCAAAACCATCAAAATCAAGAGCGGCACAAAATCAACATTCATCGCCAGTGCCACCCCCGGCATCAGTGGCCCCAATAGCATGACCGTGGTGGCATTCGGTAAGACAGAGCAAATGAGGGTGGTAATGGCAGTGATCACCAGTAAGAGTCGATCTCCCCTACCTTTTGACCAACGCACCATCTGGGTGGCCAAGTAGTCAAAAATACCAGTTGGGGCAAAGGCCCGCACCAAAACCATCACCCCGAAAAATAATGCTAGAGTCCCATAGCTATCGCTGATATAGTCAACAGCCTCGCTCAAGGTCATGATGGGAGTGAAGATCAGTAGCAATGCACCTAAAAATGCTGCCACCACCAAATTCAAGGCTTCTATTGTGATTAAGCCAATGACACCAACAAAGGTGATGATGGCGACAAGTGCCGGCCAGTTTTGCATTGGTGCCGTAGAATTAGAATCCGCTAATCCTAGCAAAAAGGGGGCTGAGTGGATTGCACCTAAAAGTGACTTTGATCCATTCCTCCATCCATTACTTTTATCTTTGCTGTTTAAGAGTGCACTGTCATATTTAGAAACTGACTTGACTAAGAGAACTTACACTTTCAAGCCTTTAGACCTTTAGAATAGAGTCCTGAATAGAGTCATTCTTGGCTCTTTTTGTGGGATCCCACAAGGCACAGGGCAAGGTACAGGGACAAAAAATGACAGGCAGCATAGAAAGCTAGCGCTGGATTGGCATGGTGCTCGATTGACTTTCTTGGCCCTCTTGCTGGTCGCCTTATTTCGAGTAGAAACCGTTGTTTTTGCCAGTCCGGCCCAGAGTGCCTCTAACCACAAACGGCTGACCGAGAGTTTGTAGGTCAAGAGTGGTGCAGCTTTTTGCTGTTGGCCAAGGCGATTGTCTTCCGCCTCCGGCTGCGCCACAGTGACCGGATTAGCTCT
>JAAUUM010000037.1 GCA_012031565.1 Synechococcaceae cyanobacterium SM2_3_2
AGTCTGGGGGTAAATCTCGCCAGGGTGCTCCGGTAGGCAGGATCCAGAAAACGGCATTGAGGAACAGGCGGTTATCCTAGGCTGGACGTCCTTGCTGACCTCGTGAGCCGGGCAGATGAGGTTCTAGTAATTGCCAAAGCTTGTCTGAGATGTCGTGTCTGCGGTGAGCACTCATAGTGGTGGGCTTGTCGGGTTTTGCCTACCTTACAATATTTTGTTGATTTGACGACAGCGTCTAACAACCCCGCCCGCACCAGAGGTACCCCTGCCAAATCCTCCTCCAGCATTCTCAAAGCTCCGAACAGCTTCTCTATCTCCAACTGTTTCAACCCCAATAACTCACCTTTTCACCAGCTAACCACCGTTACAGTCATCCCCTGGTGCCCAATCTGGCAAGATAGGAGCGATAGGCAACCCAAGGATCCCGATGTTTGCACAGGTATGGTCAGCCACCCTGGTGGGTCTGAAAGGCTTAAAGGTGGCCGTAGAAGTTGATATCGGTGGTGGTTTACCCCAGATGGTGCTGGTGGGATTGCCCAGTACCGCCGTCCAAGAAGCCAAAGAGCGGGTGCGGGCCGCCATCAAAAACTCGGGTCTGGCCATGCCCATGCGTAAAACCATCGTCAATATGGCCCCCGCTGATCTCAAAAAAGAAGGCCCCAGCTTCGATCTGCCCATCGCTCTGGGGGTCTTAGCCGCCGCTGACCAAATTCAACCGGGATCCCTGTCCGACACTCTCTTTGTGGGAGAACTGTCCCTCAATGGCGATCTCAAGCCCGTGGCCGGGATCCTGCCGATTGCCGCCGCCCTGCGAGACATGGGCTGTCACACTTTGGTGGTGCCTCAAAGCAATGCCCTAGAGGGAGCCGTCGTCGCCGGGATCCAAGTCTATGGTTTCGAGCGCCTGATCGATGTGGTGGAATGGCTCAATCAGGCTCGTCACCAGGATCCCATCGCTGTCCAACCGGATGAGATTTTGCGGCAAGCCCATCGACCGCCTGCGGGCATCGATCTGTCGGAGGTCAAAGGGCAAGATTTGGCCCGCCGTGCCCTCGAAGTTGCGGCAGCGGGTGGTCACAACATGATCCTGGTGGGCAGTCCTGGGGCGGGCAAAACCATGCTGGCCAAACGGATGCCAGGGATCCTTCCCCCCCTCAGTTGGACAGAAATGTTGGAGATCACCCAGGTTTACTCCGCTGCGGGCCTGTTGCGTCAAGGGATCCAAAGGGGAGAAGGAGTCAATCTGATCACTGAGCGTCCCTTTCGGGCCCCCCATCACTCCGCCTCAGCCGCCGCACTGGTGGGGGGAGGATCCTATCCTAAACCTGGAGAGCTGTCGCTGGCCCTGCAAGGGGTGTTGTATTTGGATGAGCTGACCGAGTTTCGCCGGGAGGTGCTAGAGGTGTTGCGGCAACCTCTGGAAGATGGGGTGGTGCGGATTTCGCGGGCACGGCAATCGCTGGAATTTCCCGCCCAATGCACTCTGGTGGCCTCCACCAACCCCTGTCCCTGCGGATTTTATGGGGATCCCGTGGTGGCCTGCACCTGTAGCCCCACCCAACGGGATCGCTATTGGTCAAAACTCTCTGGTCCTCTCTTGGATCGCATCGATCTCCACATTCGGGTCAACCGCCTCAAAGCTGAGGAGATCGTCCATCATCAACCCGGCGAAACCTCCGCCCAAGTCCGAGAACGGGTGATCGCTGCCCGCCAACGCCAATTGGAACGCTTTCAGGGGCTAGATCCACACATCCGCTGCAACGCCCAGATGCAACCGGCCCATCTCCGCCAGTGGTGCCAACTGGATCCCCCCAGCCAAACCCTGCTGGAAAATGCCATCCGCAAACTGGGGCTCTCGGCACGGGGCAGCGACCGCATCCTCAAAGTTGCCCGCACCATTGCCGATCTGGCCACAGAAGATCAGATTCGCCCCCATCACATCGCCGAAGGGATCCAATACCGCAGCCTGGATCGCTCTAGCCGCTGAGTGATCTGAGTGATCAGGGATCCTGCTGCTTGGGTCTTGACGGTGACTTGAGAGCTGAAGTAGTCTGACGGATAGATTAGGTTCAAATTAGCAGGTTATCTAGAGTTTTCCAGAAACGCTTGCTTTGAGGCTTTGAGCCAAACACGCAAAGAACCAAGCACGTAAAGATTTATCCCCGCTGACCAACCCGTTTCAAGCAAACTCCTTTCAAGCAACCTACATGACTGTTCAAGTGACCGTGTTCTTTTACTTTACCTACCCCTGGCGAGAGTCAGGGCTGATGGGTAGTGTGCAAGCGGTCAATTAGCCGAGTTGTCAATGTCCCCCAGCCCTGAGACCCCTCAGGGTTTTTTTGTGTGTTTCCGCTTTCGCTGTCGGCTATCTGTTGTTCCAGGTGTGAGGCCCATGATTGCTCCCATTGCTCCCCAAATTGCACGAGAAGAAATTGCTAAGGACTGTGTTATGCCCCCCAAGACTGATAACTGTAACGTCATAGAATCGGTACCCCTTGTGGCTCCCCAAGAGATCAAAGCGCGACGTCCCCTCTCCGACCTCGCCGCTGACACGGTGCTGCATAGTCGCCAAGCCGTGCGAAACATTATCCACGGCCAAGACTCTCATCGGTTGGTGGTCATCGTCGGCCCTTGCTCGATCCACGATCCTGAAAGTGGCCTGGAATATGCCCACAAACTTAAACAGGTGGCAGAGGCCACTCAAGAGCATCTGCTGATTGTGATGCGTACCTACTTTGAGAAGCCCCGCACCACGGTGGGCTGGAAAGGGCTGATCAACGATCCTCATCTGGATGGATCCTGTGATGTAGAAACCGGATTGGATCGGGCCCGCACCCTATTGTTGGCGATCAATGAGATGGGCCTGCCCTGTGCCGTCGAGATGCTGGATCCCGTCACCCCCCAGTACATTGCTGACTTGGTCAGTTGGGCTGCCATCGGTGCCCGCACCATCGAAAGCCAGACCCACCGTGAAATGGCCAGCGGCCTCTCCATGCCCGTCGGATTCAAAAATGGTACCGATGGCCGGCTCCAAATCGCCCTCAATGCCATCGTCTCCGCTAGCCATCCCCACAGTTTCCTGGGGATCAACCAAGAGGGTATGACTGCCGTGGTCAAAACCGCTGGCAACCCCGACCGCCATATCGTTCTGCGGGGCGGCGGCGGACAGACCAACTATGATGCCACCAGCGTTGCCGAAGCTGCCAGCCTGATGGCCGACCAAGGGATCCCCCGCCCTGTCATGGTGGATTGCTCGCATGGCAACTCCAACAAGGACTACACCCGCCAAGGGGAGGTCTGTCGTGAGGTGGTACGCCAGTATATCAAGGGTCAAAATGCCCTGATGGGTATCATGATCGAGAGCAATCTCAATGCAGGTCGCCAAGATTGGCACGAAGGTTGCACCCTCAAGCACGGGGTCTCAATCACCGACGCCTGCATCAGCTGGGACGAAACCGCCACTCTGTTGACCGATATGGCAGAGCAGATCGCCACCCGCAAAGAGGTGGCCCGGTCGCTGGCTTTCTCCTCCTGACGCTTGGCTTAACTCAATCAGATAGGATTGATCCCAAAGAAATCCTTAAATTATTGAGCCCTTTCCCCTGCGGTGAGGGCTTTTTTCTGGATAAAAAGGGCTTGAAATATGTTGATAGAGACCTCTTGAGCTTCACATCAGACGATTTTGAGAATAGGGTGAAATTAGGTAAACTTTAGGAAATAAAGAGTATCAGTTCTCCCAGCTTTTTAATAACCCTGTTTTTGCGCCCCGTTCAGGTAGTTGCCCTATGGCCCGTATCCTTGCTATCGAAGATGATCCAGCGATTCTTGACTTGCTGAGAGTCAACCTTGAGCTAGCGGGCTACGAGGTTGTCATGGCGACGGATGGTGTACAGGGACAAGCGATGGCCCTCCAGGTGCTGCCCGATTTGATCGTGATGGACTTGATGTTGCCACAGGTGGATGGTCTGACGGTCTGTCAACGTCTACGCCGTGAAGAGCGCACCCGCGATATCCCTGTGCTGATGCTGACAGCCCTGAGCCAAACCCAAGACAAGATTGAGGGTTTTAACGCTGGGGCTGATGATTATCTGGTCAAGCCCTTCGAGATCCAAGAATTTTTGGTGCGAGTGCGGGCACTGCTACGCCGTGCAGATCGGGTGCCTCAACTGGCCCGCCATAGTGAGATCCTCAGCTATGGATCCCTGACCTTGGTGCCAGAACGGTTTGAGGCGCTATGGTTTGGCCGCACCATCAAACTGACCCATCTGGAGTTTGACCTACTCCATTGCCTGATGCAGCGACATGGCCAGACAGTTTCCCCCAGCGAGATTTTGCAGGAGGTCTGGGGCTACGAGCCAGATGATGATATTGAAACCATTCGGGTTCATATCCGCCATCTGCGAACTAAGTTGGAGCCGGATCCCCGTCGTCCGCAATACATCAAGACTGTCTATGGCGCAGGCTACTGCCTAGAACTGCCCAACATTGCGATCGATGCTCCTGAGGTAGGCACCCCAGGGATCCCAGCCACCCCACCACGCACTCGTACCAAAGCCTAGTAGACCAGAAGATAGCTCAGTCAAGACAAGCCTAGACAAAATTATGTTATCGGATCAGCCAGATAAAATAATCCCAAGGCGTTTTTTGCCCGCTTGTCTTACCCAATCCCACCCTGATTGGGGATCCCTGGCTCAAAAAGTAATCCTTGATGGGTGCTGTAAACATATAAATAAATAGGACTTTCCAGAAACCTGGAGCTGGGATCCCAAAGCTTTGGCTAACGCTCACCTAATCCCAAATTGGCCTCGATCCGCTTGGCAGCATAGGCCATCGCATAGCAGCAGATGAAATATATCAAGCCGATAAAAAACAGCACCTCCTTTTGGGTACCCAGCCAATCGGGATTGGTGAACACCACCCTGCCCGCCTGCAAGAGATCGATCAGGCCGATGATAAACACCAGCGAGGTGTCCTTGAACAGGGTTAAGAACTCGTTGACCAAAGCTGGAACAGAAACCCGCAAAGCCTGGGGCAACACCACCAACAACGTGATCTGAAAGGGGTTGAGGCCAATTGCCCGAGCCGCTTCCACCTGTCCGCGTGAGACCGCCTGCAATCCCCCCCGCACATCCTCCGCCACATAGACAGCAGTGAATAAGATGAAACCCACTTCGGCTCGAATCAAGAGGTTGACACTGATTCCCCCCAAAAAAAACGGCACCAGCAGCCAAGCGGCAAACAAAATGGTGGTCAGGGGCACCCCTCGGATCAACTCGATCACTACGGTGCAAAACAACTTCACCACGGGCAGGGTGTTGTTGGCTCGACCCAACGCCAGCAGCACCCCAATCGGAAAGGCGATGATCAAGGCCGCTGCCGCCAGGATCAAGGTCAGCAATAGCCCCGACAGTTGTTCGGCTCGGATGGTGCGGAGCTGAGGCAGGGATCCCCCCAACAGCAACTCCAAGGCGATGGGCAGCACCAAGGCCCAGATCAAAATGGATCCCAGTCGCCAGACTTGCCGATTCCAGGCCAGAGCTGCCCCAGCAAAAGTAGCGATAGAGACCCCTCCCATCAGAGGTTGAGCAGCCCCAAACGGCAATAGGGCTCCGATGCCAAATAGGATGCCCAGGCCCAGCATGTACTGGCGCAGCACACCGCCCCAGGCTCCTCCAGCGGATCCCAGGGTGGCCATCACCAAGCCCAGTACCAGCCAGACGCGCCAGAGTTCTTCCCGTGGGTAGGTGCCACTGGTGAAAATCTTGAGGTTGGAGCTGACCACCGACCAATTGGCTTGATTGAAGGCCCAATTGCCAAAGGTGGTGATCACCCAAAATAGAATGGCCGCAGATGCCAGGGTCAAGATCGAACTGATCCATGAATCGAACAGATTGCGCTGGATCCAATCCGCTGGACTGAGTTTTTGCTCAGGGGGACGGACAACAGAAGCATCGCTGGCGGAGGGTGAGGAAAGGGTTGTCATAACAGTTAGGCTCTCTACTATCGCTCCACCAATTTGACGCGGCCATTCAGCCAGTTCATGCCATAGGACACCAAGAGATTCATGGCCAAGTAGGCGGTCATGATAATGGCGAACATCTCTACCGAACGGCCCGACTGATTGATGATGGTGCTGCTGATGTTAAATAAGTCCGAAAACCCCACCGCAATCGCCAAACTGGAGTTTTTGATCAGGGTCAGATATTGCGTATTGAGGGATGGAATCATGATCCGCAACGCCTGCGGCACCACCACCAGTCGAAAGGTATTCATCTCTGAGAGACCCAACGCTCGGGATGCCTCCCATTGCCCCCGGGCCACTGACAAAAAAGCCCCCCGCACCACCTCAGCGATGTAGCAGCCGGTATAGGTGACCAAGCCCAACATCAACGCTGTAAACTCGGCGGAGAACTGGGTGCCCCCCCGGAAATTGAACCGATCCAGCACCGGCAGATCCAAGACTAGCGGCGGATTGGGCATCAGGATCCAGCAGCCAATGGCCAGTAAGACCAAGCCCATCCCCACCCAGAGGATCCGCGAGATCTCCCCGATATCCGGTCGCCGTTGCTGCAAGACCTGAGGGATCCCCCAGCTGGCCACCCCTAAGATTATCACCGTCGGCAATAGCCAAAGGCTGGGCACCACACTAGGCAGATTGACCCCCCGCTGGCTGACGAACAAGATGTCAAAGAATGAAATGCTATCCCGCACCCCAGGCAGGGTTAACATCACCCCCTGATACCAAAAGATCACGATCAGCAGCACGGGGATATTGCGAAAGATCTCGGTGACAATAGCGGCCAGATTGCGAGCCAGCCAATTGGTGGATAAGCGGGCAATGCCCAACAACAACCCCATCACCGTGGCTAACACAATGCTGATCGAAGACAGCCAGATGGTATTGACCACCCCCACCAAAAAGGCAGTTTGATAGCTATTGGCGGGGCTGTAGGGAGCAAAGGCAATGGGGGAGATGGGGGCTAACCACCAAAACAAACCAGCCGTCACCACCAAAGCCACCAGTCCCAGCAGGGTGGGCATTGGAGATTTGAGATTGAAACTGCTAGCCCAGCTAGCTAATCCAGTCCCCCAACTGGGCACCGCCTGCTGAGGTTGCCCCAGGCAAAGGATCCATTGCACAAAGAGACCCATTCCAATCGAGATTCCCACCGTTGGTACCAGCCAAATGCTGGGTTGGGGGGCGATTCCCTCGGTGATGCCAAAGTTGGCTGAGTTACTTAGAAACCGAAATCCCAATGAAAGACCGGCTCGGGACATGCCTTTCAAAAGATTGTCAAACAGGATAGATAACACTACAAAAGCTGCAACGGCAAAAGCAGCCTGAAGCACAATCTTCAGTACCCGCTCGTCACGCCACCAAGGAGGTCGCTCTTGAGGTTGCAAAAATGTCATCGTCTAATGCCCTAGCTGAAGGGAAACATGGATTGAGGAGTACCCCATTCAAGGGAGTCATTGCCTAGAACAACAGCTTGGCACCCCCCTGGGATCCTTATGATTTTGAGAATCGCTAATTTTTGGGATGTGTTTGGATAGCGGGCTGAGGATTCCAGGCTGTCTGTCAGTCCCCAGTCATTTGTGAGACAAATGTGAGGCAAATCAGGGATCCCGAAGGATCCCCGTTTGTGGTTGAGCTGCGTGAACAGTTGTTACCCGAACCTTTACCCGAACCTTTACCCGAACCTTTAGAGGAACGGAGGCGCGTACTGAAGACCGCCCTCGATATAGGAACGGTTCAGCCCACGGCTAACCCCCAAGGGAGAGAGGTGCTCCTCAAAAATCTCACCATAGTTGCCCACGCCTTTGATCACATTGATTGTCCAGTCGGGATCCAGTCCTAGTACTTCACCCAGGTTGCCGTCTAAGCCCAAGAAGCGACGAATATTGGGATCCTCGGTATCCATGAACTCATCGATATTTTCGCTGGTGATGCCCATTTCATCAGCGTAGAACAGGGTGTAGACAGTCCAGTTCATGATGTCAGACCAGCTCTCATCTCCTTGAGCCACCAAGGGGCCGAGGGGTTCTTTGGAGATGATCTCTTCCAAAATCACGTGCTCATCGGGGTTCTCTAGGGTGGCCCGACGGGAGATCAAAGCACTTTGGTCGGAGGTGATGGCATCGCAACGGCCTTCGTCGTAGGCAATGTAGGAGGAGTCATCCCCATCAAAGGTAACGGGGGTAAACTCGATGCCCCGAGCCCGGAAGGTATCGGCCATGTTCAGCTCGGTGGAGGTGCCTGCGATCACGCAGATGGTGGCTCCGTCCAGCTCAGAGACATCTGTGATGCCCAGCTCGGTACGCACCATAAATCCCTGACCATCAAAGTAGGTGGTGGGGCCAAAGGTCACCCCCCACTCGCGGTCACGGGTCAGCGTCCAGGTGGTGTTGCGGCTCATCAAGTCCACTTCACCGGCCTGCATGGCCGACTGGCGGTTGGCGGCGGTGAGATAGACATACTGAACTTGATCGGGATCCCCAAATACGGCGGCTGAGACGGCGCGGCAGATATCGATGTCAAACCCGATATAGTTGCCATCAGCATCAACGTTGCCAAAACCAGGCAGCTGGTTGTTAACCCCGCAAATCAGCTCACCCCGCTCTTTGACAGCATCTGTCACACTTTGAGCAGAGGCAGGGGCCCATTCCCCCAGAGCAACGGTGGCCAATAGGGCAACACCTGAAACAGGGAGTAGGCGCTTGGCCCAGTCTAAAGAGGATCCAGTTGTGTGTCCGATCATGAATTGAATCTCCGATTGCTATGAGGATTTATGACGTTAGGTTCACATCTTCCCTGCCCGAAAAGTGTTACATCAGATACCGCAATGGTTGGGAAGTCTAGGGAAGATTATCACGCAAGACCGGCTTCAGGGTGAGAATGTTCCAAATTTTAGGGATAAAGTTGGCAACTGATCCCATTTGGGGATAGTGAGCAATCCCAGTTGGGGATATTAATAAGAAAACTTAAAGCTAGAGGAGATCTGTCTCTGAATCTAAACTCACCGTGCTTAGATAACAATAATAAATAACAACGATATGGGTAAAAATGGTTATAGTCTTGATGTGGAGAGTTTGACATTCAATCATAGGTATTCTAGATTCTTTCGCTGTCACTTCTCTAATCTTCAGCCTATTAAAAATCTCATAGAGGGGACAGGAATCTTATCAACCTGACTGATCCATCCCAACCTGATCCATTACAACCTGATCCATTACAACAGTGATAGGCAAAGATAATCCCGAATCGGATGGCGAAAATGAACTCATAAAGAACTCATCACAAAGAACTTATAAAGAGTGAAAATAGCCTGCAATGAGAAGCCTGAAATGAGAATTGCATACTACTGGGATCCTCCTCTTGGAGGCAGATGCGATCGGGATCCCCAGCCTGATTCTAGACTGCTCAATGAGCTGATCAATGATTTGATACACTGAAGACCTCACAGGAATAATGTCCATGAATAACGCCCAAATTGACACCACTACATCTAGTCAGGCCACAAGTGTAGCGCCTGATCAAGCCATCATCCGGTGTGAAGACGTACACAAGTGGTACGGCGAGTTTCATGTGCTCAAAGGGGTGACCACTGACATTGGCCGGGGGGAAGTGGTGGTGGTGTGCGGCCCCTCTGGCTCGGGCAAATCCACCTTTATTCGCACCATCAATCGCCTGGAAGAACATCAAAAGGGTCGGATCTTTGTGGATGGCATTGAGTTGACCAGCGACTTGCGTAACATCGATGCTATTCGCCGCGAGGTGGGCATGGTATTCCAGCAGTTCAATCTGTTCCCCCACCTGACAGTCTTGCAGAACGTCACCCTTGGCCCCATGAATGTCAAAAAATTAAAACGGGTTGCCGCTCATCAGCAGGCGATGGATCTGTTGGAACGGGTGGGAATTGCGGAGCAGGCCAGTAAGTTTCCGGGTCAATTATCGGGGGGACAGCAACAACGGGTGGCAATTGCTCGGGCTTTGGCCATGAGTCCGGCGGTCATGCTGTTTGATGAGCCGACCTCAGCCTTGGATCCCGAGATGATCAAGGAAGTGCTGGATGTGATGCGGGAACTAGCTCAGTCGGGCATGACGATGGTGTGTGTGACCCACGAGATGGGCTTTGCGCGGGAGGTGGCCGACCGGATCATTTTCTTTGATCGGGGCATGATCGTGGAAGAAAACACCCCGAATGAGTTTTTCAACAATCCCAAAGAGGAGCGCAGTAAGCTCTTTTTATCTCAAATCTTGTCCCACTAACGCTGTATTTCTAACGCTGTATTGTCGGCCACCTCAAATTGAGGCAGAAACAGGAAGCAAGTTGAACTTTTTAGCCCCCAAGTTCAATTGATTGTTGACCTAGCTTTGGCAGGACTTATAAAATGCCCGCATTCTTTCCGTCCAGGCTTGGCGCGAGGGATCCCAGGAATAGAACATGTGTCCGCCGGGATAGGTATCCAACTGAAGATTCTGTCGCAGTTCTACAGGAAGTCTCATCAAATCGATCAGATGTTGGGACGAAAAATAAGTGGTGACTAGATCAAACAAACCGTGGCTAATGTTGACCTTCATGTGGGGGTTGAGGGCCATGCCGGAGCGCAGATCATCGACCGAACCGATAAACCCTTGCCGAAATTCTGCTTGGGGATCAAACCGCCAGTTTTTGAAGACATCCATGTTGAGCAGGTAGTAGCGCAAATCGGTTTCTACCCCCAACGTTTGGCGCAGATGGCTGTTGATCGCCCCCGTAAAGAGACGGTCGATACCATCCAAGGAGGGATCATCTCCTTCAAAATGCAGCCGATCCGGGAAGGGATCCCACGCCACCAGTGAGGCATCATACAGCCCCACGATCTGCCGCTGGCTGCGTAATAGCTCGCGGGCAAACAGGCCAATATCGAGGCGGGCTTCCTGCCGGGTAACCAAATTCAAAGGGATCCCGGTGAGACTGGCCAATTCCGCCCAAACCGCCTGCCGTTCCTCCAGCGGCAAGCTATCCCCCAAGGCCAAGCTGGGCAACAACCGCTGACGGGCAAAAATTTCTGCGGCGGTGCGATGGGCTTCAGGGCTGACCCCGGATCCCGCCAGTCGATGCTGGTGGGCCACCGCAGCAAAACTGGGGACCAGGCTGATCCAATAGCTCAGATTGTAGTCGCTGCCGTAGAGCAGACTAAACTCTAGGGCCGGAGAGACCATAATCGCCCCCGACAGGCCAATGCCATAGCTCTGTTGCAGGCGACGGGCTAACCGAGCCACCCGATAGCCGCCATAGCTCTCGCCAGCAATAAAAATGGGGGACAGCCAGCGGTGATGCTTAGACAGCCAAGTCTGGATAAACTCCCCCAACGACTCTAGATCACGCTCCACTTCCCAGTAGAGGTTGTCCTGATCGCTGTCCTGAGCAGATGAGGATCCATTGTTTTTAGCAGCGGTGTTTTTAGCAGGGGGTTTGGGGGGAGACTTGCGCCCTGCTTCTGGATCGTTGTCGGCAGCGGGCAGGAGGCGACTAAAGCCTGTCCCCACGGGATCCACAAAGACGAGATCGGTGAAAGGTAGCCAACTTTCGGTATTGTCCACCACCTGCACGGGCGACTTGGGCAATCGCCCCTCTGGCCCAAACTGCACCCGCTTCGGCCCCAGGGATCCCATGTGCAGGTAGGCTGATGCCGCCCCTGGCCCGCCATTAAAGACAAAGGTGACGGGACGAGTTGGGTCTGCCTTCCCCTCTGATCCGGTGGCTAAGTAGGCCACATGAAACAGCTCAGCCGTGGGTTTTTCTTTGGCAAATAACCGTTGCCAGCCTGCAATCGCCGTGTAGGAAAGGTCTCCCAGCTGGTGCTCAGTGGTGCGAGTTTCCCCCAGTGGGGGCTGGTGAGAGTCAGAATTAGAGTTAGTCATAGAAAACACTATAGAGCTTGAGTGCTTTTCAAGGGGAGCAATCCTATAGAAGAAAAAGTCGATACCGACAGCCCCGCCAATCCTGGTAAATTACCGGTGACGAAAAAAGGATCCTAATTTTGATCTAGGGCTGCAGGTCAGGATCCTAAACCTCTTGCCATCGGATCCCGCTTCCCTTTTAATGAACAGAAGTGAAGCGAACCAATGGATCCTGTTCTATGAAAGCTCAACTATTCAAGTTCATACAGTATTTTTTCGTACTGTTATCCCTGATTCTATTTGTCGGTTGTGGCTCTGGATCCCCAACCTCTACTAGCATCACCCCAGATACACCACTGTCTATCATCGGTCTGGAGCGCTCTGAGCCAGGGGATCCAGTAGATTGCAGTACCTGCTGCCGTCGTTGTGTGACGGGCAAAGCCTGTGGCAATAGCTGCATCAATATCAACTATGAGTGCTATCAACCACCGGGGTGTGCCTGCAATAAGGTGGAAGACACTTGTTATCTGCCCACACCAGAGCCGACTCCCACACCGGATCCTTGCGTTGATATAGATCTCTCTGCTCCAATCCCTGATGGCGAGTGCTCATCTAGTTCTCCCGGCAGAGTAAGCCGGAGTTCTGGTCAAATTCAAGATAGTGTCACCATCAATAGCAGCAAGCTCAACATCAAGTTCTGGGACGGTGGTTTTAATCCATACACTGGCTTGCCGCAAATTGACGGAGACCAAATAAAAGTCACGATCAAGCCAGGATCCCTCCCAGAAGAGGTACCAGATTCAAGATTGAACGCCTTAACCTTAATTGGCCCTTTCCCTTTGGGAGATGAGTTTTCAATACCACTTAAGGCTGTCAAGAATGTTGTCACGATCACTTCTGTAAGCTCAGGCATTCATCCTTTTAATACAGTTCGATATGGTATAGATTCAACCCAAATCGTTGAAGGAGTGAGTTCGAGAGGGGCTAACCTAATCACTGTTCCGTCAACAGGAGTAGGAATTAATAGCATTTCGTTTGAGGTCATAGTCAAACCAGACATAAATGAAAAACATATTTTCGAGGGTGAAATTGTGATTAGAGGAGGCGTTCGAGAAGCAAAAGGCTTTCATTCTCGTCCAGATGGCGTGAATCCTCCTACTGCTCAAATCAGGCTTAATAGTGATGGTACCTCTGTATTTGGTAGAGGCCCTAACTCAAGAGGCATTTACGAAAGAGTTATCGATGTGTGGGATCCTAATACTGATGAATGGATTGAAAAAGGCCCTGTCTCTAGCTTTTTTCCAGACTCTTGGAGTAGAAGTACTGTCATAGAAGAAATCTTGAAGACATTCTTGGATATGGACTTACTGCCTCAAACGATACTTCCAGCAGTCAGAGCTCCAAATTCGAATGGCTTTGAAATTGAATTCCGATACGATAAATCAAAGAACTTAATTGAATCAGTGTATCCCATATTTGAGGGAGGATTAACATGATAGATAAGGTTAGATTCTTTCGTACTCAAAAAGGAGGATGGGATGGATATGATGTTGAAGCACCTGAAGAGTATCTTACTCTACAGCAGTTTTTGATATCAGATGTTAATTTATATCCTTACTCATGCCGAGGGCTGCTTCTCTGGATTGATGCAGTGCTAGATGGCAGGCTAACCTGTAAGGTTTGGGGGGGGAATTCTTCCTTTGCTTATATCTATCCTGAAAAGACACTAATTCAAAGCGGCTTTTCAGAAATTGATTTTGCAGATCCTACTCTAATGGAAATGTCAACTAAAGAATTCAGAGATATCATTCAGAAGTGTCTAGACTTTAATATTCAGCAAGGGCGAGATATTACTGAAGAAGAGAGCCGTAATCAGATTGAAGGGTTTAATCGCTCGCTTGAAAAGAACCGTTAGGAGACTCTGCTACTCAGGAGGGAGGGTCTCATACCGTATCACAATGTTAAGATCTAATAACCCCGGTGTAGCGGATGTTTTTGGGTATTGTCACCGCTGATTTGTGCCATTAGCCATTTCCAATCCTGGTAGGCTAACGGTAGCGCTCGCCACACCTTTTTCAACCATTCGGATTTCTATGGCCCCCGAAAAAGACCCCCAAGATAAGTCCTCACCCGAAACCCCTAAGGGCTTTGGTAAGCCCACTCGTCCTGTCAAAAAGCCCCCCACTGCCGCCGCCAAAAAGCGCAAGGTGGCCGAAAAGAAATATGAAAATCTCCAGGGAGACGGCTATCCTGAGTTTAATATCTATGTCCGATTGCCCGAAAAGCCAGAAAACTGGCTACCTGTGGGATCCATGGCAGTCAAGCGGTCAGGTGTGATCAACCAGGCTATTTTCCAGAACGAAGCCGATCTATTGAAGGGAGCGATGCGGGTCTTTCCCCGCTTGGCCAAACGGCAAGAGGAATTGGAATACGGCTATCGCCTCAAGGACAAAGCTTTTCAAGATGAGCCGATTCAACTGGCCCAACGACCACAGCCGTCTGCAATAGCCGGACTGATGGCCAAAATTCAAGGGCTGTTTAGCCGCAAAAATTAGGTGCTAGTAAAGGTGCTAGTAAAATAGGCGCTAATAAACATCTCGCTCTTGCCAGACCCAGGCCGTAAGAGAGGTGGGTCTCAATGGCTACCAAGACTGCGTATTGAAGAATGGCCTAGAGGGGATCCCCGTGTTTATTCTAGGAAGGGTGGCCCTTTGAGTCAGTTCGGCAGTGAGTTATCCTAGTGGCGGGTGTCCCGCTAGCTGGCAACAATGGGCACAACACCTGTACTGATGGGGTCTTGGTTAATGGTGAAGGTCTCCCTCACGGGTCAAAGCTCGAATCCTGGCCTCAGGGATCCTTTTTTGGGTTGCCTTTTGGGCCAACGCTATCAGGTGGCCCAACTGCTGGGTACGGGGGCGATGGGGCGAGTTTATCTGGCTCACGATCGGCAATTGGGCAATGTCAAGGTGGCGGTGAAGCTGCTGTCCCAGAGTTTGCTGGATCCCAAAGCTCAACAGCGGTTTGAACGGGAGGCTCAGACAGGGGCCTATTTGGGCCAAAAAAGCCTGCACATCGTCCGGGTCAACGACTATGGCATCACCCCCGATGGGATCCCCTACTCGGTAATGGAGTATCTGCCCGGTCTGACCCTGCGGGAGATGATGGAGCGGACAGGCTATTTGCCGACGGAGCGAGCAGTGCGCTTAGGTCGCCAAATTGCTCTGGGCCTTCAAGCTGCCCATGAGGGACTTGAGGTGGAAGGTCGCCGCGTCAAGGTGATCCATCGAGATCTGAAGCCCGCCAATGTGATGGTGGTGGCGGATCCCAGCTTGGGAGAATTGGCCAAAATTCTGGACTTCGGCATCGCCAAATTGCAGGATCCCCAAGGTCTAGCCAGCATCACCCATGCCTATGTCGGCACCCTGGCCTATTCATCCCCCGAACAACTGGAGGGCTTGCCCCTGGATGGTCGGGCCGATCTCTACAGTTTTGGGGTGATGCTCTACCACATGATCTCAGGCGAGTTGCCCCTGCTGCCAGCCACAGAGTCCTACCCCGCCTGGTATCAGGTTCATCACAAAGGCCGTCCCTTCCCCCTGGAAGAACGGGTGGATGTACCGCTGGAGCTATCAGATCTGGTCATGGCTTGTTTGGCCAAACACCCCGCTGATCGGCCCCAATCTGCTCAACAGGTGGTGAGCTATCTGCAAGCCATCGAGGCCCAGCAGACCTATGGGCTAACGGGATCCCATGGCTCCCAGAGCTTGAATCCCGGCACCTTTGCAGTTCTGGGGGGTCTGCTGGATCGGACACAGCGGGGGGGGACGGTGCGTTTGGCGGATGGCCCTACCGAGATGGAACCTCATCCTTGGGGCAATCGGCTGATGCCTCTGCTGCTGGGATCCCTGCTGGGACTGATCTGCATCACGGTAGGCTGGACAGTTACCCGCGCATTGTTTAATCATCAGCCCACACCGCGATTGGCAACCCAGAGGCCGACGCCGCTACCCCTGGATCCAGAGGCCGATCAGGGGCAAACCTTTGCCGCAGCGATGCGGGCAGGACAAGAGGCTTTTGAGGCAGGGGATTTTGAGATGGCGTTGTTGCAATTTGATTTGGCACTGAAGGCTGCACCCAGTTCAGAGCAGGAGCAGATTGCCAGCAGTTGGCAGGAGGATGTGCAGCAGCAGATCCAGGCCCAAGATGACCCAGATCGGGTGGTTGCTGATCTTGAACCGGAAGAGAGGGTTGAGGCAAGTCCACCTCTATTCTCTGATATGGATCTGGCTGAGTCGCCGGAGCTGCTGGGGCAGATCTTGAACACCCTCAATCAGGCCGGGGCTGACCTACCAAATGCCCAAGCTGACGATCTGAGTGGCACCTCCGACGTTGGCACCATTGCCCTCCGTACTTTTCCCCTTCGCACAGGCCAAACCACCGTTCGCAACACCCTCGGCCAGCCCCAATCCAGCGGTACGGGCTATTGGCCCAATACGGTCTATGACCTCTACAACTTTGAGTCGCCCCTGTTTGAAGGCCGAATCGACATGGGTTTAATCTATGACCGAGATTCCCGAGTCCTGCGACAGAGCGAGGTGACGGTGACGGATGGCGTGCCCGATGAAGCAGCTCAAATGCTGTTGAGCCAACTGCTGCAGGGCAATCCTCCGGCGGATGTGGTGACAGGGTTGCAGGGGGTACGGCAAGGTCAGAGCAATCGCCACAGCTTTCAACAGGGTGGATTGCATGGTGTGATCGAGCGCAATGCCCAAGGTAATGTCTATATGGCAGTCTGGGAGCCAGCGCTTCATCAGGCCACGACTCAGGCGCAACCAGCCCCCAATACTGCCAACCCCAGTAGCGATGATCCTCCCCCAGGACAGACCTTGCAGGAGATTCGGGAGCGGGCACGGGAACGGCGCTAAGGCGAGGCAGTGGGTGCTATCTAGGTGGACTTTGCGTTTTAGTCGTTCATTTCCATCGCTCATTTCCATCGCTCATCGCCAATCGCTTAAATTCATAGTCATTCCCGCTCCCCCTGTCTCTCGCCTGCCTGTGACCTTAATCTGGATCCCTGCCCTTTTTTGAGGCTTGTAGCAAGATGTCGGCCCCGCCTCCCAAAACTCTGATCGAAACCGTTACGCATTTTGTCAAGAGTTTGCCGCGCTTGGGCCAACCAGAAGCCGACAGTTCTAGCAATGGGATCCCTGAGACTATCCGACTGGCCTCTCGATCCCCCTCCAAGCGCTCACGGGTGCTGCTTCAGCTCAGTTTGCCGGACAACCAGCGGCGGGAGGTGGAACTCCAGGATGCTGAAATCTATCTAGGCCGAAGCGAACGGGCCTGTCAGATCCCACTCGCGGCGGACTCCATCAGTCATATTCATGCCAGCATTCGTCGGGTCGCCCCACCTCTGCCGCTGCCCCGCTGGATCTATGGGATCCTGGGCTGGGATCCAGCTCGGTATCTACTCAAGGATGAAGAGTCCACCAATGGGGTCTATCGGGGGCAACGCCGGGTCAAGCAGACGCTGCTCAGCCACGGTAGCCAGATCACGCTGGGGCCAGTCCGGGATCCCCAGAGTGTGCGAATTCGGGTGGTCTCCCCGCCCTCTTGGAGCCTGTACGTCTTCCGAGGCTTTTGGGGACTGTGTGCGGTCATTACCCTCGGGGCCGGGGGCTGGGTGGCTCAGGAATGGGGCAAAATTTCCGTGGATCCCGAGGTTTTACAGACGGTGGTACGGGGGCCGTTGGTGGTGTTGGCCGGAGATGGGCAGACGCAGTTGCGGCGCACCCCCAGCGATAATTACCGAGCCTTGACCGGGCTGAGTGATTTTGGCGATGTCTTGCCCGCTGTGGTGGTGGCGGCAGAAGATCATCGGTTCTACAGCCACTGGGGCGTCGATGTGGTGGGGATCCTGCGGGCCTCGGTGGTCAATCTCCGGTCGGGATCCGTGCGACAAGGGGGCAGCTCCATCACCCAACAGTTGGCCCGGACAATCTTGCGGGACTACACCGGCACTGATAACTCGCTGGGGCGAAAATTGCGGGAGGCGGTGGCGGCTCTCAAGTTAGAAACCCGCTATAGCAAGGATGATCTGCTGCGGGTCTATCTCAACAATGTCTATCTCGGCAACGGCATCTATGGCTTTGAGTCGGCGGCTCGGTTCTATTTTGGGGTATCGGCAGCGGATCTGGATCTGTCGCAGGCGGCTACGTTGGCCTCCATTCTGCCAGCCCCCAATGTCTTTAATCCTGTGGACGATTTTAACCTGGCCTTACAGGGCCGGGATCGGGTACTGGAGCGACTTTCAGAATTAAGACGATTTGATGATGACGAGATCCGACGGGCCCGTCGCAGTCGGCTCCAGCTCAATCCTGAGTTGCAGGAGGCCACCAGCACATTGGCCCCCTATTTTTACAATGCGGTGCTGGCGGAACTGACCGCTTTATTGGGGCAAGATTTGGCCTCTGAGGGCAATTTTGTGGTGGAGACCACCCTCAATATGGGTCTGCAAACGGCAGCAGAAGCATCCCTGGTGCAGGCGGTGGAGCAATCGGGATCCCAGTTTGGGTTTGATCAGGGGGCATTGGTGACGCTGGATGGTCGCACTGGGCAGGTGTTGGCATTGGTGGGGGGCACCGACTATCGCCTCTCCTCTTTTAATCGCGTCACCCAAGCCCACCGTCAGCCCGGATCCACCTTCAAGGTCTTTGCCTATGCGGCAGCGCTGGAGTCTGGGATCCCGTGGGCTCAGTTTTATGAGTGCAGCCCGCTCAATTGGGGCGGACAGACCTTCCGAGGCTGCCGAGGGAGCGGTGGGGGCATGGATATTGCACAGGGATTAATTTTGTCGGAAAACGTGATTGCTCTGCGCTTGGCTCAGCAGGTCGGGTTGGAACAGGTGATGGCCACCGCCCGCCGCATGGGGATCCAATCCCCTCTACAGCCCTATCCTGCAACGGTGTTAGGGGCGATGGAGGTCAATTTGTTAGAGCTGACCGGAGCCTATGGGGTGTTGGCGGATCGGGGCATTCATCACCGTCCCCATACCATTCGCCGTATTTTAGATAGCTCCGACTGTGGCACCCCTAGCAATTGGAGCACCTGCCGCCCCATTTATCCGGCCCGAGGAGAGGATCCGGCCCAGCCGCAGGTGGCTTTGTCCCCTGGAATAGCAGGATCCCTGACAGGGGTGTTGCAACGGGCAGTTCAGTTTGGCACGGGTCAAGCAGCCTATTTGGGTCAAGGGGAGGCGGGCAAAACAGGCACCACTGACAGCAACAAAGATCTCTGGTTTGTGGGCTATCTGCCGGATCCCGCCTGGGTAACAGGGGTATGGCTGGGCAATGATGATGCCACACCCACCCAAGGGGGCAGTGGTTTGGCAGCTCAGGTGTGGGGCAACTACATGCGCCGGATCCGAGGTTGAGCATCGCTCTGGGGATCCCTATCTCAGGCTTTGTAACCCCTAAAAATGGGATTCTCGCAAGCCGGAATCATGGGATAGTCCTCCTCAACCCCTAAAATAAAGGCCGGGTTAGAAGGGGATCCAATTGTGACTGTGAAGCCAAGTGAGGTTGATTCACGCGCCATCTTGCTGGTGTCCTGCCCTGATCAGAGGGGTTTGGTGTCGAAGATCTCGGGGTTTGTCTATGAAAACGGCGGCAACATTATCCATGCCGATCACCACTTGGATGATGGGTTGTTCTTGAGCCGGATCGAGTGGGATCTGAATTTGTTCGGGATCCCTCGGGCCGAGATTGGCAAGGCTTTTGGCGGTTTGGCCAGCGGCATCCAAGCGGACTGGACGTTGCATTTCACCGATGTCAAACCACGGGTGGCAATCTGGGTCAGCCGCCAGAGTCACTGCCTGTTGGATCTGATCTGGCGGCAGCAATCAGGGGAATTACCCGCCGAGATCCCTTTGATCATTAGCAATCATCCCGATCTGGAGCCGATTGCCCAACAGTTTGGCATCCCATTTTGTCATATTTCCATCAGCAAGGAGACGCGTACTCAGCAGGAAGGGATCCAGTTAAAAGCGCTGCAAGAGCATCAGATTGATGTGGTGGTGTTGGCCAAATATATGCAGGTGGTCAGTGCTGATTTTCTGCACCAATTCCCCCGCATCATTAACATTCACCATTCTTTTTTGCCCGCTTTTCCGGGGGCTAATCCCTATCATCGCGCCCATCATCGCGGGGTCAAAATCATCGGAGCAACCGCCCATTATGCCACCGCTGATTTGGATGAAGGGCCGATTATTGAACAAGATGTGGTGCGGGTCAGTCATCGGGACTCTGTGGCCGATTTGGTGCGTAAAGGTCGAGATCTAGAGCGGGTGGTATTGGCCCGAGCGGTGCGTTATCACCTAGAGCAACGGGTTTTAGTTTATGGCAACAAAACGGTTGTTTTTGGATAGTCTCTTCAGATTGTTGAGAAGCTTACCCTCACATCCCAGCATCTTGTTCTCCGTCTCACCTTCATCTCCATGTCACCCGCCCATCAGGATCCATCTCGTGCCCTCAGTGCCGCTTGGCGACAGATCCCCTGGCAGGGGTGGTTGATGGGGGCCGGGATCCTTGTGGTGGCCGGATCCCAATTGATTCGCTGGGTGGAGCCAGGGCTGGAACTTCGGGATCCTGATGCCATGCAGGGATTTGTCAGCACTTTGGCGGAGGTCTTGGCCGGGATCCTCGGGTTTACGATCTCGGTGGTAGCAATTGTGGTGCAGTTGAGTGCCGATCGATTTACCCCCAAAGTCACGGAGCTATTCCTGCGAGAGCGAACCAATTTTCTTGTCATCTTTTTTCTAATCATCGCCAATTTGATCAGTGTATGGACGACCTTGGCTTTTAGCATTGTGGAGGAATCTTTAGGGTTAGTCATGCTCAATTTAATCTTGGGCACGGCTTCTTTTTTGATTTTGATTCCCTATTTCAGGTTTGTGTTTAACTTTTTGCAGCCCGCCTCCATCATCTCCAAGATCGAGCAACAGATTCGCCAGTCCGTCCTTGCAGCCATTGCCGGATCTTCCAACGCAAATCAAGCCTCCACCACCTTTTATACCTCCCATCAAGATTGTTTAGCGGCTTTAGATGAACTCAAGAGTATTGCCCTCAGTGCCAGTCAACAGCGAGAAAGCCAAATTGTTTTGGGATCCCTGGATAGCCTCAAGACCTTTCTGATCTTTTATGCAGGATGCAAAGCCACTTTGCCCGAACAATGGTTTTGGCTGACGGCAGCGATCTATCGGGATCCCGATTTTGTCTCTGTGGATGGAGGAAAGCTGGCCCAAATTGAAGCGCAACGATTGTGGATTGAGCTGAAAGTCTTTCGCCAGTATCAGGCCATCTTTGCGGAATCCCTCAATGGTTGGCGAGAAGCCTGCGTATTGGTGGCTATTAACAGTCGTCACATTGCCGAAAAGTCCCTGATGCAAGAAAAACCGGAAGTGGTGAAACTGGTGATCACCTTTTTTAATACCTACTTACGGTCGGTGATCAACACCCGAGATGTGCGAACGGGCTATACCATGTTGAAGCAGTATCGCCTGATTGCGGAGGGATCCATTCGACATAATCGGCCCGAACTTGTGCTGGAGATCGCTCAACATTTTCGATACTACAGTTTGATCGCCTACAAAGGAGGATTGCTGTTTTTGTGTGAGACCCTGGCTTTTGATCTAGGGGTTCTTAGCCAACTTTGTTATGAGCAGATGCCCGCATTAAGTCAAGAGTTATTGGCCATCTTTCTCAAGATTGATCAAGATCCTGAGAGCGAACAACAGGAAGCCACCTTGCGGGGCATCCGTAAGTCTCAAGTTAAGTTAGCCGCCTACTATCTCAAGGTTGATCAAGACCATTGGGCGAGACAGATTTTCGAGGATATGCAGAACGAACCGCCGCCGCGACTGGTGGTGATTTGGAATGAGTTGAAAACCACACAGGCAGATTTTTGGGAGTTCACCGATCGAGGGGATAATTTTTATTATGTGGATCCCTCCTTATTGCCCTATGTGGATCAGTTTTTTAGCTGGTTTCAGTTATCCCCTTCACTCCATCATGAGTAGTGCGGAGGGTCTCTCTTAATGTCCCTGATTTTGGTTACCGGAGGATCCCGATCTGGCAAGAGTCAATTTGCGGAGAAACTTGCCGTTGCCGCAGCCTTACCTGTTATCTATGTAGCCACAGGCTTGAAGCCCGATCCCCAACAGGATCCAGAATGGGCGGAGCGAGTCCAGCAGCATGTGCAGCGGCGACCGCCTGACTGGCTGACGGTGGAGTGTCGGCTGGATTGGGGATCCCTTCGAGAGGCTGGCACAACTCCAGAGCAGTGCTATCTGATCGATTCCTTGGGGGGCTGGGTGGCGGCAGGGCTGGACTGGGATCCCGAGGATTGGCAGCGGTGGACGGCGGAGCTTGTCACGGTTCTGACCGGGTTGTCAGGGCAGGTGATCTTGGTGGCAGAGGAGGTGGGATCCGGCTTGGTGCCTACCTATCCCCAGGGTCGCCTGTTTCGAGATCGCATTGGGTCTTTGGCCCAACAGGTGGGATCCCATGCGGATGCTGTGTATTGGGTAACGGCGGGATTTGCGGTCAATTTGCGAGAAATTGGCCAATCGGTTGTCTGAGCCGCAGTTGGCCTCAATGTATCCCAAGGTTTCTCATGGTCAAGGCTAGCGACCGTCAGGCTGGGAACTCAGCTGATTTCGGGATAGATGCGGAGGCGACGATTGGGTTCTTCCCCAAAGCTCTCGGCCCGCAGGCGATAGTGCTCCACCAGCTCATGTTGCCGCCGCCGGATCAGGGATGGGCGAGGCAAAAGTTCCACTGTTTGGGATTTGGGGATGACGATCTGTTCCACCGCCAGACGGGCTTCCTCCAGAGCCTCGGACTCATCGGCAGCAGCAGCTTGGATGAACAGATCCATCTCCATATCAGTGGATCCACCGGGATCGAGATTGAGCAATCGCCGCAGGGCACGGGTCAGATCCAGCAGGGTATTAGCTTTGACCGTATGGATCGGGATCTGGCGAACCTGAGCCAATTGTTGAATCTTGGAACGGCTCCGCACTTGGCTCCGTAGGGCCAGCACCACATCCGCCTCATCCAGGTTTTTGATCACTTCAACCTCTAGCCCTAAGGTCTGGGCCACCTGCTCAATATGTTGACGACTGACCCCATAGGGATAGATGTGCAAAGCCCCAGGCTCCATCCCATAGGCGGCGTTGGCAAATCCATCGTCTTCTGGGTCAAAAAAATCCTCCTCCGGCAAACCCAGGTTGCGGGCGATCTTCGATCCGGTGGGGCGTTCCACCTCCGCCAATCCAGACGGGATCCCGCCCATCAGAGGTCGCGCCTTCAACGCCTCGCGCCGATCGGTCGGATTAAAGGGCAACGCCTCCATCTGTCCACTGCGCCGCCAGCCTCGGGATGCCTGGGATCCACTGCCGGGGGGCCATTGGGGGCCAGCGGGTTCAGAGCGGGTGATGATCAGCTCCCCTTGTTGATCGAGGCTACGCACCTGCACAGGCGGCTCCTGTCCCCGCAACAGGCGATCCACCGTCAGCGAAACATTTTCGTGAACCACCCAGCGGGTGCGCTCTAACATCTCAACAGCGATATCAAAGGTGGGGGGGGCTTTACGCTCAAGACGCGTCTTTTGGCTGCCACGCCGGCGGGCTTCGTCATCCCCCAGCGTCACCGATTGGATCCCACCTACTAGATCGGAAAGCGTGGGATTTTGAGCAAATTATCGATCTGGTTGCCGTGGGCGGTGGCCACCAGCATCACCCCCGTTCAGCGATGGTG
>JAAUUM010000038.1 GCA_012031565.1 Synechococcaceae cyanobacterium SM2_3_2
TCTCTTCATGAGTAGTTGTCAAGAACTCTGGTGACATAGATCTTGGAGGACAAGCAACTCCGCTCATGACAAAGCTAATAACTCCTTTTGTCTGTCTCTCCTGATACAAAATTAGATGCGTTTACCCTGCCTCCTCAGCCGTGTTTGGTATTTTAGGGAAGGGCTGTACTTTGCTTTAGATAGATTTCTAGCTTTACCTTTTCTTTTGCGGTCAGATCTTCATTGTTCTTAAGTATGATTCTTCTTGAGCCTTTTTCTGTGAGTCTAGACTGTCGTCTAATTCTGTCTAACTCTTTGACACCTTTTTGCATCACATGGAATCTGTCATAGACAATACGTGCTTTGGGAAACACCTGGTTGACTACCCTGGCAAATCCAGCCCACATATGGATGTTAACCTCTTCGACATTTAGCCTCTCTTCCACTGTCCATAGGCTTTTCAGCCTTGTGAGTAGACCTCTTACATGAATCAACAAGAGGTTAAGGGCGGTAAGGTTAGCTCATAGTTGTGGATGCCAGCAATGACATTCAACCTCAGTTTCAATCTCTTCCTCCGATTGCGATAGCGACTACCAATAATCCGCCATACCTTCAACCGTCGATGCACATGCTCCCCTCAGATGCGCTGAATCGCTAGCTGCTGATTGTCTTGCTTTTGCTCCCTTGTCAGCTCTCTACCTCGTGGCTTTCGAGGGGGAATCTTGCTCTTGCCATCTAGCTTCTGTATCCCTTGATAGCTTTTGTCTACCAACACTTCTATTTGCTCTTCAAGTCCTGTCTTGCTTGCCTTGAAAACCCTAAAATCATGTCCTCTCCCTTTGCCAAAACTTGTGCCAATAATCTGCCCGCTTCCCTGCTCAACTGTCGCCTGTGCTTTTAGGGTGTGACACTTCTGGTAGTAATCCCGCTGTTTTTTTAGGCTGCTCAATCTCAACTTCAGTCCCGTCGATAACAATCACCTCATATCCCGCTTCCTTCAGCTTCTTTTTTCCGGGTAGATGAAACTCTGGACATCGAGCTAAAAGCTTTTCTACTTTGTGGACAATCCGACAAACGGTTGATTCATCAACCCCTGCATCTTGGCCAATGTGAAAGTAGGTACGATACTCTGGCCAATAACTCAGGCAGATCAGCAGCTGCTCAGTCAGCCACACTCAGCTTGTTTTGTCCCCCTCTGTGTCCTTGCCGCTGCAAGTGAGGGGTCAAGTAGGCAACCATGTGCTCAAACGTTTCTCGCCGCACCCCTGTAAGACGCTTGAACTCTGCTGGGGATAGTGATTGAACTTCCTCGTCGGTCATAGCCTTGTTCGCTAGGTCACCTCTGGTATCTCTATTCTCTCTCATTTATGCAAGAGATCTACTGCTCAAATCCTGCTGCATTCAAGGTACTCAGAAATATCATCGGTGCCATCAGCCCTTTGTCTTTCTTCCTTCTCCCAGCCACCAAGTTCTCCCGTTTGACTCTCTTACCTTGCTTCTGGGTGCCCAGCCATAGGGACACCTGATAGCTTACTCAAAACCAGTCTCGTCCAAATAGATGATGCTCTTGCTGCCATACCTTTTAATCAGTTGTCTGAGTTGCTGGTAGGACTTGATTCTGTCCTCGGGTTGCCGTTCTCTGTACCTCAAGAGTTTTTTTACGACTGATTCTCATTTCCTTCAGGGCCTACCATATGGAGCTGACCTTCACCCCAAACTTATTGGCTCTATCGATGAGTCTGGCGTCTGGGTGATCCTGGACATCTTATCTAAGGGCTTCCCAGTCTAGTTTGCGTTGACGACGTTTAACCTTAATAGGCTCTAGGTTGGTTTGAGCGAGCCAGCGAAAAATAGTGGTTCTGCCCACCTGATAGAGCTGGGCTGCTTTTGAGATGCTGCCGCCTTGTTGCACAAACTGGAGGACTCTGATTTTAAGGTCTACACTGTAAGGCATGGGTGCTTCCTTCCTGTCCAGCTAAGTACGTCTCATATCTATTCTAAATTACTATACTTATCAGTCCTGAACTTTACAAAGCTGATGGATCCATTGATCAGTATAGTGTCCAGATTTTTCATCACTGGAATAGATCATTACTGGGTTAGAAGCACCTACAATTGTCTCCTGATAAATTGGCGTTAAGACAGATTTGCGAGATTATTATGAAGCGCCTGTTGAAGTCGACGAGTTTCCCACTCCAAAATGCGGCGAGAAAGATCGGGATCCTGCTGTAAGATTTGGTCTAGCTGGTCAACTGCAATAGCCAGTAACCGTGTGGGGGAAGCATTGGCTATGATTCGTCCTGATTGCCGCCCGTGGGAGAGAACTTCTAGCTCATCAAGTATCTGTCCAGGCAGGAGGCTAGAAATAACCAGCTGTTGATTATCGTAGACAGAAATTTCGGCCTTGCCTTCAATCAGGATCAATAACTCGCGACAGGTATCTCCTTCATCTGAAATGATATCGCCAGCTTGATAATGCTTAAATTGAGCTATATCAGCTAGATCTAAAAGAGTATGCGTATGGATCCCAGAAAATAATTGGGTGTTAAATAGGTAGGTCAGCTTCTCTAAGTCGGGAAGTTGAGACAAAGATAGGGATCCCTGCTTAATCAAAGCCTCAGCGATAGTTCTGACCAAGATTTGCCTAGAGGATTGCAGCAATAGCTGGGCTTGCTTCTTGCCGAGATTAGGATCCAGCTGGTGCAGCAGAAAAATACTGGCAGCCTGAGTAATAGGGTTACTTTCTTCCAAAAGAGTTTGCAGGTTAGTGACAATAGTTTCTAAGGATAAGTCAATTGCACAAACTGGAGAATTGGCACCCGGCTGCCGTAGCTTTTGGATAATTAAATCAGGAAGTCGTGAGTTCCAGTTTGCAGTAAAATTATCCAAAACTTCTGGCAAGACAGCAGGAGATAAAAGTGATAAATGATCAGCAATACGCAGATTAACTTCCTTGTCAGAGTTGCCCTCCATCAACTCTAACAGCCCACGCACTAATAATCGTTTCTTTTGTTTAACGCTAGCTCTCAAGAGGTTTAGTACTAATGTTTGTCTTACCAATTGAGGCTGATTCAGGGCATGAAAACGTTGGATGAGATTTTGTAATCGTCCCAGAATCAGTTGAGCACGATGCCAGACTTCAGCTTGTTGATCCAGTCCATCCCCAATCTCTGCCTCCTCGTCGGGGGTAATGCAGTATTCCTGGCGTAGTTGTCGCAAAGATGCCGGATCCTGGGCGAATAATTCCTCTAGAGACTGTTGACTTTGCAGGGTGAGCATTCGTTCTAGGGCACGGCGGTAACCGGAAAGGCGGACTGAATTTTCTAAACTGTGCAAGCGATGGGGATCTATCAAGCTGGGATCCTCAACCCCCAACTCTAATAACAGATCCTGGTGTTCGTCTTCGCTGATGACTAATTGTTGGCGTAACTGAGTTAAAACCTGAAGGCTGCTGCTACTGTTGACATAGCCTTCTGCGAGGGATTCCCGCAGGACTTCTTTATAGGCTTCCAGACGTTTTTGTTGAGTGAATCCAGGTAAGGTTTTGGCGAGAACATAAACTTCATCACTGTTGAGATCGCTGAGACTGCGACCTTCTAATAACTTTGACCAATTAAAGTGAAGCTTGTCCAATTGTTTGCGTAGTCGGGTGGCCAATCCTTCGCGGTTGTAATGCTCATACTGACGAGGCCAGGTGCGATAGAGCCAAAAGCTACTGCTTGTCAAAATCCCAAACTCCCATGCCCATTGGATCCAATTGGGCAATAAAGCCAACCAAGAGCGACCGGCAAATAAAAAGAAAAAATTAAAAATAAAAAAGGTGCAAATGCTATACAGGCGATGACGAATCAGGGTTTGACCAACTTGGGATCCCCGACCTTGGTTGAGCCAAGATTCTATTTGCAAGCCGAGGCCATAGCCCACCAGAGTAAACAGGCCCAAAGTGACCGGGACTGCTACAATTTTGGGAACAGGAATCGGAGTTTCAAAGATATACCAACCGGGATCCCACCACTGACTGATCGAGTTCGGCTCGTAGGCCCAAACTCCGGACAAATAATAGTCCCAATTGCCCGCATAAAGATAGTAATAGACAAAGTAGCCCACCACTAAGCCCACATAGCCGTAGTACAGTAATTGCTGTTGAGGTTGTTCTAATCCTCTCCAATAGGTGCGTTCAGCATCAATATCGATACAAGGACTTTGACAGGCAACACAGGCACTTTTTTCTTGTCCATCTGGCTCTAGGGTGCGACACATAGACTGGGTAATTTTTAGATCGCTGGTATGAGCTGTCTCAGCCAGTAAACCCCTTGGTTCTCCATAGATTTTTTGGACAGGGGCCATCGGGCAGAAATAATTGCACCACGTTTTTCCCCCATACAAAAAACCCACCCCGATAGCGGATCCAATTGTGATTATCAACCAGCCAAACAGGAGCCAGCGATCATTGTTGATCCCCAACAAACGAGCATTGAGGCCCACAAAAAACCAAGCCATCTGCACATATAAATAGTTCTGACCCAGCCATGAATCTGGTTTCACCCGAGGCACTTCAGCCCGCTTGCCCTGAGTAACTTTGCGTTGGATCCCTAGAGCACGGGGGAGCTGAGAGATAAACGAGAGAGGGCAAATCCGCCGCCACAGATCATGTCCCACAATCAACAGGATCCCAATCGCTGACGGTACCACCAATCCCCAAAAAATCGGTGCCCCCAATCCATACTCAGATCCTAAATCCAAGCACTGTCCTTGCACTGGGATACACCGATCAAGATCCAGCCGCAACCCAGGGATCCCGCTCTCGGCATGGGTTAAGTGAGGGGAGATCGGATCGTAGACAAGAGACCCGATCAGCAGCAGCCAGCCCATGGTCAGGCCCCAACGCAGACGATGAAACTGCCGCTCATTCCAGGATCCAAACCTCATCATGATTTCGCGTTCTACCCAAACTAAGGATTACAAAAGGCACAATTGACGGGATCCGTCTCAGCTTCTGGTACGGGCATTGTCTCGGTATGGGGACACCGGAGGCAACCATAGACCCAGGCTTTGGTCACTGCCGTCGGCGATCCACACTCTCGACAGCGCAGACCAGATAGGGGCCGGATCTGGGCATAGCCAGGGGTTGAGCAGGCAGGACAGAGGCTTTGGGCTTTTTGGATCAAATCTTGGGTGGCTGTCGCGATCACCTGCATCCGGCTGGGGTTAACCATGGCCCGCATATCGGTTTCCAGATGGATCCCCTGATTGGGATGAGCTTGCACCACCTGCACCAGAGTCGCCTGATCTTGGATCCCCTTCTGGATCCACTGTGGATGGGTGGGATCATCGAGAGCTATCAGGGCGTGATCAGGAAACCCCACTTGCTGGGCAAAGTCCAGAGCTTCCGCCACAGTGTTAACCCAACGATGACTGAAATTGGTCTGGACACTGGCGGCCCAGCCCCATAATTCTAGGTTTTGCTCACCATCAATCAGCATCACCCACTCTTGATTCCACGGGATCCCTGGGATCTGGGGATGAGGGCCAAAGGATCCCTCGCTGGCTAGACCGAGCAATTCAGTTCGCCCCTGCAATCCTGCCTCGATCTTGAGTCGTAGGGTTTCTAACACATTGCCCGGTCGGGGCCGCTCCCGCGAAAAGGTGCCAAATTGATCGGTATCCACTGCCACCACCCGGACTTGGATCCCTAGTCCTTTTGCCAGCAGCGGGGTGATCACCTGCTCTTTGTGGTGTTGGGTCGCCAACAATGCCACCCGATTTTGCCAGGGATCCCGTTCAAGATCTGCCATACCAGCCATTGGGCAATTCCATTCCTTTCCTTAACTTGTCACTTTAGTCATGGGCACAGAGGATCCCTTGACCTGATCCACCGCCGCCATCAACCCCTGCACACGACTGTCCACAAACCGCTCGTCCGATAAGGGCAAATGCAGACTAGCCAACCGCTGCCGGATCCGGCCTTTCGCCCCTGCAATCCAAACTTCTTTGCCCTGATCCAGCGCATCGCGGATGGCGTTTTCGAGCGACAATGTGGCGGAAACCCCCAACATTGGCACATCTGAGAGATCCAGCACCAAGGCTGAACAACTTCTCACCGCCTCATGCTGCCGTGCAATCGCCTGCGAGACCCCAAAGATCATGGGCCCGCCCAAGTAAAACAGCAACACCTGCCCCTGAGCTTGTCGCAGCAATTCCCGCTCTGGTTCAGTTAATATCACCTCATCATCCCCATCTGTGATCGCTTTCACGTCTTGGGAGTGGAGTTCGCTCAGCCGCTGAATGGTGAGCAAATTGGCCACAAAGAAACCCACTCCTACCGCTGCAATCAAGTCCACCAACACGGTCATCCCCATCACCCCATACATGATGGCTGCCCCCCGCCATGAGAGCCGATGCGCCCGCTTCAAAAAGCTCCAATCCAAAATATCGATCCCCACTTTCAGCGCAATGCCCGCCAGCACCGCCATCGGGATTCCCTGAGTCAAAGGAGCAGCAAATAACACCACCATCAGCAGGATCCCGGCCCGCGTCATCCCCGCCAGTGGGGTCACTCCACCCGACTGGATATTGACGACTGTTCCCATCGTTGCCCCAGCCCCTGGCAATCCCCCCATCAGCCCCGACACCAGATTGCCAATCCCTTGGCCGATCAGCTCTTGATCGGAATTGTGGCGAGTCCGGGTCAAATTATCCGCAATTACGGCTGTGAGCAACGTATCAATACAGCCCAACATCCCCAGCACTACCCCATCCAACACCAGACTGGCTAGGGAAGAAAAGGGCAGAGTGGGCATCTGGAGGGATGGCAAGCTGGTGGGAATCTCCCCAATCCGGCGCAGATCCACATCCCCAAAAACCAGACTGCCTACCACCGTGCCCAGCACCAAAGCCACCAACTGAGGCGGGATCAGCCGTCGCCAAGCCTTTGGATAGAGCAAGAGGATCCCCACTGTCCCCAACCCCAATAGCAGCTCGGATCCATTTGGGTTGAGGATAAACTCTGGCAACTGTTGCAGGGATCCAATCACCCCTCCTCGACTGGCATGGCCCAGCAGCGGCGGCAATTGCAGCACAATCATAATCACGCCGATCCCAGACATAAACCCAGAGATGACGCTGTAGGGCATCAGGGTGATGTACTTGCCCAGCTTGAGCACCCCAAACAGCACCTGGAATAGGCCCGCTACCATCACCACCGTAAAGGCCGGGGCCAATCCTTGGTCTGGATAGCGAGTGATCACATTGGCAATCACCGCCGTCATCATCACAGTCATGGGCCCGGTGGGTTCTGAAATCAGAGTAGGGGTGCCCCCAAACAAAGCGGCAAAAAAGCCCACACACACCGCCCCATACAGCCCAGCCACAGGCCCAGCTCCCGATGCCACCCCAAAGGCCAAGGCCATCGGCAACGAGATCACCGCCGTCGTCACCCCCCCCAAATAGATCCCCACGCCAATGACTAAAATCCAGCCGATTGACCCAGCGCAAACCCAATACTTGGCTACTCATGCCTGCCCCTTGGACTGTGGTGATCGAAGACTACCATAGAGGTCAATCGAATAGGCTAGTGTGACACTTAGGTTTTTTTCTATGAATTTAATCTATGACTTTAATCAGGGATCCCCTGGCTCAACGAGGTTTCAAACCCTGATTCAGACCTTGCTGAACTTTTGAGTGGGTCTAATTTTCTGGGCCTAACGTGACTGGGCCTAACGTGACTGGGCCTAACATGACTGGGCCTAACGGTGTACTTTTTATCCCGATGCCTCTGCCTGACAGTCCACTAGCCCTTGCCCCTGCCTTTGCCGCTGAAGATAGTCCATTTTAGTTGGGTACACGGGTTTAGTTGGGTACACGGGCGATCAGGCTGCGATGACGGGGGCTATTGGCGGTGATCACAGGTGTCTCAAACCCGGCTGCCGACACAGCTGCGGCCAGATCAAGCCCAAAGTACTCATCCAAATAAGGCTCTGTGCTCTTGAGCAAGGTCAGGATGTAGGGGGGCATCTTGGCGTAGATGGGGGAGTGGGGGTTCATATCCATCAAGGCCAGGGATCCCCCTGGTTTCAGCAATCGTCTGGCTTCCCGCAGAATGTTATGGGCAGCTTCAGTCGGCAACTCGTGAAAGATCAAGAAGGCAGACACCAGATCAAAGCAGCGATCCGGCAGACCCGACTGTTCTGCTGCGGCATGGATCCAGTTCACCGTCCGTCCCTGCTGTTGGCTCCGATACTGGGCAATGGCCAAAAAGTAGGGAGATAAGTCCAATCCGGTGATGGTGGCAGTGGGATAGAGATCCTGCAAAGCAAACGTGCTCATGCCAACACTGCATCCGATATCGAGAATCTGGGCGGGGGGCTGAGATAGGGATCCCTGTAAGACCTCGTGATAGCTTTGGCGCAGACGGGCATCTCCCTGGGCTTCTGCCTCTTTGCCCCACACCCGCGAATGGACGGCATGGGCGGCGACTTCCACCTCCACCGCCGGATCCCAGCCTAGATTGCCCTCGTCATAGGCATGAAAAGGTCGGACGTAATAGTCGGGATAGGCCAGCCCGGGATCCTGAATCGCTGCTAACTCTTCCTCCCAATCCGGCGAGAACGCCACCGAGCCACCCCGGGAGAGCAGGGCTTCTGCTTCTTGATGCCACTGAACCCCAATTAACGCTGCCCGCTCGATCATCATGGTGCGTGCCCTCTGCTTGGCCACCTTAAACAGTGGCTTGATGGAGAGGATCCCGCTCACCAACCGACTCACTGACCGAGACAGCAGGGATGCGGCAGGCATGACAGGAGATTGGGTCACAGGATGTCCACTTGAACTCAAAGGAATGGTTTGATTATCTCATCTGTCCAGAATGGCATTCAAGTGCAGCCGCAGCCGTCTGGAGGCCAACCCTGTAAAATGCCAACAGAGGGCAGATCTCTCTTAATCTCTGATGCCTGCCCGATCAAATTTGCCATAGCTGTTGCTCATTTTCGTCCTGGAACCTTGCTCATGACTGTGCCTGAGAGTTATTTCACCCTCGACCCTGAGATCTCCATGAGTCATTCAGTCCCTGGTTCTGAAACATCTGAGGCAGAAACAATCACACCCTCACAAGCGTTAGCCCCTCTCAACCTGAATCTGACATCTGAAGCCTTGGGCCAAGCAGGCTGGAACCAAGATTTTGTGGGTTTAGAAACCGAGGGATCCCTCTCCAACAGCGTGCGGATCAATGCTCGTCCTAACGATGTCTTGGATATCTTTAATCTCAAGCATTACTCGGGGGCCAACCCCTATCTGGATAGCCCCGCCGTCACCTATGACATTTCCTTGACCCAAGAGCGGGATCCCTTGCCGATTGAGGCTTATGTCAGCAGCATTGGCCATCGCTTCCCCCATCTGCGGCGCAATCACTATTTTTCGATCGCCCATCTGTTTGGGCAGGTGGTGGCGGAAGTGAATCAACTGGATATGGATCTGCCGCTAGAACGGTGGGTGCTAAAGCTTTATCCTGAGCTGGTGCGGATCGCCAACCAAACTCTGCATGGCAAAACCACCCGCGCTGTGGTCTACTGCGTCTGGGATTGGTTTGAGGCCATTGCCCAGGGTGAACCGTTTGATATTGATGCCCGCATCATCGGCTTACAGCAGATGTTTCGGGCTTCGGTCTATGGTGGCCCCACCGTCTATGCCCTGCTCAAAACCGCCCAAGACCGAGGGATCCCGACGCAATATCTCTGGACTGAAAATCTGGTGCAATATGGCTACGGGCGGCGGCAGGTGCGGGGAGCAGGCACCACCTTTGACCGCGATAGCCACCTAGACTCAGACTTCACCACCCGCAAAGACGATTGCAAAGCCTTTTTGGAAAGCATGGGATTTCCGGTGCCTCGGGGGCATGTGGTGGGATCCCTGGCCAAAGCACTGTCTGCGGCCCAACAGATTGGCTTTCCGGTGGTGGTCAAACCCGTGTCTGGCCACAAAGGCATCGGGGTCACCGCCAATGTCCAGGATCCCGTTGAGGTGGAATTTGCCTATGACAAAGCCCTCGATGCCATCCCCCGCGACCAACCGGTCAGCATCATCATCGAAAAGCACATGCTGGGGACTGACTTTCGCCTCCTCTGTGTCAATGGTCATTATGTGGCGGCGATTGAGCGCACCCCAGCCCATGTGATCGGAGATGGCGTCTCCTCCATTGCCACCCTGATCGAACGGGAAAATGCCACCCCTGCCCGTCTCGATACCCCTACCTCTGCTTTGGGCAAAATCCAATCCGATGACTCAATGCTGGCATTTTTGGCCGAGCAATCTCTCACATTGACCTCCATATTGCCGTGGGGCCAGGTGGTCTATCTGCGTAAAGTGGCCAATCTTTCGGCAGGGGGGATCAGCCGTGATGCCACCCGCACCCTGCACCCCGACAATGTGCGACTGGCGGAGGATATCGCCCGGTATTTTCGCCTCACCTGCTTGGGCATCGATGTGATCAGCCCCAGCTTGACGAAATCATGGCGCGAGGGATCCCTGGGCATCATCGAGATCAACGCCGCCCCTGGGATCTACATGCACCTCAAGCCAGCGGTGGGGGAGAGCGTCGATGTGCCCGCCGCTATCATCAGCACCTTTTTTGCCAGCCCTCAGGCGGCTCGGATCCCAGTTATCACCTTCAATCGCCTATCTCTAGCGGCTCTACAAGGGGTGGTTACCCAAGTGCTGACCCGGCATCCCAGCTGGCTGGTGGGGGGAGCTTGTCGAGAGGGGATCCTGCTCAATCAAACCCTGCAACCGCCCACCTCTTCTCGCTACAACACCTGTGTGCGGCAACTGTTGCGGCATCCCCAACTGGATCTACTGGTAGCGGAGTACCCGGAAGAGCGACTAGATGAGGATGGCATGGCCTATCAGGGCAGCGATGTGGTGGTGCTGGTGGATCCCAGTGAGATGGAGATGATGCTGGCGCGGGGGGCAATGGAAAGTGCCACCGTGATCATCAAAAAGGGTCAGCAGATCTCAATCCGCTCCGGGGATGTGATGGATCAATTTGAGTTAGCCAGCGAGGAAGACTTTGCACGGCTCTATTTGCAAGAGATTGCCCATCTGTGAGGCGGGGATGGGGATCTGAGCAATGCTCGGATCCCTGTGGTATCATGGTAAGGCCGAAAAATGGGCGGTTAGCACAGTGGTAGCGCACTTCCTTCACACGGAAGGGGTCACAAGTTCGAATCTTGTACCGCCCATAAAAACTTGTACATTCTCTACATTCAAAAATTGTTTGTCGCAATTTTTATGCTCAGTGTCTTTTTTAGTCCTTTTATTAAGATAGCTCAAGATCTGAAGAGTTCTGGCAGCGGCAGGGATTCCGGCCATTCCTTTATAGTAATTCCGATTAGAACTGCAACAGTTTAGCTTGCTCCCCGCCCCTGTACTGGGATGAGGAATGTTGGCAACGGAGAATTGAGACCGGCATCCAGTTGTCTCATCCTTAACAGAAATTACGATATCAATGCGGACGATAGATCTGAAGGTTGAAAGATGATGAGGTGCGGATGAGCTGAGCCTTTGGGGCAACCCAACGGAGTTCTCCCCAGGGGGTTAGGGAGGGGGTTGGGGGAGCAAGTGCATTCCAGTGGGATCCTAATACATGGGGGATAGATGGCGGCTATGGGGATCCGGTCAAGCTAGAGCCGGTAGATGAGCTGACCAATCGGCAATCTTGCGAAAAACGAATGGCCCCGCCAAGGCTCCCCAGACCTGCTCATGGGTTTCTGGATTAAATCCGCGGTCGTGGGTAACTAACCGTTCTGGGCTGATTTGAACGGTTGTATGCAAATAGCTGGGCTGACCTTGGCGCACCACCCGACAGTGGCGACCGGGCTGAGTTTCTCCCACAAAGATGCCATCTTGGCAAAACACCTGTACATCACAACCGGGTAATGACCCCACATCTTCAGCCCTGATGGCTGCCAATCGACTGGGATCCTGACGGGGGGATCCCTGCCAACGCTCTGGGGCTAGCGGGCGGTAGTTGCGGATGATCAGACCCTGCCCCCCCAAGGCCAGTGCCACCACAGCGGTGCGATAGGGATCCTGGAGATGGCCAATATAGGCTTGCTCCACATAGAAGCCATAGGTGCCAAAAACCGCCCAAGGTAGGGGCGCATAGCAAACCTGGATCTGGGCAAATAGGGGTGGATTTTCCCAGGCTTGGTCTTGATTGTTGAAGTCCCCGGCCAGACATTGGGCCAACCGAGTCAGGTGATCGAGCGAAGGTAATGACATCGGGGCATCCTGCCACAAATCAGAGTATTGCAGGGGTGTAAGGGCAGGCTTAGCGCAGGTCGTAGAGCTGGCCTTCCTGCAAATGCACCACACGATGGTCGGTGCGCTCCACCAGATTGGGATCATGGCTGGTCATGATGATGGTGACCCCAAACGAGTTAAGCCGCTGGAGGATTTGCAGCACCAGCAGAGAGTTTTCCCAGTCCAAATTGCCGGTGGGTTCATCGGCAATCAACAAGATCGGGGTGTTGACGATGGCGCGGGCCAGACTGAGCCGCTGTTGTTCTCCACCTGACAGCTCATGGGGGAAGCGGTCAGCTTTGCCCGTCAAGCCCACCATCTTGAGGGTGGGGCCAAGGCGACGGCGGATCTCGCTAGGGGCGATGCCCTGTGCCCGCAGGACAAAGGCAACATTTTCGCTGACGGTGCGATGGGCCAGCAGGCGGTAGTCCTGAAACACCACCCCCAATTTGCGCCGCAGCAGGGCCAAAGGACGATTGCGGATTCGGTTGAGATTGACATCGTTGACGATCACATCCCCAGAGGTGGCTTGCTCTGCGCCATACAGCAGTCGCAGCAGGGTAGATTTGCCTGCCCCCGACACTCCCGTCAAAAAGATGAAATCCCCCTGGTGGACTTGCAGATTGACCCCATCCAGCACCTTGTTGCCATTGCGAAAGACCTTGGTGACATTATGGAGACTGACCACCGCTGGGATCCCCATCTGATCGCTGGGATCCTGTAGATCTTCTGCTAGACCGACCCCAGAGGGGATGAAATCGGGGTTGTAGGCGATGGGATCCCCCAGTCCAGGGATGCCGGACAGGGCCGTGGTGGACTCGAGGGTGGTGCTGTGGGGGCGAGGAGGCAGCAGAGAGGATTTAACCACAGGGACAACTCCTGACGGATCAGAGTAAAGAAAGTAGAGGAGGTGAGTGAAGAACCCCATAGCTCAGCCAGATCTTGAGTGAGTCCACCAGACCTTCCAGACAAACTGGGGTAAGACCAGCATCCGCCGCCAACGCCAAGGTTCTTGGTATAGACGATACAACCATTCGAGCCGGTGGTCACGCCACCATTGGGGGGCGCGGGTTTTGCTGCCAGCCCAAATATCAAAGCTGCCCCCCACCCGATCCAGATGGCATTGGGCAGACGTTGCCGATGGGCCTGGATCCAAGCTTCCTGTCGCGGGGATCCAATGCCCACCAAAATCACCTGAGGGGCTTGCTGCTCCAGATCTGTCAGCAGGTTTGATTCTTGGTCGGGGGAGAGATAGCCGTGCTGACCCCATAGAGATAGGCGGGGGTACAGCTGCTGCCAATGGGCTTGGGCGGCCAGGTTGACTTCTGGTCTGGCCCCAATTAGGACGATGGTGAAGCTGTCTGTAGGATCCTCGGCTAGGCGACGCAAGAGGGTCTCGGCTAGCTCAATGCCGGGAGTCCGATGTACCTGGATCCCTTGCCGACCCAAGGCCCAAACCACCCCAGCACCATCGGGAATGACCAAATCAGCCTGATGAAGAGAGGCCCAAAACGTGGGATCCCGCTGAGCCAACATGGTCATCTCAGAATTAAGCGTGATCACATGGGTGCCCTGATGTCGGGCTAACCGTTGCCGCAACCACTCCACATAGCTGGGCAGGGAGTCCTCAGCCGGGATCCCGATGGGGATATGAATGGGAACACCCAGAACGCGCTGGATTACCAATCGTGGGGGATCACTGGTCATGAGGGTGGGGTGCATCGGGCCTGGGGCAGCGGAGATCTCCAAGGGGCATGATACCGGGATTGGGGCTGAGAACGTCGGAGTAACCCATTAAGCGGTCATGCTATTTTGCTCATTGCTGGGATCCCGGCTGGTCAAATCGAGGCTGGGCAGAAGTGAGGGTGTCTGGTTTCCTTTACGTCCTTCAGATTTTGACAGTTCCAAGCTTGTAAACTTTTGCGATAAAGCAGCCAGACTGCTGTGCAGGCTAAAGCATCTAATTCAGTAAATTAGAGTAAATCAACTACAGTTTGTTCACGGATTGCCTATAACAAGGTAGGGATTTAAATCCCCCTAATCCCTCTTAAGAAAGGTCTCTCTAAAGGGGTTTCCACCTTTTTAAGAGGGGCTATGGAGATCCAAAAATGTAACAGACGGTTTCTGAACAAGCTGTATATAAATCAACTATTTTAAGATTAAATGCTCTTATGACTTAGAAGCTATGACTTGGGAGCTAGTTCTTTGGGGCAACTGCGCTGGATGTGAATCTCGCTCAAATCTGGCATCACTGACAGGGCTTTTTGGGCATCGATCTGGGCCTCACAGACTGCCTCCAACAACTGTTCCCCCACCAATGACAAGGGCATATCCACCGTTGTGGCCGGATCACTGTTGGGATCGATCTGCCGGACTCCGGCAGGCGGCGGTGGCAACATCCCCTCGGGGGTGGCTTGGATGGCAGAGGTATTCACGTCCAATTCCACCTGTTGAGCGGAGGCTGAAAGCGGAGACAGCACCAGGGCTAGGCCGATCCCAGAGGCCAGCATCGGGATCCTGAACCTTGGGATCCAAGAGCCGAAGCCCCCATCCTGCTGAGAGCCAGACTTATCGCATTGGTTATCGCATTGTCGGTTCTGGAGCATTTTCATAGGGGTTCCTGAGACTGAGCCAAGCCAGCAGGGAGGGATCCACTGCCATTTAACCTGCCATTTAACACGACAATGCTTGCTGAGATCCGCTTGCCTAACCCAAAAACTCCAGCAGCAGGCGATTGACAGTCTGGGGAGCCTCCTGCTGAGACCAATGCCCACAATCGGGAATAAACTCTCGCCGCAACGGTTGCATAAAAAAGCCCTCCATATTTTCTGTCAAGCTGCGGTTGAGGGCAAAGTCATCCTCCCCCCAAATCAGCAATGTGGGGGCCAAAATCTGCCGCATCGGCTCCACCAAAAGGTCTCGTAGGGTATTGATTGTCAAAATTTGCCGATAGTAATTGAGGGCAGCGGTCAAACAACCAGGTTTTTCCAGCGCCTGCTCATACATCTTCAGATCCTGGCTGGTAAAGGCTCCCTTGCGGATGGAGGTCTCTTGAAAGATCCGCTTCACCCAGTCGGATAGGCTGCGCTGAAGGATCCACTCTGGCAAAAAAGGCACCTGGAAGGCGAACATATACCAACTGCGCCTCAGTTGATCCAGGTTGCCTACGAGCTCACGGCGAAAACAAGCCGGATGGGGCGAGTTAAGCACGGCCAACTGCTTGATTTGTGTCGGAAAGTGCTGAGCCCAATACCAGGCAATCGCCCCGCCCCAATCATGGGCCACCACCCGCACTGTCTCAGCCCCAAAATGCTGGGCCAGACCCCGCATATCCTCGGTCAGAGTAGCCAAGTCATAGCCAGTGCTGGGCTTATCAGAATCGTTGTAACCCCGTAGATCAGGCACCACCACCCGAAAGCGTTGGGCCAAGGGGGCGATCTGATGTCGCCAAGAGTACCAAAACTCAGGAAAGCCGTGCAGCATCAGTACTAAATCCCCCGTGCCCTGGGTGACGTAGTGTAACTGGATCCCATTGGTCTGGGCATACCCGTGCTGCCAGGATCCAAACTGCTTTGTAACATCGGGAGAGGAGGACTGTGCCATGACCAAGAAGAAGCGAATCTTTGTCTATGGTATCCCCCGCCACAGCCGCATCTATCTCAGATCAGCCAAAGCCCCTGATTAACCCCATGACGATTAACCCTCATGACGATTAACCCCCATAACGATTAGCCCAGATTAAGAATTGCGTTGTTGAGCCTCCATCACATTGACCAGGCGGGTCAACTGCTCCACCAACTGTTGCTGGGGATCCGGCTTGGGTAGCTCCGGGGCAGGAGGCTGGGGCTTGTAGATGAATCTATTGAGGGCGCGTACCAGAAAAAATACTGCTGCGGAGACAATCAGAAAGTTAATGACAGCATTGATAAACACGCCGATGTTGATGGTAGCGGCACCTGCTTCCTGGGCGGCGGCCAAGGACTCAAACTGTTGCCCTGACAGATTGATATAGATGTTGCTGAAATCCACTCCCCCCAAGATCGCGCCAATCGGGGGCATGATCACGTCGTTGACCAGAGAGCTGACGATGCCATTGAAGGCCACCCCAAGGATGATGCCCACCGCTAAGTCCATCACATTGCCCCGCACAATGAAGGCTTTAAACTCATCCAGGATCTTGGCCATCGAATCTACCTCGATACAAGTCACGGATGATAATAGGCCATTCTTTTGATGAATGGATCCCTTTTGATCGATGTCTTTTATGTGAAGAGATCTTTGATAAGAAGGGTTTAATGGGTAGCCCAGACCAGTCTGGGGGGGAGCATAATCCGTTCGATCGCAGCTCAATGTTCAGGTACCCGTATCTCTCCGATCAATGCCGCCTATCACACAGGCCGGATCACGCCCCTTAAATTGCGCCGGATCCTATGGGGATCCTTTGGCTGGGTGTGGGACAATCCATTCGCTGGATATCCACAGGACACCTCATGACCGATGCCTCATTTCGCACCCCCAAGGCTTTTCACAACATGCTCCTTCGGATCTCTAGCCTCTTGAGTGGATCCCTTTTGGGGTTGGGGCTGTTGGCGGGATGTGGCGGCGGGGACAGCAACTCTACCCCTATTGTTACGCCTATTGTGGTGCCACCGACTGTAGGCCCCCCCAGTCCCTCTCCTTTTGAGCCCAATAACACGATCAACTCGATTCAAGGGGTGGTCTTTCTAGATCGCAGTGGTGATGGAGTTTTCACCACAGGAGATGTGCGAGCTGGCGGAGTGCCTGTGCTGCTGGATCTCAATGGCAATGGCCGACCGGATGCCGCCGAGCCCACCGTGATCACCAATGCGAATGGGGTCTATCGCTTTGAAAATCTTTCTACCCCTGGCACCTTTATAGTGCGAGTCCTGCCCCGCCCCAACGAAATCACTACCTTTCCTGGTCAGGCGGTGGTGGCCCGGACAGCTGGTGACCTGAACTCAAGGGTTGAAATTGCTGTCGAGGCCGAGCAGGATCCCATCTCGGCTATTGTGGGAGGCTCAGATGCTCCTAGCTTTCAATTTCCCTGGGCGGTCGGGATCTTGCGTCCCAACAATGCAGGTCGATTGGTGCTGTTTTGTGGGGGCACCCTGATCGCCCCTGATTGGGTATTGACGGCAGCCCATTGCTTTTTTGATGCCTCCACTCGCCAAATTGACATTCCACCTGAGCAGGTGCGGCTCTTGGTGGGTACCAACGATCTCACCTCTGGAGGAGAGCAAATTCCACTAGGAGAACTGATCGTCAATCCCAGCTTTTCGGGAGATCTACTGGAGGGCAATGACATTGCTCTGATTCGGCTTTCCCGCCGAACCAATGCTGCATTGTCTACCGCCAGCATTTTGGGGCCGTTCACCGACGACCTAGCTAGGGCTGACACCCTATCCACCCTGATTGGTTGGGGTAGCCTCACCGCTGAGCCCTTTCCCCGACCGGTAAACCAGCAACCCAGCTTTCCGACCCTGCTCCAACAGGTGCAGATACCCATCATCAGCAATGAGCAATGTCGGCTGGCAGCAGGTTCAGATCCGAGGTTGGCCGGTATCTATGGATCCCGGATTTTGCCCAGTATGCTCTGTACATTGGCCCCCAGTGGTGGGCAGGATGCCTGTCAAGGGGACAGCGGTAGTCCTGTCTTGGTGCCAGATAACCGAGATGGAACGGTGGTGGCGGGCTTGGTCAGCTATGGGGCGGGCTGTGCACAACCCAATCTGCCAGGGGTTGCCACCCGCGTCTCCAGCTTTTCCTCTTTTGTGGCCAACACCATTCGCCAAGAGCAGCCCTCCTCCTACACCATCACATTGGCATCCGGCGAGTTTGCTGCGGGGGCCGATTTTGGCCTCAAGGAGCTGATTTTGGAATAGTAGCCGGGGGGGGGTACAGACCCTATTGACCCCAACAAATGCCGACTGGCAAAGAGGCGAGTTGTGCTGGCAGCAAGGGGATCCCGTTCGGGTTTAAGGTGATTTTGGTAAGCCACGCCTGCCAATCTTGCTACCTGCCAATCTTGCTAACTGAAAGGGTGCCAATGGCCCAACCCTGGGGTGATCTGGCCCAGGATCACCGATTGAGTTGCGCCGGTGGCCTGGGGCAAATTTCCCACTCGACCATGCCAGGTTTCATAGGCCAGGAGGGCAAATGCTAGCGCTTCTTTGGCTTCCACCGGGATCCCCACGTCTGCGGTGGTCATGACCTGGCAGGTGGGCACACTGGCCTGTAAATCTGCCATCAGCACTGGATTGAGAGCGCCACCCCCACTGACCAAGATTTGCGCTGGCATCTGGGGCAACCAATCTCGATAGGCTTGGGCCAGCGACTGGGCCGTGAAGGAGGTCAAGGTGCGAATTAGATCTAACGGGGATCCCACCTGCTGCCAGACCCGATCCAGATAGGCAGCGCTGTAGTATTCTCGGCCTGTGGTCTTGGGGGGGGGCTGATGCAGATAGGGATCCCGCAGCAGCTCAGCCAAGACATCTGGCACCAAACTGCCCTGAGAGGCCAGCATCCCTCCGGCATCATAGGTCTGGGATCCCTGAGTCAAGCGGCTGACAGCTCCGTCAATCAAGACGTTGCCAGGGCCGGTATCGAAGGCAAACGGGGCCGTGCTGTCTAACTGGGCGGGCAAATAGGTGAGATTGCCGATGCCGCCAATATTTTGAGCCACGCGAGCCTGAAGGGGATGCCGCAGCAAGAGGGTATCGATATAGGAGACCAGCGGTGCCCCCTGTCCGCCCGCTGCCATATCGCGAGCCCGAAAATTATTGACCACTGGGATCCCGGTGGTTTGAGCGATCACCGCAGCTTCCCCCAGTTGCAAGGTCGAGGCATCCGCTCCCGTGGGGATATGCCAGACCGTTTGGCCGTGGCTACCGATCAAATCCACCTGTTGCAAGCTGAGACCAGCCGATTTGATGACCTGAAGAGTTGCCTCAGCAAAAGCCCGCCCCAAAGCAACGTTGAGCCGACAGAGGTCTTGGGCATTGCCCGATTGCAGGCTAAACACTGAGAGCAATTCTGCCCGTATCTCAGGGGCGTAGGGGTAAGTGCAGAATTTGAGAATCCTCCAGTTCAATCCACTGGGATCCCCGTCGATCTCCACCACCGCTGCATCAATGCCGTCAATTGACGTGCCGGAAATTAAGCCCACCAGAATCATGCGGGATCCTGAAAAAGGAAAGAATCAAATTTTAGCTACTGTTTTTAGCTACTGTCCGTTAGAAAAATGGGTGGATCTCACATTTGCAATGAGTCACGAATACTCGGTGAGATATTCAAGGGTGGAGGAGCTGAGGGGGTGACAGGCAGGCAGATACACTGGCAGTTAGAGCTGATTTATGAAGACAATCTAAAGGGGAGCGATACTACTTCTCCATCGGTTCTAGGGTGAGTTTCGGTCAGGGCAAAGTCAACCTATGAGCTGTCTACCTGTCATTGCCCATCCCCAGCGCAAACCCTATCCCAGCGACCTAAGTGACCAGCAATGGGCCATCCTAAAGCCATTGCTGCCCCATCCTAAAGGGTTTGGACACCCCATTGAAGTGGATTTTGGGGAGATCCTCAACGGCATCTTCTCCGTTCATGGGTGTCAGTGGCAGATGTTGCCTCATGACTTGCCTCCTAAATGGCAACGATGAGGGATTTGGCAGCAGATGCATGACCAACTCCGAATGCAAGTGGATCACCAACAAGGCCGAGATAATACTCAACCGTTGCCATTACCGATTCTCAGTCGATCAAGACAACAGAAAAAAGGAGGAGGTCTATGGCTTTGATGGTGGCAAGAAGGTTAGAGGGCGTAAGTGTCATATCGTCGTAGATTCTCAAGGGTTAGTGATTGGAGTGTTGGTCAGTCAAGCTAATGCACCAGAACGCTTGGGAGCCATCATCGTCTTGGCTGAAGCGGTGGAGAAATTGAAGAAGTGGTAGTGCCACTATTGTAATGTTATGCTAAGATCAAGTCTCACTTCTTACTTAATAGAGCCATGGTAACCTGTCCTGAATGCAATTCTTCCAATATTGTCAAATATGGAAAGATTCATAATGGTAAGCAGCGATACAGATGTCATGACTGCCATCGACAATTTGTGCCAACTGCCACTAAAAAATATATATCAGATGAGCAGAAGTCATTGATTGATAAGTTGCTTCTCGAAAGATTGTCACTTGCTGCAATATCTAGGATTACTAGCATCTCTGAATCATGGATTCAAAGATATGTTAACAATAAGTCAATTTATACTTCTGAAGCTATGGGGGTAGAGCCCTCAAAAAAGACGGATTGATCCTGCAATGCGATGAGCTATCGTCGTTTGCGGGATCTAAAAGTAATAAGAAATGGCTGTGGATAGCTATGGATAAAGAGACACGGTTGCTAGGAGGTGCTTATGTAGGTAATCGAGACAGAAGAAGTGCTCAAATGCTTTAGGACAGGATTCCAGATACTTGGAAAGAAGGCAGCACATTCTACACAGGCTTCTGGGATTCTTATGAAAGAGTTATCCTGAAAGAGAAGCATCAGCCAGTTGGCAAAGAAACAGGAAAGACATTATTAATTGAGCAATTAAATAATACTCTTAGGCAGCGAATTGGCAGGCTTGTCAGGAAAAGTCTATCTTTCTCCAAGAAACTCGAAAATCATATTGGCATGATATTTAACTTCCTCCATCACTGTAACGAATCATTACTTTGCTAGCACTACCCAATTCTTTTGGACTACAGAAAGAGTGCCAGAACGATTATCTAGAGTGCCGATTGTATCTGACTAACCGAGAGTTTCCAGAAGGACTAGGATTCATCGAAAATCTACCGCAATTGGAGGGAGAAATCTTCACCAATGGCCTCCCTGAAGCCGCCCTTAGAATCGGGATGTGACAAGTCGCCGCTGGTGCGAACCAAACTCAGATGGTGCGTGGCAAAACCCGGTTCACCACTCAGCTTGCGGTGGCAACATCCCCCGTAGCAACTGTCGAAGTCCTAGAGTTCAAAATTCGCCATAGACAGGGAGAAACCGCTACCCTTGGCCCTAATCAATCAATGATCCTGGATGGCCCGACTCTGCGCCAGAAAAGCTGCTACGAGATCCTGTTTGTTTACACAGATTCAGTAGGAAGTGTAACCTATCGAATCCGTAATTGTGAAAACTTTGCTTAATGGGAAAACTCATCAACATAGAAGGCAAAACCTTTGAGCGATTAAAGGTCTTGAAGCGATTTGGCAGCCATGGCACACACGCCCTCTGGAAGTGTCAGTGCAACTGTGGAAACTACCATGTGACTCTCGGTTATTTGCTCATTCAGGACAAGGCCAGATCCTGCGGCTGCCTTCAAGATGAAACCAGAAAAAAGGAGAAAAAGGCTACGCAAAGAGTGAAGAATCAATCACTCCAACGCCAAAAACAAGAGCCACAAACAAGTATCAACTCATCACCGATAAACTGCTCAATCTGATGGAACAAGGCACCCTGCCCTGGCAGAAACCTTGGTTTGGCAACCCGCCCAGGAATCTTATCCGGGGCAATGTTTATCAAGGATCCAATCCCCTCCTGCTGACTGTGCAAATGTTGGCTGACCAGCAGCAGGATCCTCACTTCATCGGCTATCAGCAGGCCAAAGAACAGGACTGCAACATCACTAAGGGATCTAAAGCCTCCTGGATCCTCTTTGCGGGCACAGCATCAAAAGAAGTAGAAAACGACCAGGGCGAGAAGCAGGAAAGCCGCTGCAGGATCCACAAATGGCACGCCGTCTACAACATCGCCTGCATCGACGACCGGGATGGTGGCCGCCAGATCCAGCAATGGACAGAGAAATACCAGCCCAATCAACACACGCTCTCAGAGATAGAGTGGGTTGCCCAAGCTGAAGCTTTCATCACAAGCACCGGGGCCAGGATCCAGCATGAAGGGGATGTTGCCTGCTACTCCCTGGCCAGTGACCGCATCAACCTGCCCAATTTCTCAACCTTCACCAGCCCAGAAGCCTACTACGCCACCGCTCTCCACGAACTCACCCACTGGACAGGCCATCCCACCCGACTCAATAGAGAGATGCAGGGACGCTATGGATCCCAGTGCTATGCCTACGAAGAATTGATTGCCGAATTGGGATCCGCTTTCCTCTGCAATGACATCGGGATCCAGCCCCAATTGGAACACCATGCCAGCTATCTAGACGGCTGGCTGTCTCTGCTCAAGGGAGACTCCAAAGCCTTTCTCAAAGCTGCCACCGCAGCATCCAGAGCCACAACATTCCTCACCACCCAGGAGTGACCTATGATAGTGTCCCACCAACCGTTAAATGCCCGAAAAAAAAGGACCTGAAAAAACTCCCTGAGCCAGTCCAGAAAACCATTCAGGCATACCAACAACGGGGCTTCTGGTTTGAAGATATCATCGCCAACCGGAAAACCTACTGGATAATCCAGCTCTCCCCATATCACTTCCCTGACAGGATAAGCGAGCAGTGCTGGCACCACAATCAGCGGATCCGTCTGGCTTGCATTGATGCACCTGTAGAGCAAAGCTCGTTCAAATCTGACCAACCTTATGGATCCCAGCTGAGGGGGTGACAGAGAGGCTAGAGAGGTTGCCTGATAAGCTCAGCGGCTCTGAGAGCACGGCGATGATGATGGGTTTTTGAGGCTGCTGTGAAGTCATCATCCACCCCCATCTGTAGCCCCTCAGCCCACACCGGATCCCACAATCCCAGATAAAAGGTGCTGTGTCCTGCTCTGGCCCGCTTCGGTTCACGGGTACGACCCACATAAAGTTCCATCTTTTGCCGCCTGATTGTCTCTCCGTTTAACGTTGCACTGGTATTAACGTTGCACTGGTACAGGCCATCGCTATCACCATAATCATCGCTTCTAGCCGCTCCCCAGACAGCTGTGTTCGCTCCAGTTGATAGCCCCCACTCTTGAGATCCCGGAACATCTCTTCAATCCTAAAGCGTTTTCGATAACTCTTAATAGCTGCATCTAACTCTCCCAGACTGGTCAAGATAAACCACGCTTCTTCTGATTGCTTACATCGAGTCTTCCGCTGCCATTTAGCCGCCACATTAAACACCCCAAAGCCTTGTGCTTTTGTCACCTTCACCCCAGCCCAGAAAAAGCTGATTCTAGGCCGGAGTCCTGTTTGCCACAGAGGCAGCTGAATCTGCTGGTTAAATTGAATTGTTGCAGTTTTCCTCAATCGCAACCAATAGCCTATCTTCCTTCTCCTCAGGGCTTCTGCTAATTTCACAGAGCAAAACTCTCTATCCCCAAGTACTATCAATCGATAGTCGGCAACCAGAGGTTGAACGATATCAATGACATGGATTTGTTCGGATAGATTGCTACAGCCTTGCTTTTCTAGCAGTCTCCAGTAAATCGGTATAG
>JAAUUM010000260.1 GCA_012031565.1 Synechococcaceae cyanobacterium SM2_3_2
TGGCCTATACCAGTGCAACGATAAGAGGGGAGAAAATCAGGCGGCAAAAGATTGATCCCTATGTGGGTCGTACCCGTGAACCGAAGCGAGCCAGAGCACGACACAGCACATTTTATCTGGGATTGTGGGGTCTGCTGTGGGCTGAGGGGCTACAGATGGGGGTGGATGATGACTTCACAACAGGCTTGAAAACGCATCGTCAGCGCCATGCTCTCAGAGCCGCAGAGCTTATCAGGCAGGCTTTCTAGCTCCTCTGTCACCCCCTCAGGTGTATTCTCTTGGGTGGTTGGATCCAGTTTTAGAGACAGACTGTGTAAATGGCTAACGCTCGGTTGAGGACGGTGAGCCGGATAAAGCTTTGACCATAACTTTGGGTGATGAGCGAAGCTTAATCAAAAAGCTCTGAACCTGGTTAAGTTCCTCAGCAGATAGCAATTCAAGCTGTGCTTGTAAATCCTGAAGGGTGAGATCCTCCTTACCATGAGCCCTGCCGTTAGTGGATACAGGGATTGGGGCCTGAGTCTTTGGCAAATTAGAAAGCCGTCCTGAAGGGGTTAGGGTAGGGATCCCCTCTTTAAGAGTCGTCACGTCAACGCCCCACTCTCTTGCCCTTTGCTGCTGTTGAAAGCGGTATTCCGGGACTTTGGCCCGAACCTCAGAATCCTCAGAAGTGGCGAGCCAGCTTATCTGCTGACCTTTCACCACTAACCATCTACGGCGGGCATGATTGCGGTAGTTGGGGTCTAAATGATTGACAAAGTCCTCATAAAAAGTGAGTGTCCGGTGAAAGTGTCTTTGTTTTTCTAGAACAGTCCCCATATTGAAGACAGTTAGCTTGGGTTTCCAAGCCTGTTCTTCTGTCAGACGTTCAAGCACCGAATTGAAAAACAGAGACTGCTCATTTGTGAAATTATTCCAGCTATTGAGCTTTTGATCACTTGCCAAGGCGTCTACACATAGGAGGTCATGCTTAATTGTCCAATGAGCTTCTCTGAGATCAGCGGGAATCTGCAAGAGCTTTGCCCAAGACTGCTGCCGAATCCGCAATTCCAACAAAAGCTCATATTCCGCCTCAGCCATCAAGCTTCCAGCCACAATTTCGAGAAACTTCGACCATCTACCGGTGATTGCTTTCGTTTCTAACCAGGCATCAATGACCGTTCGATGACGATTCTCCTTGGCAAGCCAGATGACTTTTTGGGGGTAGTCATCCATTTCAATCCGTGAACGGTTGTAAAGACTGTGCTCAGTCACTGCAATGCCGTCCCAGATCCCCACTGCCTGGGGGTACTGGTGCTGCCAATAATAACCACTTGCTGCCAGACTCTTGCATCGCTTGAGATCATGACGGGGGCTATTGTGGCTTTCGTCTAATCTCAGCAGAACTGATATAACCTTTGAGCATAGGTGCTCTGGTAAGTCCTGGGATTGAAGTTTATTGTTCTCCAGGGCTGACCATAGTTGCTCTACGCAAGCCAGCAAGGTCTTAACAAACGCCTGCCCAGATGGATCCCGGCGATACCCGTGAAGTGTCTGTGGGTGTTGTTGGGATACCTGTTCTATCCAATCGGTAATGGCAGGTAGATTGTCCAGAATCAGGGTTATGGATGGCTGTTTTTGCTCACCTGAGACCTCATTTGCACAACTCACCATGAACTTTGCGAGAGGCAGGTGGCTAGGCTGCTCTGCCTCATAACGTTGATACCAGTGCTGAAGATCATGCCAATGTTGACCACTCCAAAAGCAGTTCCAGGCCTCTCTTTCAGGTGTTAATCTACTGATCTGTAGTTCAGAGCCTGTCTGAGCCAGCCGGACAAAGGCGTGTCCCGCCTCGCGCAAGTTTTTTCTCAACCTCAACCGCCAAGCCCGGCACTCCTGTAAAAGTGGTTTATCATCTGCCCTCCTAGCATAGGATTCTGCATCCCGCAGGTGAGATTCGCTGCCCTTATCCCAGCCCTGCTGCAAAAACTGTTTAGCAATTTGGACGTACTGGGTGGCATCAACATCCGTGAACGCATCCAACTGGCGGGCGGGTACAGCTTGCCCTAGCCAGGGCTCCCATTCCGATTGAAGTTGTCCGAGCTGCTTCAGCCAAGGCTCCAACTGGCAGGCAGGATCCCAGAAAGAGTCTCGTCCCTCCAGAGATTCCATAATCCCCAAAACATTGAGAGGACGACTAACGGCAACATAGAGTTTACTCAGAAAATACATCAACTCTAATGAATCCGATTTTCTAGATGAGCAGTGAAGGGAATCCTTGAAATGACGGTTATAGTAGTCTCCAAACTTGTAGATAATCACTTTTTGAAACTCCATTCCTTTGATGGAAGCAGGAGTTTGAATATTATCTGGCTTTTTACCCTCTTGCAGGGATCCCTCAAATAAGAGCTTCAAATGAGGATCCTGTTCTATAAAATCTAATTCTCCTCCTTCGTCACAAGGCAGGATGATGATCATTCCATAGGTAGCGATGGTCTTGATGTCCTCAATCGTCAAATTATCACTAATGGTCAAATGTTGAGGTGGAAACCCCATCTCATGTTGACGCCAGGGGTATTGAGGTTTCAGCTCTGTCAATCCAAATAGATTGCGTCGCCAGAGGTGAACAATATTTGAAAACAATGTGATGCTGGTAGCGGAACGGTAGTTGTTTTGTAAATCATAGGGATCCAATTGCTGTAATGAGCGTTGGGTAGGATTGAAAGTGCTAACAATTTGCTCAAAGAAGTTTGCTGTCAGACTTTGCCATCGGAAACCGGTGGGATTGATAGTCTGCATCGGATCTCCAGCAAATGCATAGGGCAAGGAGCGAATGTCCTGGGGGAGTTGATAGTGTTTCCAGATTGAGATATGTAAAATTAGCTTCAATTCTAGGCGGGTAAAATCTTGGACTTCATCACAGAAGATAGCTGTGTAGATGGGCCGCAAGCCTTCTGATGTCAGTGCGGCTCTGACCAAATCCTGATCATCCCAGCAGTTGTTCTCCTTACAAAGCTTTTGATACCAAGGCCAAACATCGTTGAAGACCTGCTGGAAATTAGCCAGACTGACACTACGGTCTCGTTGGGGCACCTCCTGAAGGTAATCCTCAACATCTAAGTATCCTGAGTCACTCCCGGTTAATTCATAGCCTTTAATATAAGTTCTAATGATGTGCCAAGCAATCTCCGCCGATATAGAGGAGCGAGCAAAGGAGCGTGAATAAAAGGCTTTGAAACGGTGAAAGTTGATATGGCGGTTGGGAGAAAAGAGTAGTTGTTCATCATCAGAAAGGCAATTTAACAATACATCTTGAAATGTAGAAAAACAGTGATCTAACAAGTCTAGCTCTGAGGCTTTTAATCGTCCTGATAGGATACTGTGATAATTGACTTTTATCAGGTTAAAAACTTTGGTTCGGGCTTGCTCTACCAAGGAAGGATTATAGGTAAGAAACAGTGGACGATACTGAATACAGTCTCCCAACTCTTCAGAGGTTTGATGTCGAAGAGCGTTGATGTAGAGATAACAGCATTCGACAAACCGATAGTACAGCATCATTGACTTGCCGCTACCAGCCCGTCCATTAATGAAAAGTGGCATGGCTTGGCGGAGGATATTCTCTTCTTCAGGAGAAAGAGCAAGATTTGCCTCTAATTGGCTTTCAATCTCTAACCAGAGTGTTTCCTCACAGAGAAACTCTTGCGGGTAGGCGCGTCTAGCAAATCGACTGAGGGTTTCTAGGCTGATTGGGTTCTCTAATAGGTTGCCATTGGCTCCAGGCCCAAAGAGATTGAGGTCTTGGCCTAGCTTTTCTATCTCGTCACGGGTGGGTGGGTGAGGAAAGGCCCCGATTAGAAAGGTTGGTTGTTGTGGATGTTCTAGCACAGCCACCTGACTGACCAGAATCGAGAAACCATCGTGGGCTGAGAATACTTGAATGTTGGGAAAGATGTCTCTTGTTTGGTAGTCCTGATGGTCACCTTGTTGTAACCAATCAAGAGCCATCTGACAGTATCTACGTCGTTCGCTGTCTGTGCTGTTATGAGTCAATTGTTGAGTCCAAGATTGGCTCTCGACAATCAGGATATCTTGGGTCTCGCGCTTGCCCAGGCATTGCAGCCACTCATGGAGATGATCCGGTAAGGGGGGTAGCCTGTGAACCTCCTGCTGCTGCCGGTTGGCTAGCCACATCTCTAACTCGGGCAGGCTAGGAAGTGTTCGCTCTAGTTGTTGGATAAAGTCTGGCTCTCCCCGGTGATCCAAAAATGCCCTGTAGTCTGAACTGCCCCGCGATATCAGATCTACGAGACACAGCACCTTCTCAACTCCGATGAATCTCAGGGATCCTATGAGCCGGTAGTTGCCCAGTGGCCGTTTCCAATAGGGGTAAAGAACTTCAAAAAGGAGTTCAAGGGCAGGAATCCCCTCGGTCTCTATGCGCTGGATAAGGGTCATTACCTCATGATGTTTGCCATGGGCTTGGATTTTCCTCCATACAGCGTCAGGGCAGTAAACATACATA
>JAAUUM010000039.1 GCA_012031565.1 Synechococcaceae cyanobacterium SM2_3_2
GCTAGCATGAAAACGCTCGTAAAGACTCGCAATAATCGCCTCATCATCTCACTATGACTGACGCTTCACTATGACTGACGCTGCTGGCAAATTTGAAGCCCCATCCATGAGCCGCCGTCTCATGATGTCCACCCTTTTGGGGGGATCCATTGGCACTGTTGCATTGGGGGCACTCTACCCTGTTGTTCGTTTTTTCATCCCTCCCTCCAGTGGCACTGGGGATAAAGGGGTGGTGGCCAAAGATGCCCTAGGCCGGCCCGTGGTGGTCAGCGAGGTATTGGCCTCCCACGGTGCTACCGACCGTGTTTTGGCTCAAGGTCTCAAAGGGGATCCCACCTACATCGTGATCAACGATGGCCAATTGGCGGACTACGGCATCAATGCTGTCTGCACTCACCTGGGCTGTGTGGTGCCGTGGAACGCTGGGGAGAACCTGTTTAAGTGCCCCTGCCACGGATCCCAATATGCTCCCACCGGCAAGGTGGTGCGCGGCCCTGCCCCCCGTTCGCTCGAACTGGTGGTGGCCTCGGTGGATGGTGAGAATGTCCGCTTTTCTGCTTGGGAAGAAGCCGATTTCCGCGATGCTTAATCGTAAGGGATCAGCCAGACTGTTGAGGTCTCCACTTCTTTCTGCGTCCCAGTCTTTCTACGTCCCAGTCTTGCCGCCCACAAGACTCGTTTTTTTACACAGCTTTTGCACAGACGGATCCCGCTCATGAAACGTTTTGCGATGAAATCTCTTTTTGTCAACCGATGTCTGGCTCTCTTGGTAGTCTGCGCTGCCCTGCTGTTCGCTTGGGGTGATGTGGCGCAAGCTTATCCCTACTATGCCCAGTCCAACTACGATAGTCCCCGTGAAGCTACGGGCAAGATCGTCTGCGCCAATTGCCACTTGGCTGCTATGCCCACACGGGTGGAGGTGCCCCAAGCGGTCACTCCCGGCCAAGTCTTTGATATCACCGTTGAGATTCCTTATGATCTGTCCTCCCAGCAGGTGATTGGGGATGGATCCAAAGCTGGTCTGAACGTCGGCGCAGTGGTGATGTTGCCAGAGGGTTTCCGCCTCGCCACTGAGGAAGAAATGGGGCCTGAGAAGTGGGAGGAGATCTCAGAAAACTACATCTCCACCTACAGCGATGAGCAGCCTCACATTTTGCTAGTCGGCCCCTTGCCTGGGGAGGACCACCAAGAGTTGATCTTTCCGGTCATGGCTCCCGATCCAGCCGTGGATCCCTCCATTAGCTTCATGAAGTACAAGGTCTATGTCGGCGGCAACCGGGGTCGCGGCCAGCTCAATCCCGATGGCAGCCTGAGCAATAACAATGTCTTCCGCTCCCCTGTGGAAGGCACCGTCTTGGGCATCCTGGAAATGGAGGATCCCTTCTCTGACGTTCCCGATGAATTTGCCGGTACAGATGTGGGAGATGGCTATCCCGGCACCCGTCTGGTTAGCTTTGACACCGCTGCTGGCCCGAAAGCAATGGTGATCCCACCGGGGCCCGAGTTGTTGGTGTCTACTGGAGACAATGTGACTGAAGGGCAGGATTTAACCGTTAACCCCAATGTGGGGGGATTCGGTCAGGTGGAGCGGGATCTGGTGCTGCAAAGCCCTGATCGCATCAAGTGGCTGGTGGCTTTCTTAGGGGCTGTTCTGTTTGCCCAGATTGCGCTGGTGCTGAAGAAGAAGCAAGTTGAACAGATTCAAGCCGCCGAAATCCTGGGCTAAGAACCCCGGCTCTGGCACAACGATTAAGGCATAAGCTACAGGGCCTAATGGCGCAAAAGATAAGAATCGACCCCAAGGATCCCTGCATGAAGTGGGGATCCTTTTTTATCTGAGATATCTGCGTAAACTTATCACTATCGCCATAATCCTTAATGGATAGGGATCCCGGTTGTCTACTTTGAACCAAACAGCCAGATCATTCTTCTGAATCCTGAGTACAGTCCGATATAATTCTTAGTGTGTTGTTGCACTTAGGGAGGGATCCCGGCTCCATGACCAATCCCGTCGTCCATGCCTTTTTTTTGGGTCGCGCCACCGCTGACCTGCTCAAAGAACGATTCGAGCAAGCCGTGACCGACTTTTTTAGCTCTGTGGGCAAAGGGCTGACCGAAGCTCAAGAGACGTGGCGGACGTTCCCCGATGAGGTGGTGGCCCGTGCCCAACTTCAGGAATCTCTGACCATAGGGGGCCCTGAGGTGATCAGACCCAACCCGTTGCCGATGGATGATCTGCAAGCCACCCTTGACGATCTGCGGGCTGAGGTGGCCCAACTGCGAGCCGAATTGAAGACCTACCGGAGTCAGTCCACTTGAGTGCTAGCGTTGCCCCTTCTTCCCCCACTCTGGCGCGGATCCCAGCGGCTCAACCCTATACCCAGTACCGTTGGGCGCGGGAAAACTACTCCAGCCAGGGTCGTTTGATCGATATCTGGCGCTTCGTCTTGACGTTTTTGGCCTATGTTTGGCTGGATCAGAAAGGCTGGAGCTATGGCCGTCGCAACCCCACCCCTCAACAAAAGGCTCAGCGCCGTCGTATCCGAGCCATCTGGGTACGAGAATCCCTCCTCAATTTAGGGCCAACTTTTATTAAGGTCGGCCAGTTTTTTTCCACGAGGGCAGATTTGTTTCCAGCTGAGTATGTTGAGGAACTTTCCAAGTTACAGGATCGGGTGCCCTCCTTTAGCTATGAGCAAACGGTACAGATCATTGAGACTGAGCTGGGTAAGCCGCTGCGGAAACTTTATGCCTTCGTGGATCCCACCCCACTTGCTGCCGCCAGCCTAGGCCAAGTGCATCGGGCCCAGTTACACAATGCCGATGAAGTGGTGATCAAGGTGCAGCGACCAGGGCTAAACCGCCTCTTCACCATCGATCTGGACATCCTCAAGGGCATCACCCATTATTTTCAAAACCATACTCGCTGGGGGGGCAAAGGCCGGGACTGGATCGGTATCTATGAGGAATGTCGCCGCACCCTCTGGGAGGAGCTGGATTACCTCAATGAAGGCCGCAATGCCGATACCTTTCGTCGTAACTTTCGGGATATGCCTGAAGTGGCGGTGCCTCGGGTCTATTGGCGGTACAGCACCCATCGGGTTCTAACGCTGGAATATATGCCCGGTATTAAGGTCAGCGATTTTGATGGCTTGGCCGCAGCCGGTCTCGATCGCAAGATCATCGCCCGCATCGGGGCTGAATCTTATCTGCGTCAAGTCCTCAAGGACGGCTTCTTTCACGCCGATCCCCATCCTGGTAATTTGGCGGTGCGTCCCAATGGATCCCTTATCTTCTATGACTTCGGCATGATGGGCCGGATCCGAACTGATATCAAAGAAAAGCTGATGATCACACTGGCGGGTATTGCCACCAAAGATGGGGATCTGGTGGTGCAATCCTTAGTGGATCTGGGGGCATTGGTGCCGACCGCCGATATGACCCCGGTGCGGCGGTCGGTGCAGTACATGCTCGATCACTTCATGGACAAGCCTTTCAGCAGCGGTGATGAGGTCTCAGTTGCGGCCATCAGCGAAGACCTTTACGAACTGGCCTATGATCAGCCGTTTCGATTTCCCGCCACCTTCACCTTTGTGATGCGGGCCATGACGACTCTGGAGGGGCTGGGCAAAAGTTTGGATCCCGACTTTGATTTCATGAATGTGGCCCGTCCCTTTGCCGACGATTTAGTCAAGCTGACCGGGAAAGAAGGGGAAACCCTGTTGAGCCAAGTGGGTCGGCAAGCGGCTGAGTTTACCACCAGCAGCCTCGGCCTACCCCGGCGGTTGGATGCCACCCTCACCCGGCTTGACCAGGGAGATCTGCGCCTCAGGGTGCGGTCTACTGAAACTGATCGCTTGCTGCGCCGGCTCACCTCGGTGGGAATGGGGTCGATTTACACCTTGTTATTTGGCACGTTTATCCTTTCGGCTACATCCTTATTTGTGGCAGGTCATGTTACGTTGACGACTATATGCCTGATCTTGGGTATTCTTGCAGCAGTCAATCTGGTCAGAGTAGTGTCAAGATTAGATAGATTCTGAGCGAATAACGTGATGCGATTTGCCAATGCAACGGATCCTGGACGGATTCGAACCAGCAACCAAGACTATTACTACAGTGACCCGGATGGGCGCTTTTTTATTGTGGCGGATGGCATGGGCGGTCATGCTGCTGGGGCAACTGCTAGCCTGTTGGCGGTGGATGCTGTCAAAGAAAAACTAGAGTCCTCCTGGCCTAGTTTGGTGGCCAAGAAGGCCCAGCCGACCCAGCTGCTGGTGGATGCCATTGATGCCGCTAACCGTTCTATCCTGGAGGATCAACGGCGCAATCCTGAGCGGGCTGACATGGGCACCACGGTGGTGACGTTGATGTTTGATCCACACGGCAATGCTTGGAGTGCTCATATTGGGGACTCCCGCCTCTATCGGCTGCGGAACAACACCATTGAGCAAATGACTGAAGATCACACCTTGGTCTCTCGCTTCATTCGCCAAGGAGATCTGCAACCGGAGCAAGCTCGCACCCACTCCCTCCGTCACGTCTTGGAACGTTGCTTGGGGCGACAGGATACGGGAGATGCGGCAGTTCAGCCGATCCCGGTGCGCCCTGGTGATCGATTCTTATTGTGTAGTGACGGATTGACCGAAGAACTCAACGATAGCCAGATTGCTGAGTATTGCTCCTCTTCCAATGGTTCCGAAGACTTTACCAAGCTGCCTGAGATCCTGATCGAAGCGGCTAAGGCTCATGGGGGACGAGACAATATCACCGTGGTGATTGCCGAGTACAGCTAGCCTGAGCTTCTGGTAACCTGAGCTCCTGGCCTCTCCTGTTGAATCCGAGCCAATGGGGCCAATGGGATCCATACACCTCTATACACCTGAATCTTGACAACGGCCTTGACAGAGGATCCTGACGGGGCTGCTTTGTGGTGTGAACTCTCAATCCTTCTCTCAACCCCTTACCGACTGGGGCAGCAAAAGCTCCTCTCTATAATGAAGAGGTTCATAAGTTGTAATGCTTTGTGATTTCTTTTATCAGCCAGCCTCTGAGTCGGCTTTGGCAATCAGGCCGTACCTCCCTGGGTACTGTTGATTGGACACCCGGCTTGTGGGCCATCTTGGTGGTTTACTTTGTCCAAGGGGCGATCAGTCTAGCTCGGTTGGCGGTCAGCTTCTTTCTCAAAGATCAATTGGGGCTTTCCCCAGCAGAAGTGGCTGCTCTCACCGGCATCACGGTCATCCCCTGGACTGTCAAGCCTTTGTATGGCTGGATATCGGATAGTCTGCCCATTGCTCGTTATCGACGGCGACCTTATCTGATGGTGTCCGCGATCCTGAGCTGCACATCCTGGCTGGCCATGGCTTTCTGGGTTTCAACCCCCATGACTGCCACCGCAATGGTGTTACTGGGATCCCTCGGGGTGGCGATTGGGGATGTGATCGTCGATTCGTTGGTGGTGGAGCGCAGCCGTTCACAAGACTGGGCCGGAACGGGCACTCTGCAATCCTTGACCTGGGGCTTTACGGCCCTGGGATCCCTGGTGACTGCCTATCTGGGGGGAGCTTTGTTGGAGCACTATCCTCCTCAGGTGGTGTTTGGGCTAACAGCAGCTTTGCCGTTGCTGATCTTGGGGGTGGCGGGATTGATTGAAGAGGAGCCGATGGAGACCCGGATGGGTTGGGATCCCGTCAAACAGCAGATGAAAGATGTCTGGCAGGCGATGCGGCAGCCCAGGATCTACCTGCCGGTGCTATTTGTCTTTTTGTGGCAGGCCACCCCCTCTTCCGAGTCAGCTTTCTTTTACTTTGTCACCAATGACCTTCACTTTGGCCCAGAGTTTTTGGGACAAGTTCGGCTGGCTAGTAGCTTGGCCAGTTTGGCCGGGGTGTTTGCCTTCCAGACCTGGTTGCGGCGACAGCCCTTGCGGCCTTTATTTGGCTGGATCACCCTGATCTCTTCTGGGTTGGGCCTGACCAGCTTGATCTTGGTCTACCATCTCAACCGGGACTGGGGCATCGATGACCACTGGTTTAGCTTGGGAGATAGTGTGATCTTGACGGTGGCGGGACAGATTGCTTTTATGCCGGTGCTGGTGCTAGCGGCACGGCTCTGCCCGCCTGGGATCGAGGCGACTCTGTTTGCTCTGTTGATGTCTCTGTTTAACTTGGCGGGGGCCATCTCTCATGAGCTGGGATCCCTGGTGATGTATGTTCTCGGGGTGACCGAAAGCCAGTTTGGCCATCTGGATCAGTTGGTCTGGATCACCAATCTTTCCACGCTAGTACCCCTGGTCTTTTTGGGCTGGTTGCCTACCAAAGTGTCGGAGGCGGATCCCTATCTCACCGAGCCAGAAGATTTGGATGCGGTTCGAGCTGTGGCCAGTCCAGAGGGTGCCGCCACAGGGATGAAATGATCTCTACTCGGCTCAAGACCATCGCAAGAAAACAGGGTGGTAGGGTACGCTTATCCTAAAGCTTTGCATCAGCCTTACTCTGGCGCAGCCCGTATTTTCCCTCTCCTGACCCTTAACACCTCAATTAGGGACTGAAACCATGACTCCCCTGTCGCCCCAACTTGTGCTAGTCAGTTTAACAACGTCTCCTCAGCCAGCCCCGTGCTGTGTGGTGGTGGTGCCTGCTCAAAACTTTGACCAGGATGTCCTGGGGGATGTGAGTCGGGGATGGAGCCATTTTGTCGAGACGGGGCAAATCTGGGCTCTGCTGATCGGATTGGTGGTGGGCTACTTGATCCGTAATATGACGGCCTCTTGACGGGGCAGACCTGAGGTTATGTCATCAGCCTCAGGATGGATGGGCCTGAGCTTCCTTCACAAGCCACAGGGATCCCCTTGGTAGGATCCAGTCAGCATAGATGGCTTTTGGGATGGATGGTCAACAGTAATGCCTAGGTCATATCTGCGCTGGCTGCTGCTGCTGGGATTGGTGGCTTTTGCTAGCGGCTTGCTCGTCTGGCTGATCAACTCATTTTTGCAACTCTATCAGGTGGTGTCAGCCACCCCTATCTTGGGATCCCTGTTGGTGGGTATCGTGGTGGTGGTGCTGGTACTCTTGGTGGGGGCAACTCTCTACTACTTTCTGCGCCGGGATCCACCCCCTGCACCGCCCGTCCGCCCGCTCCTTCCCCAGACTGCGGAGGGAAAGACCACTCTGGCCCGCGAAACCTTGGCACAACTGGAGGCTCAGGCCCAACAGATCCAAGATGAGGTGGCCCGCCGTCTGATTGCGGAACGCTCAGCGCGTCTGGCTCAAACCTTGGCCCAACCCAGCCTTAAAGTGGTGGTGTTTGGCACCGGATCGGCGGGCAAAACCTCGCTCGTCAATGCTTTGCTGGGGCAACAGGTGGGAGAGGTGGGAGCCAACTTGGGAACCACCACCGCCACAGCCCTCTATCGCTGGCCGCTGCCAGGGATCCCGGAGCCGGTGGAGATTGTCGATAGTCCCGGCATCTTGGAGATTGGCACAGCTGGGGTACAGCGAGAATTAGCAGCCCGAGCCGAGGCAGAGTCTGCGGATCTGATCCTGCTGGTGACCGATGGGGATCTGCGGCAATCGGAGTATGCCCCCTTGATGGAGTTGGCGGGCTTGGGCAAACGGGCGCTGTTGGTGCTCAATAAGACCGACCGCTACACCCCTACTGAGGTGGAGATGTTATTGGCTCGGCTGCGGGATCGGGTGCGCAGCACCATCGCCTATGAAGATGTCTTGGCGGTGACCGCTCGCCCCGATCCGGTGCTACTGAAAGGGCAATCGGTGCGGCCCACCCCGCAAGTGGGATCCCTGCGAGATCGGGTGCAGGCCATCCTGTATGCCGAGGGGCCATCGCTGGCTCTAGATAACGCCCTGTTGCAATCGCTGCAATTGGGAGCTGAGACCCGCCGCATCATTGCCGCCCAATTGCGCCAACAGGCCGAAAAGGTGGTGGATCGGATCCAATGGGTGGTGACGGCGGTGGTGTTTGCCAACCCGATTCCGGTGGTGGATTTGCTGGCAATCGCGGCCATCAATGCCCAGATGGTGGTGGAAATTGGTGGCGTCTATGGCTGCCAGATGAATCTTCAGCAGGGGCGAGAACTGGCCTATTCTTTGGCCAAAACCTTGGCTAGCTTGGGCCTTGTGGAGGGGGCCATTCAAGTGAGCACAGGCATCCTGACGGCAATGGCCGAGGTAACGGTGGTGGGCTTCTTGGTCACAGCCCCGATCCAGGCGGCCAGTGCAGGTTATCTCACCCGGATCGCAGGCAAGAGCTTCATCCAATACTTTGAGCGGAATCAATCCTGGGGGGAGGACGGCATCCAAGAGGTGGTCAAATATCAAGCTCAACAGGTCAAGCAATCGGGCTGGATCCAAAAGTATGTGCAGGAGGCTTCCCAACGGATTTTCCGGCAGGGACTCCTCCCCCCACCTCAATAACCCATATCAACCTATATCAATAAGAAAGTTCGGCAGCTTGCACGCGTTCTCCATTGTGCGTAAAGGTAAAATAAAGTTATGGGACTTGATGCTTGGGTATGGTGCAATTGTGTTGAAACAGGCCAATTAACGACACCACATCCCTATCCTGAATTATTGTATATAGACGAAGAAGGTTGTCCAGACATCCGGTCAGATGAGGACGATAAAATCAAAGCACATCGCCAATGGGAGTTTGACAATCCTTGCCGTCATGAGAATTTCACGCTACTTCATCACCGCATTGGAAATATTTCTCTTGTTGCCAGTCTTCGCAAAGCCGTGAGTCATTTATCAGAAGATGCAGCGGTTAGGTACCCGGTTTTGTGGTCAAAGGTTATATATTCTGGCGTTCATTGTGGTGACTGGCTAAAAATTGAAGACGTGAAACAACTCAAAGATGAACTTGATAGGCTTCGCTTGCAAAACTTAAATGAAATTGATGAGGAAGATGCCTACTTCTTACGAGGTTTCATTCAACAAATGGAAGAGCTTATCCAGGCATCGTTATCAGTGAACAAGCCAATAGTATTCTGAAGCGACTTCACAAGCTGCTTCACAAGACGTTGCACACCGACAACTTACATCTCTGCTCGTTCCTCACTCCACTGTAAGTTGCGGGTGAACTTGATCGATCTCCTCAACAAGCAGTTGGGTAATGAGTCAGGCCAGCTCATTGAGGAAGATCAATCAGGACTCGGCGGTGTCAATATATCGTGTCAATATATCAACGACGAACAAGGGGCTTAAGCCCTTTGTCTAACCCTTGTCTAACTGCCCAAGGGTAGATAGACTGCACAGCCTCTCTCATCAGACCCAGTCAGGGTGAAGGAAGGGACAAAGGCCGATGAGCTAGACCTTGACGGGCAAGCCAGCGGGTTGGTAGTACTTCAGCACATAGTCAGCCACCATCCGGTCGGTATTGAAGACAGGATTGAGGGTCCGCATGGCCTCCTTGACACGGGCGATCCACTGCCGAGGGATCCCCTGCTGATCGCGGTCGTAGAACATCGGCACCACCTCATGCTCCAGAATGTCGTAGATGGAGGTGGCATCCAAATCATCCTGTTCAGCGGGATCCATGCCATCGATCTCCTGGCCCACAGCCCAGCCATTACTGCCGTTGTAGCCCTCTGGCCACCAACCATCCAGCACCGACACATTGACAGCGCCACTAAAGCCCACCTTTTGGCCTGAGGTGCCCGAGGCTTCTAAGGGACGGCGAGGATTGTTCAGCCACACATCCACCCCCTGCACCATGTTGCGCCCCACATAGGCATCGTAGTTTTCGATAAAGGCGACTTTGTTTTGTACCTCCGGCTGGCGTGACCACTCCACGATGCGCTGGATCAATCGTTTGCCCCCATCATCCCGGGGGTGCGCTTTACCAGCAAAAATGATCTGAATCGGGTGGGTGGTGTTGGAGAAGATCTTGGTGATCCGCTCCATATCCCGCAGCAGCAGATCCCCTCGTTTGTAGGTGCTGAAGCGGCGGGCAAACCCAATGGTCAGGGTATGGGGATCCAGCAGGGTACCCACCTGATTGAGGCTCTCTTGCATCTCCCCTCGATTGCGGCGGGAGCGCAAAATCCGGTGGCGAGCAAAGGAAACCAACCGCTCCCGCAGGGCTTCTTTGCACGCCCAAAGCTCTTCATCAGGAATCTGTGAGACGTTGGCCCAAAGTTCAGGATCCGCCAGTCGGTCAGCCCAGTCGGGGGCCAGATAGCGTTTGTAGAGATCCCCAAACAGGGGTGCCACCCAGGTGTGGGTATGGACGCCGTTGGTGATATGGCCGATGGGCACCTCATCCACTGGCTTGTCAGGATAGAGCACCTGCCACATTTGCCGTGAGACATGGCCGTGTAGTTTGCTCACCCCATTGGCGGCGCGGGCATAGCGTAGGGCCAGCACCGTCATATTGAACCGCTCATAGGGATCCCCGGTGCGACGGGCTCCCAAGGCCAAAAACTGCTCCCGAGTCAGCCCCAACTGTGGCCAATAGGAGGCAAAGAAGGTATCGATCTCTTCGGGATCAAAGGCATCATGTCCTGCTGGCACCGGGGTATGGGTGGTAAAGATGCACTTTTCACGCACCTTAGGCTCCACATCCAAAAAGGTGTTTCCTTGGGCCACCTGCTCTCGAATCAGCTCTAGGGTTAAAAAGGCCGCATGGCCCTCATTCATGTGATAGACGCTGGGATCCAGATTTAGTTGGCGCAGTAGCCGGACGCCGCCGATGCCCAACAACACCTCTTGGGCGATGCGGGTGTCGGTGCTGCCCCCGTAGAGGTGAGCGGTGATCCACCGATCCACCGAGTCATTCTCAGGCAGATCGGTGTCAAATAAATACAAAGGGACTCGGCCCACATCCACCCGCCAAGTCTGAGCCTTGACCAGTCGCTGCCGAATCATCACCTCCACAACAATCGGGGATCCCTGCTCATCCGTGACCAGAGTGACGGGCAGATCGCCAAAGTGAGAATCCTCATAGACCTCCCGCTGCCAGCCGCTGGTATCCAATTGCTGCTGGAAGTAGCCCTGTTTGTATAGGATGCCAATTGCCACCAACGGGATCCCCAGATCGGAGGCGGATTTGAGATGGTCAGCCGCCAACATGCCCAAGCCGCCTGAGTAGGTGGGCAGCGATTCATGCAGGCCGTATTCGGCACAAAAGTAAGCAATCGGCCTTTGGGGATCGATGGAGGCCATATTGCGCTTGGCCCAGGTGTTTTCTGCTTTGAGGTAAGTCTCAAAATCCTTGACCATGCGGCGGACGGTACCCAGATAATTGACATCCGAGGCCAGAGCTGCCAACCGCAGATAGGAGACATCTTCCAGCATTCTGACAGGATTATGGTTGCACTGTTCCCACAGGACGGGATCCATTTCCCGAAAGACGGTGAGATGATCTTCGCTCCAAGTCCACCAATAGTTGCGAGCAATGTCACATAGCGCATTGAGGGCACGGGGCAAGACCGGGCAGAGTTCGGGTGCGGTAGCCATAGACCGATATCCTAAAAGAGTTGAGTTAACAAAAGATACAAACGCAAAAGCGTAGTCTGGGGGCGATCAGATTAGGCGATCAGATTAACAGAGGGCAAATCAATAGAGTCAAGTCAATAGAGTCAAGTCAATAGAGTGCAGAGTGGCACAGTTTAGAGCCATTGTGGGTAATCAAGCTTACCGTCAGGTAGAATCTTTAGGCTTTCTGTAGGATTCTGGGTTAGATCCTGGTTACAGATATCGGGCTCGTCTTGTTCTAAGACATGTTGTTTGGGGTTGGGAAGGATATGTTATGGCTGAATCCAATCGACAGATTAAGATCAACCCGCCTGGGGCAAGCTATCCGGCTGGGGCAAGCTATCCGGGGGTAAGCCATCCAACAGTGGTTCCCCTTGATCTGCTCTATGAAGGCAAGGCCAAACGGGTCTACTTGACCGCCGATCCTGAGGTATTGGTCTGCCAGTACAAAGATGATGCCACCGCCTTTGATGCCCAAAAGAAAGGCACCATTGCCCACAAGGGAGAGGTCAACTGCACCATCGCCTCCCGCATCCTGGCTCACCTAGAAAAGGCTGGGATCCCCACTCATTTTTTGGCCCAGCTCTCCCCGACTGAGATGGCAGTGCGGGCGGTGCAGATCATGCCCCTAGAGGTGGTGGTGCGTAACCGGGCAGCGGGATCCCTCTGTAAGCGGTTGGGCATTGAGCAGGGGCTGCTATTAGATCCGGTTTTGACGGAGTTCTATTACAAAAATGATGTGCTGCGGGATCCCTTGTTGACCTTGGAGCATATCCAACTGTTGAAATTGGCCTCGCCGACCGTGGTGGATCGGCTGCGGGAATTGGCCTTGCACATCGATCTGTTGCTGATCAAGTTTTTTGCCCAGTGCGACCTGGAATTGGTGGATTTTAAGCTGGAGTTTGGGGTCACCTCCGATCAGCAGCTCCTGTTAGCCGATGAGATTAGCCCCGATACCTGCCGCCTTTGGGATCAGCGGGGAGCCCAACCAGGGGATCCACCCCGAGTCTTGGACAAAGATCTATTCCGGTTTGATCTGGGGGATCCGGTGGCGGGTTATCAAGAAGTCCTCCAGCGGGTGTTGGCGGTGACGGATTAGGGCCAATTCAGCACAAAACCGGGCAGGACGGGATCCCCTGCTAGCTGCACAGGATAAGTTAGAGTTTGCACTTCGGAGCTGGGGCGATAGATTTGCACCTGTTGCAGTACGGGATCCACCAACCAGCCCAAATGGGTGCCGTTCTCCAGATACTCCTGCATCTTTTGGCCTAAGGTGGCAGCACTTTGGGAGGGGGAACGCAGCTCAACCACAAAATCGGGACAAAGGGGAGGAAATCCCCGCTGTTGCTCTGGGGTCAGAGCTTGCTATCGTTCCTGCGGGATCCAGGCCACATCTGGGCCGCACACTGAGCCATTGGGCAACTGAAACAAGGTGGAAGAGCTAAAGACGAATCCTAACTTTGTCTGCCGATTCCAGACGCCAAGACCTAGGAGGAGATTGGCCTCCTGAATACCACCGTCCCCACCAATGGGAGACATAATAACGAGATCTCCTTGTGCAGTAAGCTCCAAAGCCATGTGGGGGTTGGCCTCACACAGTTGTTGAAACTGCTGGGGCTGGAGACGAATGACCGGATCCAAGACCAAAGTGGTATCACGCATGGCAGGCAAGATGGTTCTCTTCAGTTTAGGGGGCAGGCCAGTTTAGGTGACAGGCCAGTTTAGGGGGCAGGTTTTGGGGAGAGCACTCCTACAGCCCCCCTACTCCTTATTTTTCAACCCAAATCCCAAATGGGCAGGATCCCCACCAACAACACAGCCAAGCCCAAGGCCGGTAACAGATTGCCCAGCCGGATCTGCTTGATCTCTAGCAGATTGACGCCAATGCCCATCACCAAGATGCCGCCGGTCGCGGTCAATGCCTCGATCACCGCCTCGCTCAGGATCCCGGCAATCTGCTGGCTCAAGAGGGTGATGGTGCCCTGATAGAGCACGACGGGAATAATGGAGAACAGCACCCCAATTCCCAAGCTGCTGGTGAAAGCAACTGCCGCGATGCCATCCAAGGCGGCCTTGGTGATCAACAGACTGGGATCCCGCTGAATGCCATCTTGCAGGGATCCCAAGATCGCCAATGGCCCCACCACATAGAGCAAGCTAGCGGTCACAAACGCTTTGGTGATCGGGCTGGAGCCACCATAACGGGTGATCTGAGCCTCTAGTTGCTGGCCAACCCATTCTAGACGGGCCTCAATCGCCAATAACTCCCCGATCACAGCCCCTCCCACCAAGGACATCAATACAATCACGGCTTGGGTGGCGGTGGTGGCGGTTAGAGCCATCTGGATCCCAATCACCAAGACCAAGAGTCCCATGCCAGACAAGACTGTCTGGGTGATGGAGGTCGGGAGTCGATGGCCCAGCAACCAGCCGATCCCAGTGCCCAAGGCAATGGCCAGTGCATTGATGAAAGTTCCCAATCCAGCCATAATCTATGAGACATGAGCGATTTTGATCAAACTGCTGTTACATCGGCGTCTGTAACAGAACAGAAAGAGCCTTGGCATCATAACTGATCCGCAGCCAGTCTAGAGCCAATCGCTCTATTGCGGCTCTCTAACTCCTTTTCCCTGGACTCGCAACCCAATGAGGTGTCCGAAAAAGCACTTGAGACGATATAATGAGTCAAATACTTGTGCCCGCAATTGATAGCACTTGTTGATAGTCCTCGTTTGATGAGGCTTGTCTATGTCTACGTCAGCCCAGCCGACCCTCAGCCATGTCCTCATTATCAAAGATCTGAGTGGCCCCAAAGCCTATTGGCTAACGGCGGAAATGTATACGGTGGGGCGGGATCCCAATAATAGTATTCAACTGGATTCTCAGTATATTTCCCGTAGCCACGCGATTTTATTCAAAAGCCCTTCAGAAGACAATCCTGATGATTTTGTCTACCAGTTGTTGGATGGGGATATCGAAGGCAATCCCAGCACCAATGGCATCTATGTCAACGGCGAACAGGTGGATTTTCGGGATCTCCAAGACGGGGACGAGGTACAGTTTGGTTTTGATGTGATGGCCACCTATGCCATTCAAGAAAAAAGCCTTGATGATATTTTTTCCACCCTGGAAAACACCCAAATCGTTATGATGGGGTCTGATTCTATTGGTTAATTTGCTCAGTTATTTGCTCAGTTATTTGATAGCTCAGCTAGAGTATTTTGGGATCCCTTTATCGGAATCTTCTTTATCGAAATCTTATTGATCTGTCTGCCAAAGCCTTTTGGAGCTGGCGCAAGTAGTCTCTTTGAGAAATCTGAAAGGATCCAAATCGATCCAAATGAGGGTTGGGTAATTGGGCATCAAACAGTGTGAAACTCTGGGCATTGAGATGCCTGACCAGCTCCACCATTGCCACTTTTGAGGCATTGGGAATGGCATAGAACATCGACTCCCCCACAAAGGCGGATCCGAGGGTAATGCCCAGGATCCCTGCTGCTAAAGTATCCTCTTGCCATGTTTCAAAACTATGGGCATGGCCAGCTTGATAAAGGGCGAGATAGATTGCTTTGAGTTCGTCACTGATCCAGGTTTCTGGGCGTTGGGCACAACCTTCCACCACCTCAGGAAAGGCACGGTCAATCGCAACGGTAAAAAGCCCTTTATTCAGGATCGGGCGGAGGGAGCGGGGAACATGAAACCGTTGATCTAAAGGAATCAAAGTGCGAGAACGGCTGCTGTACCAATCCAATTCACCACTTTCTTCATCCGCCATCAAAAAATAGCCCTGAGCATACCCGGCCAAGATGGTCTCCAGATCATCAGTCATAAGAGGCTATTGATAAACTGCTACGGATAAAACGATTCTGGGGATCCCGCTGGAAAGGAGTCGGCCCGCTGGTGCATCTCAGGATCTTTAAGCCGCCGCATCACTTGAGCTTCCACCCAATCTGCCACCATGGTCACTGCCACGGCCTCTTCAATCCGAACATGGACATCCGCTTGGGCATAGAACCGCTGCCGTTTTGCCAAAATGTCGGCGATGGTGGCTTGTGGATCGGGGGTGTTGAGTAGCGGTCGAGAGTCGTCATCTGGTCGCAACCGCTGAGCCAGCACCGCTAAATCCACATCTAGCCAGACCACCACCCCATGTTGGAGATAACCCCAATTGGTGCTGCGCTGCACAATGCCGCCGCCAGTGGCCACCACCAGCCGAGGATAGCGACACAAATCCGCCAAAACCTGGGTTTCCAACTCCCGAAAGGCGGCCTCCCCCTGATGGGCAAAAATCTCCGGGATCCCTTGTCCTGTCACCTGCTCAATCACCTGATCGGTGTCAAAAAACTGATAACCCAGCCGCTGAGCCAGATAGCGGCCCACCGTGCTTTTGCCGGATCCCATCATGCCCACCAGATAGAGACTGGTGCCTTGCAGCCGATCGGCCAATAAGCGTTTGGGTTCTTTGGGTGCCATCATCACAGTACTGTCCCCTGGATCTCCTATGACCGGATGCTCAATTCCTCTGCTGGTTATCTTCAGCCCAAAGACTTCAGCCCAAAGAAAGGCCGTTGAAGCGAGGAGTCTAATTTTAACCTGTGGTTCTGCTAGCTTTCATAGCTCTTGCCCTTCACAAGCCTGCCCTTCACAAGCCTGATCATGCTTCAGCCAGGGATCCCGCCGGATAGAGGGTGGATTCTAGCAGTTCTGCCGAGCGTACTTCCCGGCCCGCATGGTATTCCAGCACCCGACGCAGCAGATATTCCACCCGCAGCCAATGCACCGTCGCCACATGATCAGCCTTGGGATCAACGCCGGGATCCCTGGTTAGCTGGGTGATCTGAGAACGGGGCAACGTCTGTAACAGCCCCAACACCGTTGCGGATAAGATGGCCACCTGTTGGGTTCTGGGGCTAGAGGCTTGCAGAGCCACCAGACAGGGATCACAAACCGCCCCACCCAGGTCATAGCTGAAGGCAATCTCTTGTTGGGGATCCGGTTGCAGATCTTGGCCACAACTGAGGCAGTGTTGCATCTGGGGGGCAATGCCATTGATGGCCAAAAGGTGATAGAGCCCATGACTCAGCAAGGGCAACACCTGCTCAGGATCCGCCTGTTCGATCCGTTCTAGATGCTCCAGCAAAATCAAAAATAAGTCCTCTTGGGGATGATCGGCCAGGGCCACCATCAGGGCCACTTCGGCCAGATATTGGGCGGCTAACAACCGAGGCAGATTGCGACTCAACTGGGAGAACCGTTGCACCGTATCCGCTTGGCTGATCCGCAGCAGGGATCCCGATTTGGGGCTTTGGGCCAGCACCAGGCTATTGACCATAAACAGCTCCATGCGCCCCCCCAGCCGGGAGGATTGCTTGCGGGATCCCTTGGCCACGGCCCGAATCAGGCCCGTTTGCCGAGTCAGGATCGTCATCAACCGATCCGATTCCCCCAGCGGCATGGATTTGAGATTAATGCCAATGTCTTGTAGGGTACGGGTCATGGTTTCGCCTGATGGATAGGGATCCCTGGCTCAAGTATCGCAACAGGTTTTCTGAGGGATCGAAGCAGGCAGATCGAGGGTGGGATTTTGGCCAAAGAATCCTAATGGCTTGAGCTGAAAGCCGACATAGGCCACTGGCATGATCGGCCATTCCTCGGGGCGGGGCAGATGGGTGCAGCCAAAAGTGTACCAAAGCACCACATCGGTATTGTCAATGGGGCGATTGGCTTGCGTCCAGAGGGGCAGCCCATCCCCGCCGGGACTCTGGTTGGGATAATCCCCGGCGGGGTACTTTTCGGAGGGACTAAACGGTGTCACCCAGAGATGCTGCGCCAAAAAGCCCGCCCGTTGCATAAACGGTGAATCGGGGTGAGACAGGGGGCGGACATTTTCTCCTGGCACGAGGGCATAGGCAACCGCATCCCCCAAAGGGTTGAGGACAGAGGGGTTGGTGACTTTCCAGTAGCGACCCGCCAAGGGATCCACCTGTTGTTGGGCCTCAGACTCGGTTTTGAGCAGGGTGGCGTGGGAGCGAAAGGCATTGCCATAGGGATTGTGGGATCCCATCGGCTCCGTTTCACTGTGAACTTCATAGACGGAATTACCCAATCCATCCACCTGCATATCCAGTCGCATGGCAAAGAAATGTTGATGAATCGGGGAGATCAATTGGGGGGCAACATAGGTGCCATAGGCATAGGGCTGGCCGGGATAAGCCGCTGAAACATTGAGGATGCCGGTGAGTTTGACCTCAAAATGAATTGAGCCATCCTGATAAAAATACCAAAAGAATCCATAGTCATAATTGCCGACAGTGGCAAAAAATGAGATCACCAATCGACGAGAACGCCGCATATCAGACCGTTCTGTGCGCCAATCGGTATGTTTCCACAACACGCCAAAATCTTCTTCATGCATACACACCGCATGAGGCAATTCGTAGGGATCCCCATTGTTGTTAAACAAAATGGCATCAAAGTAGTGAATCTCCCCCAAACAATCACAGCCCAAAACCAAGGATGTACTTTCTCCACCTAGGGCATATTCCCCCACATCAAAGGCATTTTTGCGGAAGTGTGGGGCACGGGGATCCCCATAGGGCACCACCATCTCAGCTAATGAAGCCCGATAGAGAATAGGCCGCAGCTGACCCTGTTCTTCATAGCCAACGGTGTGCAGTACCAGCCCTTCGCGGATATTAAAACTGATCCGAAAACGCCAGTTTTGCCAGCGCACCTCGTGGCCGTTGACCTCAAAACTGGGGCCATCCGGTTGGGTAATCAAGAGTGGTTTGAGATCGCGCCGAGGCTCGGGTAGAAACTCGTGGGCAAAATTGCCCGGTTGAGCAGGCAATGGGATCCCACGCGCGTTCTCAGTAGTGGCAAACAAATCCTCAATAGCAAACACGCTCATCTCATCGAGATCAATGACCGGAATCAGTCCTTCAATGGGTCGAGCGTAGCCATTTTCATGGGCATCCGTCCGCAAAAAACAATGGCCACGTACCAGTCGATGTCCGGCCTCTTCTGGAATGGCGAAATACCCCACCGTCCAGTAATCAATCATCACCCGATCAAGATTGGTGATGCCCCGATTGAGTAAGGCGGAGATGAATTGCCGATCTTTACGGATCAGCTGATCGCACTCTAGGATCTCATCGGTCATCAAAACAGGTTGAACATCAGGGACAGCCCGCCAATCCACAATCTTGTCTGAGGTTAAAGACAGGATCCCTTCATAAGTGGTGCGGCTGAGCCGGTGATACAACACCACAAAAACCTGCCGTTCAATTGGATCCCCAGCTTGGAAATTAAGCACGGTTTGCTTCGGTGGTTCATGCAGTTGAATGATGGCAAATCGCCAGGTTTTATCTAACGGGATCCCTTGTTTCACCAGGTCAACGGCGTGGCGAATCTCATCAGCAGTCAGGGGATCCAGGGGATGTTGGGGCGGGTTGGACTGAATTGCCGCAGCGTGTTCAGTCTGGGGCGAAATCGCCCAATCGGGAGTGGTGGTCAGCACAGGAGTAGGGCTAATGGGTGAACAGAGTCAGATCGCTATCCCCAAACGCAGGGATACAGCGCAAATCAACGTGGAGCAAGACGTTTAGATGACTTTATTCAACCCAGGGGGGAGGAGACACTCTAACCGAAAGCAGGGCTAGAAAATAGTAGGTTATATCAACATTAAAAGCAGGGTAGAACGGTTTGGCTAAATGCTTGTGAGGCAACATAAAAAGATGGGATAGCCAAGAGCTGGTTGAGTTTTTTGAGAGTTAGAGAAAAATAGGATATTGGAGTGGCACAGGGGATGATGCAATTGTTATGCAGACTATATTGCCCAGACTATATGATTTCAGCCTATTTTTAAGAGACATGAAAATCATGGGCATCACGATGGGATCCTTGCCTGCCAATCGCTAGCAGTATAGCAAGGCCGCGACGGGTGTGGTCGGTTCCTTGATCATCACCTAAACCCTGTGCAGTCGGTTCGATGGCACAGACGGGAATGTTTTAAGATCGAAGTTGGATCTTGCCAAGCCCAGCCGATCATAGGGGGACAGTGTGAATTTGAGTCCGTTACCAACCAAGGCAATTTTGCACCCACATCAGCTTCGCCCATCTCAGCTAGGGTTACTGGCCCAGGCTCTCCATCGCTGGGGGTTGGTCTGCCTATTGATCTGCTGGACAGTGGGGCTTGGTCTGGCCTCTCCGGCTTGGTCGCTGCCCCAAGGGGATGCGATCCGAGATAGCCGCAGCCTGTTGAGGCGGGCGTTGCCTCTGACCGAATCAACCCTGGTGGCGTTGGATGAAGCGGTGGTCAGCCTCGAAAAAGACTTCAAATACAACCATTGGTCAGCCATCCGGGGCAATATCAACAAGGTGGAGCAGCGGTTAGCCCGAGAAGAGCAAAAGCTGCTGAAACAATTGGATCCCGAGGCTCAAGCCCGAGCAACGGCGGCGGCGGCAGATATGCGGGGACATCTAGAGGTCATGGCTGAAGCTGCCCAGCTCAAGACTCGCGGCAAGGTCGAACTGCGACAAGCCTTTGAAAATGTGTTGATTGATCTGGAACGGTTTGAGCGCAACTGGATTGGGGCTTTTCCCTATGAGGTGCCCATAGACTACGCCGATTTGCCTCAACTGCTGGGGCGGGCCGAGGTGGAGCTGGAAACCACCAAGGGCACAATGGTGATCACCTTAGATGGCTACAGCGCCCCTGTGACAGCGGGCAATTTTGCCGACTTGGTACAAAAAGGCTTCTACAACAACATCGAGCTCGATCGGGTGGAGGATTTCTACCTGATTCAGGCTGGGGATCCCCCGGGTGAAGCGGATGGTTATGTCGATGCCACCACAGGCAAGATCCGCCGCATCCCGATGGAGATTCGCATCAAGGGAGAGATCAGTCCCTTCTATGGGGATACCTTGTCAAACTTAGGCTATTGGAATGCCGATCCTGCCCTGCCCTTTTCGGCCCCCGGCGCAGTGGCGATGGCTCCCTATCCTGAGGATCCCAATAGCGCGTCATCACAATTTTTCATCTTCATCGCTGAGCCTGACCTCACCCCGGCGGGCCTGAACTTGATGGATGGCCGCTATGCGGTGTTTGGGTATGTGACGGAGGGGTTGGAGGTGATGTACAACCTCAAGGCCGATGATCGGATCCTCAGTGCTCATCTGGTGTCAGGGGCTGAGTATCTCAAAGCCTGACCAGCCAGGGATCCCTTTTCTTTCTATTCCAGCTCCTTTTATCGTTTCATAGTTGATCGTTGTGCCTCAACCTCGGATTTCTGCTCTTGGTCTCGATGTGGGCAATCGCCGGATTGGGGTGGCGGGTTGTGATGGTCTGGGGTTGTTGGCCACGGGCTTGGGGGTCGTTCATCGCCGCTCTTTTCGTCAGGATATTGCGGCTCTGCAAAGCTGGATCGATCAGCGACAGGCCCAGATCTTGGTGGTCGGGATCCCTTTGTTGGCGGATGGGAGCGCGGGTAGCCAAGCTCGTCAGGTCAAATCCTTGATGCGACGGATGCGGCCTGCTCTCAAATTGCCTGTCGAGTATGTCAATGAACGCCTAACCACCGTCCAAGCCAGTTGGGATCTGCACGCCAATGGCATCAATACCCACGGGCAAAAGCATCTGATCGACCAACAAGCGGCTGCGGTGATCTTGCAGATATGGCTGGATCAAATGTGGCTGGATCAACGGCGTGCCCAGCCATTCCCTCCTCCTCAACCGGAAAGGGATCCCTCAACCTCCGATCCACCCTCTCCTGAATGCTTGTAACTCATAGTCATTATGAGTATGATTAAGAAAAGATTTGTCAATTGGAGAGAGTCCATGAGCAACATTCGAGCCATCCCCCTTGATCAGATTCGGCGTCCCTTGCCCCGGCAGACGGATCCCGGCAAAGTGAGGGCCTTGATGGACTCCATCGAGCAGATTGGCCAACAGGTGCCCATTGATGTGTTGGAAGTAGATGGTCAGTTCTATGGGTTTTCGGGCTGCCACCGCTACGAAGCCTGCACTCGTTTGGGCAAGGAGACAATTTTGTGTCAGGTTCGCAAGGCTCCTAAGTCGGTTTTGGCCAAGCATCTAGCTTGATCTGATGGCTGGCTCCATCAACAACCCTCAATCAAGGCCAGCACGGTCTGCAATCGGGGCTGGTTCGTCAAATGTAAATAGCCAATCAGCGTCTCAAAACCACTGGCCTGCCGATAGGTTTCCACCTCCAGATGGCGAGGGATCCGACCACACCCATTGGCCCCCCAGCGGACAATAGCCAGCTCAGCCTCCGTCAGATGCTCTGATAGCTGTTGGAGGGTGGCAGCTTGGGCTTGACCACAGACCCGATCCACCACCGCCCGATGATAGGTCTGGATCCGTTGGGGTGGAAAAAGAATACTTTGGCGGATGTACAGTTCATAGACCGCATCGCCGATATAGGCCACAGCAGCGGGGGACAGTCGCCGAATCTCCGCCATGGCTAGGACGGGATCCCTGGACTCCTCTGGCTTTTCTGCCAAGTTCATCTCGGATCTTTGATCACGGTGTCCACTCATCTAGCCCATCTCGATTAGTAAGATAGGCTCTATTCTCCACTCTCAAACCCTGATGGGGATCCGTCTGCAAACATGGATGGGGCTAGTCATGGGGATCTGCGGGATCCTGTGGCTTAACCTGTTCACCGCCCCGGCGGGTTTCTCCAGTCGGCTGGAAGCTAGCTTTGAGGATGCCAGCTTTGCAGATGCCATGCCATCTCAACAGGCCAGCCCAGACTTGAGTCCAGATCCCAATCCAAATCTCAGCACAGAATGGGGCACCCTCGACCCGCTCTTTCATGGGCCATTCAAGGTGCTGCCTGAGGTGGGGATCCCGTTATTACAGCAGCCTTTTCTGGGGCAAGTAATCGCTAATCACTGGTTCGACCACGATCCTGGCAGGGCGGATTTTCTCACCCTCAAAGGGGAACGGATTCAGCCCGATCCGCAGCACCCCTGTGCCAAACAATCGGGCCATCGAGGTTATGACTGGCCGTTGGCGGCTGCCTCCCCAGTGTTAGCGGCGGCAACAGGTCGCGTTACGGTGGCCCGCCCAGAACCCAGCTTTTTTTGTCCTAGCTTGGGGCAAGAGGTGCAGGGATTACGGGTGCGGATCCAACATGACTATCAGCCACCCGATCAGCCGATGCAGCGATATGAGACCCTCTATGCCCACCTCAGCCAGATTCAAGTCCAAGAGGGGGAGCAAATTACAGCAGGAACCGTGATTGGTCTAGCGGGGGATACCGGCTGTGCCACGGGATCCCATCTGCATTTTGAGGTGCGGCGATTGGGGTCTGTGCCGCTGGATCCCTATGGCTGGTGGGGGGAAGGTGCCGATCCGTGGACGGGATCCCCTAGTTTCTCGCTATGGAAAGCGGGTCAAGCTCCTCTGCTGGTGGGGTGCTAATGGGCGGGTTGAGATGAGCTATGGAGATAAGAGCTGAGTTAGCCTAGATTTATCATCTACCTGCCGCCCTCCATGAGAGACCTGTTGCAAGCCTGCCTCGCCCAAGAAGATGGCTTTGTGGAACTGCGCTACCACAGCAAAACCTTCCGCAGTCTCACCGCCGAAAAGGGCAAGATCGAGCGCACCAGCATCCGTCGTCGTTCCGGCATTGGCATCCGGGTTTTGGCAGAAGGCACCTGGGGCTTTGCCTCCACCGGCAAGTTGGATCCCGATTCCATTCGGCGGGCCATTGCCGATGCCCGTCTCGCCGCCCGCGCCAGT
>JAAUUM010000261.1 GCA_012031565.1 Synechococcaceae cyanobacterium SM2_3_2
ATTCATCATGGGATCCACTCGTTCGATCTTGCCTGCCTGGCTTATCCGTGGGTGCATCGGGGCTTGAGTCGCCTCTTTCCCGACGGCCTGTGGCAGTTGCCGCAGCAACCGGGATCCCATTCTATTGCCCTCACCTTTGATGATGGGCCTCATCCCGACTACACCCCTCGGTTGTTGGAGGTTTTGGCCCGCTTTGATGTCAAGGCTACCTTTTTTGTCTTGGGGGAACGGGCTCAGCGCTGGCCTGAGGTGGTGGCGCAGATGGCCGCAGCGGGTCATCAGTTGGCTCTGCATGGCTGGCAACATCGCAGTTTTCCCAGCTTATCGCCATCGGAGTTGCGGCAGTCTCTGTGGCAGACTCAGGAGGCTTTAGCCACCGCCACCGGCGGGATCCCAGAATCCTTTTGGTGGGTGCGCCCCCCCAATGGCTTGGTCTGGCCCCAGACTGTGAGGCAGTTGCAAACGTGGGGTTATGCAACGGTGATGTGGTCGGTGGTGCCCGAAGATTGGCTAGAGCCACCCATCCCCGTCATTCTCGAACGGGTGCTGGCGCAGGTACAGCCGGGATCCCTGATTGTGCTGCACGATGGAATTTATGGGGGATCCCAGGTGGCGGACGTTACCGAACGTTTGATCCCTCTTTTGCAGGCGCAAACCTATAACTTTGTCACCCTGTCAGAGGCTGGTCAGCAAATCTGAATATAGTCTGGCTGCTTGCCACTTCAGATTGTTGCCACTTCATATTTGAACGGCTCAGACGTAGCTCTTCCCCACAGATATACTGTTAAATATACTGTGTGATTTACACTTTCAATCAAAAAAAGGCTAATGTGGTGTCATCTTCGTAACTCTCAACTATCTGCTGTGGGACAGTGGCCACACCGATCGACCCCTCGTTTTAACCCTGTTAACCAAGGAGGGATCCCACTTGATTGGCTGCTGGTGGCTCCTTTTGCCCTACAGCTGATTGCTTTACTGGGCTATCTGGTCTACCGCCATTATTTGCTTTCTGGTCTTGACATCAGCTTGACAACCGAACTGGGATCCTTACCCGCTGGGATCCCGATGGTTAGTTCGCTTCTGGCTGTTGGTTATGGTTACTGGCTGTCAAGACAGATTCGCCGCGGACTGTTTCATCAGCACCTATCTGGTGTGTCTCCTAGCTGGATTCGAGACCTCAATCCCTTGATCAGCAACAATGCCGTTAAAGAGCGCACCTGCCTCAGCTCTGCCGATGATCAACAGATGGTGCATGAATCGCGCCTCCAACAAATCTCTGATTCTTCGTTCGCGTTGCTCTACATTTTGGTGCGGCGACCCGATGGCACCTACTTTTATGAGCATCTCAGTCGTGCGGTAGAAACTATCTACGAAGTTGCTGCTGAGCAAGCAATTACTGATGCCAACGCCCTCTGGCAACGGATCCATCCTCAGGATCAAGCCGGCTATCAGGAAGCCTCCCGCCACAGCTATGAGACGCTCCAACCTTTCCAATATGAGTGGCGCATCCTCAGTCCGATTGGTGCGGTCAAATGGGTGCAAGCCTATTCGCAGCCCCAACAACGAGAGCAGGGGGAGGTGGTCTGGCATGGGGTTTTGAGCGACATCACCTGCCGCAAGCAACTGGAGCTTCAACTGTTAGGCCAAGAGGCATTCTTACGCAGCATCTATGAAGGGGTGGCCACCGGCATTTTTGTGGTGGATGTGACGCCAACAGGGGAGTTTCGCTATGTGTCCTTCAACCCAGCCCATCATGCTCTAACGGGCCTGTCTCCTGATATTTATGGTAAGACGCCCGCCGAAGCCCAGATGCCCGCTACCGTCACCGACCGTTATCAAGAGTGCGCCATCGCTGGTTTTCCCATCAGCTACGAAGAATCGTTTGTGTGGCAAGGACAGGACACCCTTTGGTATACCACCCTCAATCCCCTCCGGGATCCCGAAGGCCGCATCCACCGCATCATCGGTACCACCATCAATGTCACCCCGATCAAACAAGCCGAAAAGGTGACTCAAGCCACTAAAGATCGCCTCAACAGTATCCTCAACAGTTCGTTGGATGGGATCATTCATTTCTGTACCATTCGTGATAGCTCAGGCACGATCATTGACTTCACCTTTTTGCTGTGCAATCCTGCTGCTTATCGACTGTTGGGACGATCTGAACCTGATCTAATTGGGGCCAAAATGTTGGATCAATTCCCACGGCTTCGTCCATTGGGCTTGTTTGACAAGATTGTGGCGGTGGTGGAATCCAACCAATTCCTACGAGAAGATTTCTTTTATGACTTTGACGATCTGAATGACTGGTATGAGATAAGCGTGGTGAAATTTGCTGATGGCATTGTGCTCACCTTTCGCAACATCACTGAACTGAAGCAAGCGCAAGCCAGTTTGGAGGGACTCAATCAAGACCTCAATCGCTTGGTGGAGCAAAGAACCGACGCCCTCAGGATTCAGATAGAGCAAGAGATGATCTTGCGTAACATCATCCAAACCATCCACAGCTCTTTGGACTTTGAGGAGGTGCTCACCACCCTGCTGAGGGAAACTCATCGGATCCTGGCGGTGGATCACATTTTGGCCTTTCAATTAAAATCAGATTTGAATCCAAAGGCAGAGCCTTCCGGTGGCACATTGCGCTGTCTGGTAGAGTCGGCCCGCACCACTAGCAGCCCCCTCAATCTCAACACCCTGTCAGCAGATTGGATCACCCTTTTCAACAACGATCCCTGCATCAGGCCCACGATCCCGTCCGGGATCCCCATCAAGATCCTGGGATCCTTTGGTTTGGTCAAGTCTTGGTGATCAAAGACCGCAATACCTCACCAGCGCTGGGATCCCGGCTGCCCTGCTCAACCAAATTCCTGCTATGGCCTGTATCATGGCTCCCATCAGCTCAGACGGGATCCCGTGGGGGCTCTTGGTGGTCTACAGCTATCAGGCTCGGGAGTGGCAAGGATGGGAGATGAAATTGCTGCAACAGCTCAGCTTTCAGGCTGCCATTGCCCTGCGCCAGTCACAGCTCTACAAGGCGGCCCAGACTCAGGTACGAGAGCTAGAACAGCTCAATCGGCTCAAGGATGACTTTCTCAGCACGGTTTCTCACGAGCTACGCACACCGATGGCCAATATCAAAATGGCCACCACCCTTTTGGAGATGGGGCTGCTGCAACAGGGATTATTACAGGATCCAGAGTCGCGCTTGAACCGCCATTTCACGGTGCTCAAACAAGAATGCCAACGGGAGATTCGGCTGATCAACGACCTGCTGGAGTTGTCCCGGATCCAAGCTTCTCTTGATTTCGATGTCTTGCACCTGATCGATCTCCAGACGTTTTTGCCTCAGTTGGCCGAGCCGTTTCAGGAGCGGGCTCAGCAGCAGGGGCAGCAATTACAGCTCGATCTAGAGGCAGACTTGCCCGTGATCCAGACCCATAGTCCCTATCTGGAGAGGATTCTACAAGAACTCCTGCAAAATGCCTGCAAATACACCCCCACCGGAGAAACCATCACTCTGGCGGCCCACACCCAGGATGGGATCCTATCCTTCTCCGTCACCAATACGGGCATTGAGATCGCTCCCGCCGAGCAGGCACGAGTCTTTGAGCGGTTCTATCGCATTGTGGCCGACGATCGGTGGAAACATGGGGGCACTGGACTGGGGCTGGCCTTGGCCCAAGAGTTGACCCAGCGGTTGGGGGGCACCATCAGCGTGGCTAGTGGAGCGGGATGGACTCGGTTTACCGTCCAGTGGCCGCTCTCTGTACTGACCTCCAGTCCCATCAACATCAAAGAGGGCCGGGATCCCTCGCAAGTCAAGATGAGGCGGCTACGGGATTAAGAGACTATTTTCCGTCACCATAGGGTAAGCAGCCTTTAGCGAACTTGAGCGAAGAGTCCATGTCTCAGTCCCCCATCGGATCCCCCGTTACCGAACAGGTGCGCCAGCTTTACAACACCTATCCCTTTCCCCCGGCACCTTTGTCCTCGGTGGCTCCCCCCGGCTGGAATTGGCGCTGGAGTTGGCCCCAAGCCTACGCCTTTTGCACAAGATCCCATCCCGGATCCCAACGGGTGCGAATCTTGGATGCGGGCTGTGGCTCCGGCGTTGGCACCGAATACATCGCCCACCAAAATCCCACCGCTGATCTCTGGGCCTTTGATCTGAGCGAACGGGCGCTGCAAATCGCCCAATCCCGCTGTGCCCAATCCAATGCCCCCGCCGTCAATTTTCAAAATCTAGATATTGTCGATGTGGGCCGGATTCCAGGCCAATTTCAGTTGATCAACTGTGTCGGGGTACTGCATCACCTCAAGGATCCCACCTTAGGCTTACAACTCTTGGCGGAGAAATTAGCCCCAGGCGGGATCCTGCATATCTTTGTCTATGGAGAATTGGGTCGGTGGGAGATCCGGCTGATGCAGGAGGCCCTGCGACTATTGGTGACTGGACACGAGCATCGCA
>JAAUUM010000262.1 GCA_012031565.1 Synechococcaceae cyanobacterium SM2_3_2
CCTCAGCCTGAGCCAGCCCTGGAGTAAGCAGGTAGGCAACCGATCCTGTCCTTTCTCGAAACCGATCCCAATCGATGCCAGGTTTCCAGTTTTTAAGAGGTGCGACTAGCGCTCGATGCCCCTCCCCACCCAGGCGAACGGTAGTGGTTGGGATCTGGGCACTGATAGCTGCAGCCAATCGCCACCCACGGCGCAGACGGATCGCGACCTCGGTAAAGTAACCAGCCTCATCTTTTACTTGGCGGGTGTTGGACTGGATATCGATGTGGGGTAAGACCTGGGTATCCCACGGATCATCATGAAAGTCTTTGACCTGTGGTAGAGACCCCTGCAAATAGGCACTCAACGCCGAGGCTCGGATCCAGGGTTGAGGACGACCGCAGATGAAATCCCCGTTCGGTAAAGATGGCGGTATAAGAGGAGGAAGCCCCTGTCTATCCCATTGAATATGCTGCCAATGTTCTCCTTCCAACGGACTTAGACGGGTATATTGATCCCCCTGGGTCTTCTCCTCGAAGTTGTCTTCTGGTGTAGTGTCCGGATCAGCATTAGGATCTCGGTGACACAGAGCCAGCAGATCCTTAGGAGTAGGCAGCCAAAGTGTATTCTCCTGATCTAAGAGGAATGGCCCCAAAAACTTGAGATCTCGGTTCTTGGTTGGGCTGTAGGGCAGAGCAGATCTCAGGGCTTGAAAGATCGTCGTGGGCATGGGGGGAAATAATCCCTTGGCCCAGGATCCTTCACCAGGAGAGAACGGCTTGCTCTCGCGGAAGAGTAAGACATCGATCGGATCTAGGGCATACCATTGGAGGTCTGCAAGTTTGGTTTCAGACATAAGCATTACCTGCCTTGCGGAAATAAATCTTGGACCTGGAAAGCGATCTCGGGGAAGGCGAGAGGGGAGAGGCGATCTCGTCCTGTAACCGCCTGCACTGCTTGATAGGAATCTTCTACAGGTTGTCGGTAGATCGTGATCTCTTTGGCCTTGATATCAACCACCCAGTAGTCTTGAATTCTGGCCCTTGCATAAATGGGCATCTTGATCGTCTTGTCGATTTCAATACTGGAGTCCGCGACTTCAATCACCAGCAGAATATCCTCGGGATAGGGATGGTGCTCTGTGTAATCGAACATCGATCCGCGAGCGATTGTGATGTCAGGTTCGGGCTCGGATCCTTGCTCAGTTAGAGTAATGGGATCTTGGGTTAACAAATAAGATCCTACTCCTAAACGCTCTCTGAATCGTTCTGCTATCCAACGACTGATGATGACATGGCTGACTCCTTTGGGTGACATTTGAGAAACAATTCCTTCCAGTAATTCCACTCGATCGTCATGAGTCAACAAACCATTCTCGATCATGCGATGATAGTCCTCAACGCTCCACAGGTGGATATTTTGCAGCCTGACTTTATCTTGCAACTGCATATCGACCTCCCTGGATTCCGGCAGTTTCCTTAGATCTGATCCATTCATTTCGTTGCCTTTTTTTATCCACCCAGAAGGCTGAGAACCTCAAGAGATTGCCTAGATCGGCAGGGGTGGTGCCTAAACTATCTGCTTTCGCATTTTTGTTTACCCAACACTCCCAGTCATCCAGCCAGCTCACCAGGGGATCACGAATGGATTCCAGTTCATCCTTGCGATCTCGTCGAGCCAGGATCGTAGTGGTGGCCAATTGGAACAACCTATTGTGTTCTGAAACCACACAGCGTTGGGGCAATTCTTCTGCTAACCGATGAAGAACAGGTCCCAGATCCAGATCGGGTCCTTGTTGTAACCAGGCCCACCATTTCTCCAACAGTTCACCTTTCATTAGGGCCTCTAGGGTATTGCCCGACTGATAGATCACTCGAAAGCAGAGGCCATCTTTACCAGGGATCTTTTTGGCTCGGTTCTTTTCTGCTTCCCAGAGATTTTCCAGGACTGTGGGCAGCGGGATCCCTTTATTGGCGATCACAATACCCATGCTCATGGTGGCTCCCTCACCCATGGTGAAGAGAGGACGATTGGGTAAGCCCTCGAGAGATTTATCCTGGCGCGGATGCCAGAATCCTCCTTCAGATCTGAACTCATCGTAGGGATCTGCTTTCCCACACCAGGCCGCCCGCAGAGAGAGGAGATATTCAGGTAGATCTTCCAGGGGCAACAGGGCCATGACATCATCACCACCGCTGTAGACCACCCGACCACAGAACCTTTTCTCAGTCAGGTAAGGAACCAGTCGATTGGAGAAATCTAGTAAAGCCCTGTTCAAACCCACGTGGGTGGCTGGTCCCATACGCTTCTTAACAGGAAAACCCTGCTTAGGGTTGGGATCCAACAATTGCTTCCATTCATCCCCATGCTTTCTCAACTTGTCCGCTACTCCCGTAGCCAGGTACTTCTCATAAGGATGCAGCCTGGATCCACTGACATACTTGCCCATGTTGTCTCCATCCGCCAGCACGATCACCCACCAGTCAGAGGGACTGCCCCCCGTCAAACCCACCTGTTGATGAGCCTGATCCACCGCCCCTCGCAACTCTGTAATGTCGTCTTTATCCTGAAGACTGTTCTTATTACTTTCCTTCTGTGCATACTTACTTACTCGCAACTCTGTAATGTCGTCTTTATCCTGAAGACCCAGATCATCCACCAGCCACTTACTAGAAAACATCACCCCGTTATAAGGTTCTTCTCCCCTCGCCCTCTGGGAGAGGGGCTGGGGGTGAGGGTTCATCCGATCATCCGTTTTGGGCACCTGAAAGGAACGACGGGTAAGAGATCCAAACCGATCTCGACATTGGGGTAGGCTCTGCCTGATCTGCTGCTCCAACTTGTGCCAGTACTCTTTCACCTTCTCAGGAGCATCATGAGCAAAGCGAGCAGCAGCGATAGAACTGAGGTTTGGGAATCGGATCAGGTTCTCCAGATCGTCTTCATCTGTTGAAACCCCTAAGGATTCAGCGATCCCTCCATACTTCCAGGCCATGCGTTTGGTGAGTTCCACCGCATTCAGCATCTCCGATCCGTTGAAGAGTCCTGGATAAGCTTCTGCCATTAGCTTCCAGAACATGCGCATCGACCCGGCTGGCAGACCCGCCCCTTCACAGAAGCTGTCTCGATACAACAAATTGGGGTGAACAGCACTGTACATGCCTGAGAGAGTGGATCGCTCCCCTGGGGCCACCGGGATCTGCCAGGTGCGAGTGTTTTTGATGGCCTGGATCGATTGGCCCAATCGGGTTTGCAAACTACCCCACCAGGTGCCCACATTGAGGTTGCCATAGGCTTTCTTTTCAGGATCGGTCGGGAGTTCTACCCGACTCTGAGCCAGATTCTGTTGAGATTTCTCCCATGTCTCGTAGCCAGGATCTTGAGTCTTTGCCTTCAAATCTTTATCGGGATCCCCTAGCGGCACCAGAGTCCAATAGCTCTCCCAAGTGTGATCTAGCTGAGCATCCCAGAGCTTATTCCACTCCCAGTTACATTGCTGGTGCCATTTCTCAAATTCTTTTTCGTAGTTGATGTGAGAGCCTTCTGTTGTTCCCATGGTTGGGGCAATTTTTTCCCAGATCTCAGGGCCGCTCTTCTCTAGTAACTCGATACAGGTCTGGCGAATGTGATCTCGTACTTTGGTTCCAATCCCTTTCTCTCCTTCTTTGGCCCCGTTCTCTTTCCCTTTCCAGAGTTTACGCATCTCCTGAGTGAGTTCCTCTGCAAAGTCTTTCGCCTCTTCTCTGGGCACCAGAGCCGTGATCACGTTGGGGAACCCGGCGGTGCTCAAGCTGTTAGAACGTCGAAGGTTGAACCGACTGACAGGAGTGCTGTTCTCACTGTCGATCTCTCGGAAGTAACACTCAAAGTCGGGGTACTTCTTCAAGATCCAGGCATCGATGATCTCCTGACCCCAGAGAGATGGGGTGATCACGGCATCGGGACCGTAGCGCTCAGCAATAAACCAACAGAGGCGGGCACTCAGGTAATGCAATAGATAGGATCCAGACCAAAAATCCAACAGCTTACGTGAGGACTTGATAAACTCCTGAACTGGAGAGAATGTAAACAACAATAGATCGGCATGACCTACCTTTGAATTAGCTTGCCAGTTTTGAGGGAATAAAGCCCCTGTGAGACCAGAAACGATAGAGTTATGATCCTGCACAGAACAATCGGGGATGCGGGTATCAGCAGGTAAAAAGGAACTGAGGAATTCGTGATCCCTGGCTCTTGGCCCAACAGCTGGGAGTAAAACCGCCAGAACCACCAGAAGGTCTTTTCAGGCTCTTCATGGCGTATCTCATAGGGAACGATCTTCTCTTCGATTTCCTTGAGTTGACCCTCCGTTAGCTCATTCCAAATATTGATCTTTTGTGATTGCCCCGAAATGGGATGACGTATTTCGACCTGGGCAATCCCCTTTA
>JAAUUM010000263.1 GCA_012031565.1 Synechococcaceae cyanobacterium SM2_3_2
AGTGTCAAGCTGCCCCGCCCGTGGGGGGATCGATTGCAAGCCCCTACGACAATGCTCTGTTGTCCCCCTTTTCTCTATCAGGGATCCCTCAATGATCCGGCTGAAGCGGGGAGGTTGTATGAGCAGTTCTTCGATGTCCCCATCCAAAAAGCAGAAGCTTCTACAATTCGCACGGCTCTAGAATCCACCGTCAACCGCGACCAAATCCAGGCCGGACTTTTGGATATTGACCAACAGCGGGTGTGGCTGGCCAAGCAAGAGATTCAGGTGCAGCCGCAAGCGGACATCGCCCAGATTGCGATTCATGAGATCTATGAAAACAACACCAATGAGCAGCAGGAGGTGTTCTATGGGTTCTCGCTGCCTGAAACGGCTGTGATCACAGGTCTATGGCTGGGGGAAACGGAGGATCTGAGCCAACGCTATACCCATGTGGTGGCCCCTCGGGGTGCGGCCCAACAGGTTTATACCCAAGAGGTGCAGCGTCGGGTGGATCCCGCCCTTCTGGAACAGGTTGGCCCCCAGCAATACCGCCTCCGAGCCTTCCCCATTCCGCCTCGGCAGCTTGACCCAGAGAGCCTCAGTCAGAGGATCCCAGGCCGGATGCACCTGTGGATGACCTATCAAGTCATGGTTACTCCGGGTGGATGGCCGCTGCCGCACCGGCTGGAGCAACGCAACATCTATTGGACAGCCCAAACTGAACGTTGGCACAACGGCACACCCGCCTCTCAGTTGCTGGATCAATGGTTCCCCCCTTATCTGTCGGCCACGCCGCCGCCCAGTCCCCAGCAGCATCAGATCACCCTGACCACTGCCGACGAGACCTACACCATCTCTGCCCAACCTTTTCAAGAGCAGCGGATCCCTCAGGATCGTCGTTTGGCGCTGGTGCTGGATACCTCCCGCAGTATGTGGCAGCAGCGGGGATCCCTGACGGAGACGTTTCAGTGGCTCAATACCCTGTTTGTGCCCAATAATCAGGTGGATCTTTACCTCAGTGCCTCGGCTGACCGGGATCCCCAGTTTTTGGGGGAGATCTCAGAGCTGGAGCAGCAGGCCATTACGTTCTATGGATCCCTGACTCTGCCGGAGATCCTCAACCAGTTTGAGATGATGCGAGCGGCCCGATCCTATGACGCCATCCTGCTGGTCACGGATGCAGGCATTTATGACTTGTCCAGCCGGGATCCCGCCCCTGAGGTGGATAGTGCTGCGTTGGGTGCGCCCCTCTGGCTGGTGCATTTAGGCGATCTGCCCCTGGCCTATGAGGATGCCATCTTGGAGGCCATTACCGACAGCAGGGGAGGCATTGGCACCAGTATCCAGACCGTCATGACTCGGCTGGAGACGCAAATGAGCCAGGGATCCACGATTTTAGATGGCTACCGCTGGCAACTGGCCGAGGGTGGTTCGGCAGCGGTTAGAAACGGGGATCCTTTTGTCCCCTTGGCGGCCCGCTATGGGATCCGTGCTTTGGGCTACCGCCAAACAGATCGCAACTTGGACGATCTAGATCGGATCCATGCCATTGCCACCCGTCACGATATCGTCACCCCCTTTTCCTCCATGCTGGTGCTGGTCAATGACCGCCAGCGGGAAGCCCTCGCCGCCGCCGAGGCCGCAGATGATCGCTTTGAGAGAGAGGTGGAGACGGGGACTGAGAGCTTGACACAACCTTCTTCTCCCTTCACGGTGACGGGGGTGCCAGAGCCAGAGGAATGGCTGTTGATCAGTTGTGCTCTGCTGCTGGGAGCCGGGATCCTGTATCGCCGTCGTCTCAGCACCCGACCGATTGGGGAGGTCTAATGTCTTAATTGTTATCTTGACTGTCTCGGCTACAGGATGGTTGCTAAGTCGCTAGCCTACTAATTCGGTAAAACCGGGCAAAGTCTAGCCAAGGGCAGGGATCCATTTAACACAATGCAACTCAGGATAGAGTAACAAGCATTGTTCCGAGGCGGCGGTCATGGTAGCAGCAAAAATTGAGGCATCCTCGCAGTCCATCTTGTGGTTGCCGGTGGTGGGGCTGGCGGTGGTACAGGGATCCATCGCCCTGACCTGGGTGATCTACAACCTTTATCTGGTCGATCTGTTGACGCAGTTGGGCTTTGCCTCAGCTCTAGCGGCAGTGGTGCTGGGGATCGAAAATATCCTGGGCATTGTCATGGAACCCCTGATGGGATCCCTGGCGGATCGGCGACAGCGGTGGCTGGGCAGCCGTTTCCCCCTGATTGCGATTGGCATCCTGTTGTCTGCGTTTGTCTTTGTGTTGATCCCGATGGCGGTGGTGATAGCGCTGCGGGTGCCCTCCGACCTGTTGGCGGGATCCCTGTTGGCGGGGGTGCGCTGGCTGTTGCCGATCTTTTTGGTGGCTTGGGCCTTGTCGATGACGGTGTTTCGCTCTCCGGCTCTGTCCCTGCTGGGCCGTTATGCCTTTGGCTCTGGCCTACCCCAAGCAGCCAGCATCTTGACCCTGGTGGGGGGATTGGCGGGGGCTTTGGGGCCAATGGCGGGGGGTGGATTTTAGACCGTGGCCCCTGGTTGGCCTTTGGTCTAGGATCCGCCGTTTTGGTGGTGGCGGCCTTGGTCTTGCGCTGGGTGGATCCCGGCATGGGAACTGAAGCCGAGGAGACCACTTCCCGTCCCTCGGGATCCCTGTCTTGGGGGGGCTTGGGCTGTGTGTTTGGGGCGGGGGTTGGCATTGCCCTGGGCTTTCGCCTGATGATGACCCTATTGCCAGTTGTCTTGCAAGAACAAGGGCCAGATGCTCCCGTGGGGCTGATCATGGGCATGATCTTTGTGGCCTTGGCGGTGACAGCCATTCCCTCCGGGGCGTTGGCCCGCCAGATTGGCAATCCGTTAGCGATGGTGTTGGGCTTAGGGCTGATGGGCAGTCTGCTGGGATCCCTGTTGTGGATCCAGTCGCCGGGATTGAGTATTGCAGCAGTAGCAGGGCTGGGAGCCGCTTTTAGCCTGGTCTCCAATGGCACGATCCCCTTTGCCCTCAGCATGGTGCCCCCCACCAGAGCGGGCTTGGGCACTGGCATCTTCTTCAGTGGCGGAGCCGCCGCTTCCAGTGTGTTTGGGATCCTGTTTCGCTCCCCCGATGCCATCTCCACTCAAGTGGGCCTGATTATTGGGGTGATAGCCTTTCTTTCGGCAGGCTTTTGGGTCGCCCTCAGTCAACAGTTAAAGAGGCCAGCCGTTGATATGGAAACCCAAGTCATCAGTTGATCCGTAGATCTGAGATTAGATCTGAGATTAGATCTGAGATTGCGAAGGCAAAATAAGACCTGTTCAGAGGTCTTGCTCAATCATGAGAACATAGCCTCGTAACGCCGCTGCATCTCCGCTGGTTCCACTTTTTCAATCTCGTGGCCCAACATCCATTCGTGGCCAAAAGGATCGCGAATAGTGCATGACCGCTCACCATAGAACGTGTCGATTGGTTCACGCACCATGACGGCACCAGCAGCGATTGCACGAGCTGCTAGTTCGGTGCAGTTGTCGCAATGAAGGTGGATGACCAGGCCAGTGGCCCCAGGATCTTGAGGCGACAGGAGGCCATACTCTGGAAACTCGTCCGAGAGCATCAGCACGATGTTGCCGAGATCCAGTTCCACATGTCCAATTCTTCCGGTTGGCTCTGTAAGCCGAAACTTTTCTACTGCGCTAAATACCTTGGTATAGAACTGAATAGCGGCCTCGGCACCTTTAACTCGCAAGTAAGGAAATACTTCATGAATTCGGTTTTGATCCTGACTCATAATGAATGCCCCTTTTGATATCAAATTAATATCAAAAAATGTCTGAATTCAGCCTCTATTACAGATTTTGGATAATGGCAATGATGACATTGAAAAACTAACACAAGGTCTGGTGCAGTGGTTTGTTATGGGGGCTAATTCTACATCTCCAAAAACATCGGGATCCCCACTTGTCAGCCTCCCAGGGATCCCTGGCCCAATCAGTCCTGTTGATGGGAAAACTGGTAGGCTCCCCACAGGGTCAACCCCACCGCCAACGCAAACAGGATCCCGAGGCTATACCAAGGAAACTCTGACAAGGGTTGATAGGCGGCGGCGCGGATGCCGATGCTGGTATAGGTCAGGGGCAGGCAGTAGACCAATACTTGCAGCGCACCGGGCAATTGTGCCGGATCAAAAAAAGTGCCCCCCAAAAACGACATCGGGGTAATCAAAAAATTGGTCAACACCCCCACGCTCTCCAGCGACGGCACATTCAGTCCGGCAATCACCCCCAATCCAGCAAAAACCGCACAGCTGAGGGCTAGCACCAACAGGGCTAAAGGGTGCAGCAGACCCCAGGCTCCAGTGCCAATCACCCCCACCGCCAATACCCCCAGCGCCGTGATTAAGCCCCGCACCACCCCCGACTA
>JAAUUM010000264.1 GCA_012031565.1 Synechococcaceae cyanobacterium SM2_3_2
GGCACAAGCGTTCCAAGCCTGGGATCGCTCGTCCACACTCGGGCGATATGCCACAGCGCAATCAGGTCATGGGTTTGCCACCCCCAAAGCTGGTTTCCAGTCGGATGACGGGGGATCCAACGGTGACTTGGGCTAAGCGACCAAACACCTCCGAGAGCAGCAGCTTTAATCCACTGGTCGGATAGGTATTGGCAAAAAAGGACGAGGGATCCTGGTAGACCTGGGGGGCACGACCCTCCACCACAAGTCGGAGTTTGGCGGCAAATAAATCTAAGGACAGATCCCCGGACAATATCTCATCACGGGGGGAGCAGGTGTCGAAGATGGAGGGCAGCATCACATAGACCAAGCACTGCCTTTAGGATAGGAGGCTTTTGGGATTCCAGACGATAGATATGTTACTGGGTTCAAAGGATTTGAATGAGCCCGTTGCCTTGGTCTTTGAGGTTCAAGCTCTTGAGTCCTATCCGGTTGACTTTCATGAACTGGTTGGCATACCCCCTCAGGGTGCGGCGATTTTGCTGGATCCAAGAGGCAGTTTTCTGGTCATAGCAGACAAAGACGGGAGTGAGCTGATGGTCATGGATCTGCCACTCGATGTCGTACTCCTGGGGAGCTTCATCCAGCCGCAGCGCATCAGAGACTTGGGCAAGGATCCCGTCGGGAAGGATCCCTTGGGCTTGGTAGTGCTGGGCAATGAGAGATTTGAACATTGGGTTTGGGGCGAGAGGATACCGCATTGTAACTAGGGCTGTGTGCAGGGTTAGGGTAGGACAGCACTGATGTTGTGGCAGAGCATGGGTGCAACTCAATCCTGGACGGTCAGCAAGGGCACAGTGGCGGAAGCTCTCAGCGCCGATAGAGCGGTTGATTGAGTTGGGATTATTGGATCCTTCGCAGGGTGTTTTCGACTATGGCTGTGGGCAGGGATTGGATGTGCAGTTTCTCAGGGAGCGGGGATTTGAGGTAATGGGATGGGATCCCTATTGGTGTGCGGATGGGGAGCTGGTTGAGGCCAATGTGGTGCTGGTGAACTTTGTGGTGGACTGCATTGGGGATCCCGGTGAGAGAGCAGAGGCATTGCAGCAGGCTTGGGGTCTAGCCCGCGATTACCTAATGGTGACGGTACGGCGGGATAGGGCACTGATACGTGTGTGCCCCTACTCGGATGGCTGGCTGACTCGATGGGGCACCTTTCAGCGGCTGTTCACTCAGGGGGAGTTCTATCACTTTCTGCGCCAGACTTTACCAGGAACTTCGCCCATAGAGTTTGACCGGGGTGGCTGTGCCATTATCCCGAAGACTGAGGACTGGCTGGAGCGGATCTCTAATCGTCTTCAACCTCAAGGTAGATAGAGATGAGGTCTGACACTTCCTCACGGATCCGTCTCGGAGATGACTCGAAGGCATCGAGCAGAGCAGTGAACTGCTGGAGCTTCTCTTCGTACTCGGAAATGACTGTCTCGTCTGGGGCGTAGTAGATGTTGGTCACTATAGCTCTCCTTTTCGTGCTGCTTTACCAAGTGGGAACCCTTCAACCCACGGAGACTAGCCAGCTTTCGCACACAGCGCGACTAGGGAAAAGCCTCCCCTTCTGGCAGGGCAGCAATTTATTGAAGGGATCCCTAAGCTGGAGGGGAGAGTTTAATCATTGCCATGTAAGCGGCGCTGGCTCTGGCCTCATCACCAATCGTCTTGGCTTTGCGGTACTCGGATCCCCAATACTGGAGAATGTCGGCCTGAGAGAGGACTTTCACAGGCTGGGTTTGAGTCTTGCGTGGCATAGTATTTTCTCCATTCACATCACCCTGAATGAAGTCTTTACTTTTGTTTGCTTAACCCACGGGAGTTACCCTACCGTCACCCTGATGAGGCGAAACGACCCAACCCAAAGGGACGGCACTTAAATAGAGCGATGCTGTGCCGACCAAAGCCAGATAGGGAGTGGAGCCACTGATGTAACCCACCGGTATTTGAACTCTGAGGCAGGCACCAAATAAAAAAGCCCCACCTCTCGGCAGGGCTATGACTCATGGTTGAGCGTTAGAACGGGGCATCCTCACCATTGAGGTCTTCTCGGTACTGCATGGCATCATCAATCTTCTTGTGCTGATAGCCCTCAGCATTGATCTGGCGCAGCTTCTCAAACAGACAGGCTGTGGAATCTTCCTCTAGCTTGAGACTATCCAGCAATGGCCTCCACTCCTCATCTTGCAAGATTACCTTGGCCAGTTTGCGCTTGGCAGCTTGCAGCCGCTTCAGAGTCAAGACCTCCAACGGCTCATCGATGGACTGGTGAAGCATCTCGACAAAGCGTTGGAAGCGGTACTGATTCCAGGCATCCCAGTCAATCTCCGGCTGAGTCCAGGATCCATCCTCTGCGCGGCGACCGGGGGCGATGATGAACTGCTCAAAGATGCCCTCTTCTCTTGCCATACTGACAGTGAAGAACTTCTTAAAGAGCGGATAAGCCACACGACGCAGGCCAAAATAGAGCCGCTTATATTCCAGCAATTCAGTCTGCCGTTCGCGCTCTTGATTGTTACGGTCAAAAGAATCTGAGAGAGTCTTAAACATGATGAACTCCTTGAGAGTTAGAGGTTTATAGCGAGGTTGTTTCTACCCCCCGCCCCTACCCGGAGAGCAACGGGCTGGTCAAAGTCACCAATTTCATCCGGTAAAGCGAAGCCAAGCAAAGGGAAATTGGGGAACCCAGAGGGTTGACTTTGAGCTGGGTGCCCGGTGCTACCTTGCCAGTTGCGGGGGTGAGGGGGAGCCTGAGGGGGAAAGTCATCCCTCTCAGCCGCACTCGTAAGCCGTGCGGGGTTGTGGAGTAGTCCCGGCATCGGGGCGGAGGCTCCGCGACCAATGGACAGGGTGCCGGGGGTGGCGGCAACTAAGGGATCCCTTCAATCCTCAGAATCGGGATAGGAACCATCGAAATAATCCTGGGCTTCCAGCCTCTCTTGGAGCTGGTCTTGTTCGTTAGCCCAGACTCCGTATTCCGCCCAATCCGCACCTGTGGGCATGAATTTCTCTTGTTTGTCGTCCTGTTTCTTCTGCATGATTGATACTTGAAACTTCGTCCTTTACATCGTCTAATCCCTCACTTTTCCTTTACTTTTCTCTCCCTTCCTTTTTCCTCCTTTTTTCTCACCACCTGACAGAACGGAGTCGGTTGATGAATAGAGGCTAGAACCGCTTGATGGAGGAAAGTAGACGTAGTGAAGTCGGCAACGATGGAGCGAAGCGACCACCAATGACACAGTAGGGATCCCATCAATGTCTGGGATAGCCCACGGGCGGCGGGGTGAATCTGATTTGGGAACAGAGTTGGGGCGGCAATGAAAGGATCCCAATCCTTATCCATTGAGGGTGACGCCAAACAGCTCAGGGAACATTGATATCGGGATATGAACCCTCACCTCTTCACCCCCTATCTGCTCAACGCAAACACTGTCCTTCTTCATGCGGTGAAATCTGCGGTGTACTTTTTGGGAGTCAGAATCGAGCAGCTTAAACTGCTGACCTTGAGGCCAGTGATTGCCCAATTCTTCAGAAAAAGGGGCGTTGTGTGAGCTACTAGGGATCCATTTAATGAGGGTCAGTTTCATGATGCGTCTCGTTTATAGAGCATCCTATGGGCACCCATACTCAACCCACGGGCTAGGGTGGGGTGCCGGGGTCAGAGAAGACAGGTACGGGTGTGAGGGACGAGCAGAGGAACTGGATTTTCTGAGGGCGGCAAGATAGGGATCCCGGCAAACACCACCTATTGCTCAGCCAGCCACTTTGCAGCCTTGAGAACCACATCGCCATGACACGGCTGTGGACTACAGAAACAGATTACATTGGCTTGCTCTGCATGGATCCTTCGCAATTCAGTCAACACTTGCGGGTCTTTTTCCTGCATTTTCTTCCACAGCCAGACCCTATATTTGGCAATCACCTCAGAGCGGTTCCCATCCTTCCCGATATGGAATGGATTGGCCAGCACTGAGCCAGCCTTGCCTTTTCCTGCTCGACCGATATAGATTCCGACTTCCTGACCAAATCCACTGACATAACCATTGAGAACTTTCATCATTTCCTCCTCAAATTAAGAACCTACGGGACAAGCAACCAAGCCTCAGAAGCGCACCACCCGCAGCGGCAAGCCCCGTGACCGAGCAATGTCAACCGTGTGCCCGGTGCCTGGAGAGCGACCGTCCCAGAACACCACCACTGCATCGGACACCGCAGCCATCGCCTCGTTGCGCCGATATCCCGCAGCACGACCAAACCGTGCCCAATCAGCTGGGAATCGCTCCACTGGCAATCCCCGCAGCTCGGCATAACGCTCACCCAAGGCATCAGCACCCCTGGCAGCACCAGAGATGATGACCACCTCAGAACG
>JAAUUM010000265.1 GCA_012031565.1 Synechococcaceae cyanobacterium SM2_3_2
CAGCAGTACCCTCAGCGACGAATAACGCGGGAACTTAGTGGGGGGTGGGATCGATGCCACCACAGCAACGGTAAGCAACAGCACCCTCAGTGGCAATAGCGCGGGATCCGAAGGCGGCGGGATCTTTGCCACCTATGGGACGGTGAGCAACAGCACGATTGTCTTGAACCGTTCCGATACAGGCGGCGGGTTTCGTCGATTCGGTTCTGGCACTTTCACCGTCAACAACACCATCGTGGCGGGCAACACCAATTCCGCAGGTACTAGCCCCAATGACATCGACGGCACTCTCACAGGTGGTGCCAATAACCTGATTGGTACGGGTGGCGCTGGCGAGCTCAGTGCTGCGAATAACAACATTCTTGATGTGCCTGATATCACCACCGTGCTCAATACAACCCTGGCGAATAACGGCGGCCCCACCCAGACCCATGCCCTCTTCCCCGATAGCCAAGCGATTGATGCGGGCAACAATAGTTTGATTCCGTCAGCGACAGATCAGCGGGGCTTTCCCCGTATTGCCGATGGCAATAGCGATAGCACAGCCACGGTCGATATCGGATCCTTTGAGGCGCAATAGTTAGGGATCCAGAGTGTTGGCAACTTGGTCGGGGGAGAGGTTTAATCGTTGAGCAATTACTTCCACCGACAGCCCCAGCTCCGCCAAAATCGGCACCGCCTCTAGCTTGCCCAGTTGGATCCCTTCTTGTTTACCCAATTGGATCCCTTCTTGTTTACCCAGTTGGATCCCTTCTTGTTTAATCTCTTCGTACCAGGGTGACTCTCTCAATACCGCCATGTCCCACCTCATGATCTGGGCAACAACTTCACTTTCCAAGACAAACCTAGCAAAAAAGGCCAGCAGCGGTTCCAACTCACCCAGTAGCGGATCCTGTTGCAACTGCCTCAGAGCTAACCGGATGATAGGCTCCTCGCCCCCGCCCTTCATAATCGGCACAAACGGCAATAACGTTGGAATCGGCTCAGAAAACACAGGATCCACATCGACTTCACTGAGCTGAATCACCCGGTAATCCTGACGGGCTTGGATCCCTTGGATCTCTGAACGATAGGCTGCTACCACCTCTGTACTATCAGAAACTGGCAAAATCACCACCAACACCGGGTAAACAGGCAGCTTAAACTTCTCTTCTGCCAACCCTGCATACGCTCTCATCCGCCGAGGCATCTCAGAGGAGTAACGAAGTTGGATCTCATTAGCGATGAGAAACTCACCGATATCGGGATCCCAGGCTCGAATCAACACATCCCCCTGACGGCTAACCCACTCAAACTCAGAATCAAGCATCTCGGCAAACTCAACCCGTGGATTCCCCATCACCCAACGGATCCAGGCTTGGGCATCCAGGCTGATCAGTCTTTTGCTGCCAATATCTGCTTTTTTGGCCATCAGGGATCCCTAGTTTTGCAGCAGCTAGCTCTGGAGTCAGCTCCGCCACAAACCTAGCAAAGAGCACCACCAATAGTAGTTCCCCACTCATGCTTAACCTTTGACAAGCCCTTGACAATTTTAGGGAAATCTTATACTCTCGCTCTGTCTTAGCTCACAGGCTTGCGCCATGCACACCACTCCTTATCGCCGCTCTCTGTTTTGGGCGACTGGTGTCGTGTTAGCTCTACTGAGCAGTTGCACCGGATCCACTTCCCCCACCACCACTGCCCTGGATCCCGATTTGACTCATTCAGTTGCAGAACTGGGTGACGACGAAGCCTCCATCACTCTGAATCTGGCAGAAGCCCTCAACACTACGGATCCAGTGGGGCGGATGGCGGCGGCGGTGATTGTGGTCACTCCGGCTGATCTAGATGGCAATAATGACTTTTTTGTGCCGGTGGGACAGTTTGCGCCAGGGACAATTTTCAATATCAGCGATTTGTTGGTGGCGGGGGTGCTGGAGGCAGACTATCTGGCCCAGGGATCCCTGATTATTAGCTTCAGTCCTAACCAAAATCAGACGATTATCACCCTCCGCAATCGGACGACAGGATTCAGGGTACGGATTCGGATCCGGGGGGGCGATTTTAGGGGGCAGATTAGTCTGGCCAACTTTGTCTTTGATGAGCCGACGGTGGTGATTCCCACAGGGATTGTCAATACGGCGATGGATGTGGTGGCCGATGATGGCATGTGCAGTTTGCGGGAGGCGATTGCAGCCAACAACAACAATCAGCCTGAAAATGGCTGTAATAACCCCGCTGGCACCATTACCTTTGTCAATAGTTTGGTCGGTGAAACCATTCTCATCAGCACTACAGCATTGCCGACCATTTCAGCAGATGTGAAGATTCAAGGCTTGGGGGCTGATCAGTTGACCATCAGTGGCAATGATCAATTCCGAATCTTTGAGATTGCTGCAAACAATAACCCTGTGGTGACAATTGAGAAGCTGACCCTGACGGATGGACGAGCAACCTATGCTAACGGTGGCGCTATCCTCAGTGCCAGCAAGGGTTTGTTGACCATCGACAGTGTAAAAATACTGGACAGCACTGTTACAGGCTTTTCCGAGATTGGTCGAGGTGGTGGCATCCGCACCGACGGAGATGTGATGGTGAGCAACAGCACCATCAGTGGCAATAGCGCGGGATCCAATGGTGGTGGCATCTATGCCCCTACAGTGACATTGAGCGACAGCACCGTCAGCAGCAATAATGCAGGATTAAACGGCGGCGGGATCCGTGCCACCACAGCAACGACGGTGAGCGACAGCACCCTCAATGGCAACAGCGCGGGATCCAATGGGGGCAGCATTTATGCCTCCATAACAATAGTGACCGATAGCAGTCTGACTGACGGATTTGCGGGGAACGTTGGGGGCGGGATCCTTGCCACCACTGCAACAGTCAGCGACAGTACCCTCAGTGGCAATACTGCGGTCAAACGGGGCGGCGGGATCAGTATCGCCAACAGTGTGAGTGTCAGTAACAGCACTCTTGAGGGCAATAGTGCCGGATATGGTGGCGGCATCAATGCCGAAACTGCCCAGGTTAGCAACAGTATCCTCCAAAGCAACAGAGCCAACTTTGGTGGTGGGATCTCTGCCACCACTGCGACAGTCAGTTTTACCACCCTAGCTGGCAATACAGCCGGATCTTATGGCGGTGGGATCAATGCCGATAGCGTGACAACGGGTGGCAGCACCTTCACTAATAATCAAGCACAGTTTTATGGTGGGGGGATCAATGCCAATAGCGTGATTGTCAGCAATAGCACTCTGAGTGGCAATAGTGTCACCAGTAGTAGTGGCAGTGGCGGTGGCATCCGAGCCAAGGGAGCAAGCATTACCAACAGCACCCTAATTCTTAATCGTGCCAGCAATGGCGGCGGCATCCAACGACGATCTGGATCCAATCCTTTTGTGGTCAATAACACCATTGTGGCGGGCAATACCAACAATGCAGGAACCATCCTCAAGGACATTAACAACACTCTGACAAGTGGATCCAATAACCTGATTGGAGATAAAGCAACCTCTGGCGGACTGACGGATGGCGCCAATGGCAACATTGTCGGGGTGGCCGATATCAACCTTGTGCTCAATACAATCTTGGCGGCCAACAGCCCAACGATCCAAGCCGGGGATCCCAATGTTGGCACTGAGCCGGTGTTGACTCATGCCCTAGTCCCCAATAGCCCTGCCCTAGAAGCCGGGGATCCCGCGATCTGTGCGGCGGCTCCGGTCAACAACCAGGATCAACGGGATCAACCTCGGCCTCAAACGGGCACCAACTGTGATATCGGATCCTTTGAGAGCGATCTGGCCGCTCCGAGCCTGATGGGCATTGTCAACACGCTGCTGGATGAGAGTGGCAGTGAGGCTGATTGCAGCCTGCGGGAAGCGATTATCGCCAACAATAACAGCGCTCCTTTTGGGGGCTGTGTGGATCCAAAAGGGACAATCACCTTTGCCACTGCTCTGAGCGGTGGCACCATCACGATTACCAACACAGCTCTGCCTGCCATTACTGAGGATGTGGTGATTGACGGCCCCGGAGCCAATGATCTGACAGTCAGTGGCAACAAACAATTCCGGGTGTTCGAGATTCCCCAAGCCACTAGTCCAGTGGTGACGATTCAGGAGTTGACCCTCACCGAAGGATTGGCAACAGATCTCAGTGGTGGTGCGGTTTTTAGTGACAGCACTGGCCTGTTGACCATGAATAGCGTGACAATCTCAAACAGCACCGCTACGGGTAACTTCCCCAATGGTCTAGGCGGCGGGATCTTTGCCTCATATACAGTGGCGGTGAGTAATAGCACCCTCAGCGGCAATAGCGGGGAAGTTGATGGCGGCGGGATCGCTACCACCAGTGCGACGGTGAGCAACAGCACCCTAAACAGCAATAGTGCAAGCCGAGGCG
>JAAUUM010000002.1 GCA_012031565.1 Synechococcaceae cyanobacterium SM2_3_2
TTGTTCCGCCTCCTGCTGGATTTGGACAGATGTGGCCTCATCCATCCGCTTGAGATGAGACAAGACTAGCCCCATTCTTCCCAATTGGTCAGCTTTTGGCGATGGCGAATCAGGAAGTCCCAGTAAAAGATATTAAAGGGACAGGCTTGGTCGCCGCTCTTGTGCTGGTGATTGTAGCGGCAATTTTGACAGTAGTCGCTCATCTTATCAATGTAGCGGGCTGAGGCGGCATAGGGCTTGGTCGCCAGGGATCCCCCATCCGCAAACAGCCCCATGCCGATCACATTGGTCTGCATCACCCAGTCATAGCTGTCGATAAAGACATCGTGAAACCAGCTCTCCACCGCTTGAGGGTTGATGCCACTGATCAGGGCAAAGTTGCTCAACACCATCAGCCTTTGGATGTGATGGGCATAGCCGCTGCGCTTGATCTGATCGATACTCTGGGACAGACAGTTCATATCGGTGTCGCCTGTCCAAAAGAAGTCCGGCAGGGGGCGTTGGTGGTCAAACCAGTTACGGTCGCCATAGCCCTCCGGCATCAGCCACTCATAGATTCCCCGCATATACTCTCGCCAGCCCAACACCTGCCGAATAAAACCCTCCACACTGGACAACGGGATCCCGCCCTGGGCCTGTAAATACCTTTGCTCTGCTGCCTGGATCACCTCTAAGGGGTGCAGCAGGCCGATATTGAGATAGGGGGAGATCAGGGCGTGCCACATCGTATCCTCACCCGTCACCATCGCATCTTGGAGGGGGCCAAACTGAGCGAGACGTTGTGCCACAAAGGTTTCTAGCACCTGCAATGCCTGCGAACGGTTCACCGCCCAGTGAAAAGGCTCCAGGTTGCCAAAGGCTTCGGGATAGTCTTGGCGAACTTTGGCCATCACCGCTTGGGTGATCAGGTCAGGCTCAAACCGCAATGGCGCTGGAAACAGGGATCCCGCCTGAGGGGGTTGACGGTTGTCGCTGTCATAGTTCCACTTGCCCCCAAGGGGTTGTTCCCCCTCCATCAAGATCTGCCAGCGTTGCGGCCCTGCCGATAAAAGTCCTCCATCACCAACCGTTTGCGGCCTGTGGCCCAGGTTCTAAACTCCTGCACTGTCCATAAGAAATGATTATTGGCCACCATCTCAATCGGCAACAGGGATCCCAGTTCCTCAACTTTTTGCCGGAAGGGGATATCGCTCGGCTCCATCACCCGAATCGACTCAAGCTGTTCTTGATTGGCCCAGGTGTGCAAGGGATCCGAGAAGGTTGCCGCTTCGATATAGGTGACCGGATAGCCCAGCCTCTTTAGCTCTTGGGCAAAGTGCCGCATGGCCGACCAAACCAACACCAGCTTTTGCTTGTGATAGCGACGGCGACGCCCCCACTCACTCGACTCCACCATCAGCACAGGGGTGTGGGCTGGCTTTTGCACCTCTCGCAGGGATTGCAAGGCGGACTGGTCATTATGAAGCTGATCCCCAAGGATCCAGATGCCGATGGTCATAAGTTAATCAAAAGGGTTGAGCAGGAGAAGCCAGAAACACTCGACAGATCTGCACCCGATCTGAGCTAGTCGGTCTGGGGCGGCGTGATAAATTGCCCAGAGTTATCGTCCTCAGCAGACTGAATCTGATCGGGATCCAAGGGACTCTGGACTTGTGGTTCTTCTGGAGCCGGATCTGCCGCCTCAACCTCTGCCTCAACCTCTTCTGTTGCAGATGCGCTGGGATCAGGACTGGCCTCTACTTCAGGGATATCGTTTTGCGGGATAGCCTCTGCTTCAGGAAGGGTATCGTCTGGCTCAGGTATTGAGGTCTCTGGGGTGACGGGATCCCGATCGGGATCCTCAGTCTCAACCGGATCTGGCTCTACCTCTGGCAAAATGGGCCGGGGATCCGCCGGCATGGCTGCTGCTGCGGTCTGGTCTCCCATCACCGACAAGGCCAGAGCCGCCTCTGCCCGAGAAACGGGATCCATGGGATGAAATATCCGAATGGGGCCAAAGGTATGCAAGATAGTGGACGGCTGTGCCTGTCGATCCGCCACGATCGCCGCCACCGCTTCATCTGGGATCCGATCGGCGTCCGCAAAGCCCCAGTCCTGCTCTAGGTCAGCACGGGATCCCTTCAGAGGGCCAGGGGGTAGCACCACCGGCAGCTTGAGCCGGATCAACTCCGCCCGCGACAGCAGACTGTTGGGCCGAAATTCCTGTTGGGCATCCCCCTCGATCAAACCTGCATGGCCCAGAGCCTGAACAAAGCTGAATTGGGGGTGATCCTCCGGTACATCCAAAAAAAGAGGGCGATCTGGAGACTGAGATAGCCGAATCTGACGACTGGGATCCCCTTGATAGAGGGCATTGTTAGCCAACACTAACCACTGGGCAAATTCCCCCCGTTGAATACTCCGCATCGGGTCAAAGGCCGTGCCCTCGACCGCATCCAGCACTCCTAGGCGTTCCAAATCTGTGATGGCCGCTTGAGTGAGTGGAGCCAGGGATCCCAAATCTTCAAAACGGCTGGTACTGGAGACTGGCGCAGTTCCTGTCGGGCTGGGTTCCGGTTCCACAAGCTCAATAGGGTCGGACTCTTCCTGCTCGATCTCCTCTTCCATTTCTTCCACAGGCTGCACAGACACCGGAGCCTCCGAGACAACGGGATCCGGCCCAACTATCTCAGGCTCAACTATCTCAGGCCCAACATTCTCGGCTCCAACTCTTTCGGTACTGGGCACCCGCAAGGCGTTTTCCACTTGGCCGCCCCACTCACTCCCCTGACAGGATGCCAGCAATAGCCAGAGGATCCCGTAGAGGCCAAACCATGACCGGTGATAAGGGTGAGGCAGCATGGACTTCAGTCTCTCCAGATGACTCCCCCTAGGCTAACTGATTCCCTACTGCCGAGACTTAGCGGGTCGCCAATCGGGAAGTCATGGATTTGGACAGGGGCTTATGGGCGGGATCCTGGACGATGCGGGGCACTTGGGGATCCACCAAAGCAGCCGGAGGAGCCAGTTGGAACCCATCCAAAATCCGCTGCAACGTCTGATCATCGATCTCAGTGGCCAGAGTAGCCCCCTCATCGCCAAAGCCCAATTCCACCACCGCCAGCGCCACCTCGTTGCCATACACCCCGTCGGGGCCAGACTGGAGCAGATCTGTCCGGCCTTGGCTGGCGGCAATTCGTGTCAAGCCCATCTGAATTGCCATCACCGCTGCCCCTCGATCCCCCTGTCGCAGGATCCCTTGGCCCGCCAAAATCTGTTCTAAAGCAGCTCGGGCGGGAACTTCCACCTCTGGCAACAGCAAGCTGGCCATCAGTTCCAACTTGCTTATCTCGGGTTGGGAGGGATCCCTCTCCTGGAGTTCTGCCAAGTCATACAGCAAGATGGCATGGGGCACGGGCCGACTGGGCTGTCCTTGGGCAGAGTGCCCGGTGGCCAAGATCTCCCCATCTTTGATCAATGACGTACTAAAACCCGAATCCAGCAACACCGCCTCTTGGATCCCGGCTTCCACCAACACTTGCGATAAAATCGGCGCATCCACATGGGTACTGGTGGCCCCAATCACCGCCAAGCCATCCTGATCCACCCCAAAAAAGGCACGGGGCCGAAACTCCCATGCACTAGAAAGGCGAAAAGACTCCAGTTGCGTCCGGCTCAACGGTTCGCCATTTTTGACCACCCACAGACCTCCGACAAACAGGTCTGTCACATCAGGCATGATCTGCTGAATGTCCTCCAGGCTGTTCATGGTGTCGGGGTCAAACGGCAAAAAGCTGATTCGATCTCGCCCGAATAGCACCAGCGGACGACCGACAATGGCGCTGTTATCCTCCGGTCTGCCTGGGATAAAGGTGCGGGTATTGGCGGCCATGGCGGGGCCGATCATGACATTGCTAGCAGAGTTGATGAAGGGGATGGCAAAAAAGCTGCCGTTGATCCCAGCTGGAGCCTGATAGCGATTTAATAAAGCCCCCAGGTCAAATCGGCGTTCCGCATGAACGGTGGCCGGTCGCCCGCCCCGGATGGTGAGGGTTCGGACTTGAGAGAGACTTTCTTCTCGATAATCCAAGCGATGCAGAGGATTGAGCGGGTAGGTGGTGGCCCGAGCATCAGCAAAGGTTTGGGCACCCAAAATGGCCTCTTGGATCCTAAATTGGTCAAAGCGGCGCACCTCCAACAAATTGGCCGACTGTCCGGTAAAACCCCGATCCATCGTGAAGGACATCCGATAGCCTGCTGCGGCCACAGCAGCTTTCACCCGTTCATCCCGGTGGCCAGTGGTATAGGCAAAGTCGGGGATCCCATGCCCCAGTTCCTCTTCCAATTTGCGTTTCGACTCCACCAGTTCCCGTTCTAGCTGGGCATCATCCACTTGGCGCAGATCGGAGGGATGGTTGATGGTGTGGCCGCCAAACTCCACTAGGCCACTGGCATCCATCTCCCGCATTTGATCCCAGGTGAAGTGATCCTTGCTGGTGGGCACCCCCACGAATCCGGTTTGGACAAAATAGGCGGCGGGATAGTTGAACTCTTTTAGTAGGGGAAAGGCATTGTCATAGAGACCCAAGTAGGCGTCATCAAAGGTGAGCAGAATAGCCTTGTCCGGCAGGGGCGCTCCATTACGGAGATGTTGGTAGAGCTGCTCCATCGAGATGGGCGTGACACCTGCCGCTTGGATAGACTCAAAATGTTGGCGCAATTCTGTCACTGTGGTATCGAACCAGACATCCTTGGCCCCTGCCACCACATCGTGATACATGATGGACGGCACATAGGATAGCGATGCGCTGGGATGGAGGGCAAAGGGCGGTAATTCTGCCAACTCCACTGGAGGGGGGGCACTTAATCCGGCAGCCTGTGCTTTGGCTTGAAACCGAGTTTGCTCCACCACAGGCACTGACGGTTCTGGCATTAACCCTTGGGTCATCTGAGCGACCTGAGTCTGGATCCCAGAGAGAAGACTGGGGGAGGAGACCAACAAGGCCAGCAGAGCACCTGCCAGAAAGCCCAGCAAGGCAAAGGAAAAGATCAATCTTCGCAGCCAGTTGCCCTGTGATCGAAGGTGAGGATGGGTTCTGCCATGACTGCCTCGTCCATTGGGGGATCCCATAGCAGTGCCATTCACCCCAGAGTTATGACCTGAGCCATTGAGGGGATACCTGGATCCTCTAGAGGGGGAACGGCTAGAGGTGCTCTGCCTGGAAGTCATCGTTTTCAACCCACACCAACATCAGATAGCCTATCACTCGGATTTGGCTGAATCCCACTGAATCTTGAGCAGAAAAGCATAGCCTGTTGACTGACTTTGGAAATCTAGCCCGTGGCTCCAGCACAGGGATCCTGTCGAAGTTGTTGAGAAGCCTATTGAGAAACCTCTTGAGAAACATCAAACAACTATCTTCAACAGAAATTACCCCAATCTTGAGAGAGGTGGCCCCCATTGGTAAAGCCTGTGCTAGCATCTCCTTAACCCTTTTGGCATCCGTCGCTCCACAGCCTGCGATGACACGAGTCCTGGTTCTCAACGCCTCGTATGAGCCGCTCAACATCACCAGTTGGCGAAGGGCAATTATCCTTTTGCTCAAGGAAAAAGCCGAACAAGTGGAGCACAATGGCCGCTTGATTTATGGCAACATTCCCTTGCCCACGGTGATCCGACTGCGGCATTATGTGGCCGTTCCTTACAAAGAAATTCCCCTGACTCGTCGCAACGTTTTGCATCGAGATGGGTTTACCTGTCAGTATTGCGCCTGCACTGGCGATGATCTGACCATTGATCATGTGGTGCCTCGATCCCGTGGTGGTGGAGATGCTTGGGAAAATGTGGTCAGTGCCTGTGTGCGCTGCAATGTCAGAAAAGGCAACCGCACCCCCCGCGAGGCAGGGATGCCACTGTTACACACCCCCCGTCGCCCCCACAGCAGCCTCTACTTTGAGATCACCCGTATGGTCTCCAGTGGGGCTCATCGAGAATGGTCGAAGTATGTGATTGGGCTGGGGGACGAATTTGCCCAGTCGGTGCGAGCAGGATAGGATTCACTCCCCTGTGCCCCTCAAGTCATGACTTCCACGATAACTTCAACGGTTATGACTTTAACGGTTATGACTTTAACGATAGTGCAGCCAAGCAGAGCCCGTTTGGGTTTGGTTCCCTGAGCCCAGCGGAGCGGTGGAAGGCAGATCTTGAGTCTCCTGCAATCCCCACAGCAGGGTGGTAGGCACCGGGATCCCTAGTTTTTCCAGGCTCTGAAGGCCATTCACAATGGGTAGAGACTTGAAGCCCGTCCAAGTTTTAGCGATGGGGGTGTTGACGTAGAGCAATCCATGTTCACGCGCACTCAAATGGCGACTGGCCTGTTTCCATACCCGAGAGGCAGGGATCCCTGGGCCAGTGAGGGCTTGTTCTAGCAGGGACAGCGAAGAGGTCAAATAGACAACAGACCCAGATCTGACTCGATAGACCAAGGCTGGGGGCCGCTTGACCACGGGTACAGGGGTAGGACTAGGCGTTGGAGGGTGGGGGGGGAGTGACTCCAGTTCAGAGAGGGGATCCCCAGTCAGGCTTTCTGGGCTAGGGCTTTCTGGGCTAGGGCTTTCTGGGCTAGGGCTTTCTGGACTAGGGCTTTCGGAACTAAGGTTTTCGGAACTAAGGTTTTCTGGGAATCCTCCCTCTTCGATCACCAACTTTTCAGTCACAGACCCATCGAGAGTGAGGGGAATTGGTTGAGGGGCGGGATCGCTGGCCAAAACGACAAAGGTGGGATCCCCTGGGGCTTGTAGGGCCACTGCCGGGTTGAGTCCGGTGACATCAGCGCCATACCAAGCGGTAGCTTGCCCCAATTGAGACTGACTCAAGGAGATTTGTTGAACCTGGAGTCCTGCGGCAGTGGCTTTTTGATCCAGGCGGGCCAATAGAGTTGCCGCCTGGGGATCCTCAGCATGAGCCACCCAGAGCCAGTTGGGGGTGCTAGAGGAGGTGGAGGGCAGTAGGGCAAGGGCATATCCCTGATTCAGCCCCGTCAGATCTTTAGCCCAGTCGATCGGGATCCCACTGACATTGTTAGACAACCAAGCAGGAAGATTAGCAGCGGCGGCGTTCCCAGCAGATGTGGAGGATCCAAAGGATTTTCCGGTCACGATCAGTCCGGCGGTCTGAGGGATCCGGGTGAGCAAATCTTGGGTCTTGACGGTCTGAATCGGCTCAAACTTTGCATCTACCCCGTAGGCAGCAGTCTCCAGATGCAAGCCGTCAAAGCCAACCCCCAGGCCAAGATTGAGGGCCACATCAGCATCCTGAGCCGGATGGAGATAAACCCAGCCGATCCCAGCCGAGTGACGGATGGCCTGAAAGGCGGGGGCTGTGCTCAAGGACAACAGGGGCAGTTGCCAGGTGTCAATGGCAGTTTGGATCAAGCGTTCATCATCTGCTATCAAAACTCCTACATCCCCCAGTGCTGCTGTGGCCAAGGGGGAGCCGGAGTCTGTTGCCAAAATCTGCACCCCTTTGTAGGTATTGAGGTGAAACGGGATCCCGGCCAGATCAAGCCGTTGCCAGATCAGATTGAGGGTGAAATTGGAGCGATCAAGATCTTGGGTGGAGAGGATCAGCAAGGTGCCTGAGCGGGAGTCTGCCCCGGCGGGAATCTCTGCCCAAATCAGCTCAGATCCTAGCCACGGCTTGACTTCGCGCTCAAAATCCAATCCTCCCAGTTGAAACCCAGCTCCGATTAGACCAGGGCCACGCTCCGATAAAGCCTGTGACCATAAATAACGGGCACGGTGACGATAGCCGGGATCCACAGCCGCGTGGTGAAAAGCTTGGATGGCTGGCAGAGGGGAGGTGATGGCCGCCACAAGGGTGGCAGAACGAGGCACTAGGCTCAATAGGGTTGGGGTTTGCGACTGGGCGTGCAGCAGCGTTAAGGGGCTTTGGGTCAACAACCAAACCGCTATTCCGCCAAAACTCAGGGCGATAATCAGCAGCACAGCAAGGATCCCGCGTTGGAGCTGGCGTAGCGGCATGGACTGTGATTCCCCCTTTTGTTGTATCTGTTGTATCTGTTGTAACTGTTGTATCTAAGGATATCCGTGCTGATTGTACTGCTCAGCCTTGACCTAGATCCCACTTATCCTAGACCTTGGCAACAGTCATCTCCCCTGACGCCTCAAACTGCCCTCTTCTCGGTCTGCCGCCTTCCGCAAACAGCAGAGTAACTAATAGGATTGAAATCATTAAGATTCCCGACAAGCCCACAAAACTCGACCTTGGGGGTTTCCGGTCACTCACTAGATGGTGCAAAATCATGGGTATCTCGTGTTGTAATTGTGGCTTTTGTTGCAACACTGATTCAAGATGCGCCTTGCCTGACTCAACCGCTGAGGGATCCTCCCATGACTGATGCCGAACTCGCCCAACTGTTGCAAGCTGCCCTCAAAACGGATCAGTTGGTCTTGCAGGTCAAGCGCAAGGATCCCAATATCATGATCATGATCAACCGGGATCCCGAGTTAGGGCCAGTGGATCATGAGGCATTGGCCAGCTGGTTCCAGACCTCGCTACAAAGCCTCCAGGATCCGGGTTTGACCACACTCATGCTCTACAGCCGTCTCAAGGGTCAACAGGATCCCGATTGGCAGAACCGGATCCCATTGGTAGCCGAGATGCCCCAATCTCCACCAGCTGAACCCACACCAGTTGGGGTAGGCAACCCTCCAGACTCCCCCCCTCAGTCCAGTCAAAACGAAGCTTTCGATTTATCCAGCTACAGCTTCACCCGCAATGACCTGCTGATCCGCACCAGCTTGCCTGAGCCTCCGAAAGAAATTGGAGCTTTGCTCAGAGCCTTCGATGGTTTTGCAATGGCGGATCAAGCCTTTTTGCTGCCCCGCCTGGATAGCTTTTTTAAGGATCCGACAACGGTGCGAATTGACCTAACCGGTCGGGATCCCGCTATCGGGAGATGGCTGCAACAGATCCGGGAGCTAGATGACACAAACCTGAAACCCCTTACCATTTGGTTGAGTCGTTACTGTTATGACCCCACCAAGACGATGCGAGAGGTGGGGGGAGCCAAGTCGGGCCAGCCTGGGACAGCAGACGATAACGCAGATGATAGCTCTGACCAGAGCCAATCCAACCCATCAGCTTTAGCGCCGCGATCAGCCCATCAACCTTTGCCCAAAGCGGGGCGGGCAGCACAAGCTGGGATCCCCCTCAAAATCGCCAGTCTGGCGGGCAATTTGGGCTTAGCCTCTGGGGTGACGCTGAGTTTGCTGGGGGGCATGGTGCTGGTGTTGTTTTTGGCCATTCTGGGCAGCGCCTCCGAGGAAGGATTGGGATTGGGCTGGCTGCTCTTTGCTATTGGCCTTACGGTGGCTTTCAACGCACTGATGTTTATGATCTCCCCCTGGATCATGGACTTGACCCAAAGATGGCTCTATGGCACCCGTTGGATCGATCTGGCTCAGGTGGGTCGCCGCAGCCCCGAAACAGCCGATATGATCCGGCGGGTTTGCGCCAAACATCGGATCAAAGAGCCCAAGCTCGGGATCATTGATGATCAAAACCCCACCGCTTTCACCTACGGCAACTTCCCCAATTCTGCTCGTGTGGTGGTCAGTGAGGGACTTTTTACCTATCTAGACGACGACGAGGTGGCAGCGGTCTATGCCCATGAGTTGGGGCATGTCGTCCATTGGGACTTTGCCGTCATGACCTTGGCCTCCACGCTGGTTCAGATTACCTATTTGATCTATGTGTCGATTCGGGAACGAGTGCGGGGCGATAGTAAGGCAGCTCGCAACATCCGTAATTTGGCGACGCTGGCCTATGTCTTTTACTTGGTGGGCACCTATTTGATGCTGTACTTGTCCCGTGTGCGGGAGTATTTTGCTGATCATTTTGCCGCCGAAGTCACCGGCAACCCCAATGCTCTCAGTCGGGCGCTGGTCAAGATTGCTTACGGCATTGTGGAAGTGGGAGAACGCCAACAGACAGAAGATCAGTCTAATCGGTCGCGGCGATTGATGGAGGGCACCCGCGCCTTGGGGATCTATGATGCTCGCTCTGCCACCTCCTCCGGTACCGCCTACCGAGTGGCTGCTCGTCCCGATCAAGTGGGCAAGGTGTTCTTGTGGGATATGTTTAATCCCTGGGGTACTTGGATGGAACTCAATTCCACTCACCCTCTCACCGGCAAGCGGATCCGGGCCCTCAGCACCTATGCCGAACAACTCGGGATCCCGGCAGAATTTGATATGGCACGAGTGATTGCCAAGGGCAAAGAGTTGGATAAACGCCGCCTCTACGGGGGATTTGGCCTGGATGTCGCCCTGATGAATGCCCCTTGGCTGGGAGCACTCTTGGGGTTCTTGATCACGATACCCGCCTGGGGTATGGAGTCCTACCAAGCCATCAGCATTCCCTTGGGGGCGATTATCATTGGGGCCAGCTTGGGCCAATTGATTCAAATGACGGTCATGTTCCCTGGTTTTGCATCGGTGACAGAAACCACTGTTTTGCGGGCCATGAGCAACCCCTATGCCAGTCCACTGCGTGGGATCCCGATGTTAATCCAGGGCAAGCTGATTGGCCGAGGCAATGCAGGCTATACCTTTGGCTCTGATTTCAAGATGCAGGACTCGACGGGTATGATCTTTTTGCGCTATGCCTCCCGCTTTGGCCCGATTGGCAATTTCCTGTTTGGAGCCAACAAGGTGAGCGCCTTGATCGGGCGCAGTGGATCCGCCAAAGGTTGGTTCCGGCGTGGCATCGCCCCCTGGATCGATCTGGCTGAGATCAATACCAATCAAGGGGATCGGGTAACTAGCCATCCCTCCTTCTGGATGGGGGTGATCGGGGTGATTGGAGCTGCCGCTGGCATTATGCTACTGCTGCTGTGATGCCACTTTAGTAAGGCTTTAGTAGTGCTTAAAAGTAGTGCTTAAAAATGGTCTGTAATCTCCAGATTCTCTAACGGGTCACTGGCTCAAAATTTCTTCATTGGTCTGCTCACCCACTAGTCGCCAAAACCACCCTTTTTACAGAAATTCAGCCTGATGCACTTCAGATTTGAATTGTCCCATCTTCAAGGTCGTTCGTGGAGAAACCAGCGATCAAAATGTAGTAAAGCTAAGGCATGATGACGTAACGGGATCCCTGACAAAAGGGTCGTACAGGGGGCAATAAGAATCTGTTCCTGAGCCAGATCCCAAGCAGCTTGTATCGTGTTCGGGGGACGAGAGACGTAGCACTGCAACATGGTGCCATAGTGGGCCACTAGCTCTGCTCCATATCGCTCCTGCCAACTCCGGCCCAGAGCACTATAATTTTCAGTCCCTTGGTATTCAGTCGGAAACCAACTCAGATAGGCCAAGGCATCCCATGAACAGGTGATAGGCAAAAATAACAATGCTATAGGATCCTGCGGCTGAGGGGAATACCATTCCAAATGACGCTGCCAATCCTCATGAGGATCCTCTTGTTTCTGTTCCCAATCCAGTAACCACCGATCCACTTGATCAGGGGTGATGGCAGGGGTATTCTGACCCAACGCTTGGTAGACCTCCTCCAGGCTGGGAGATCCTCCATAAATACCAGCCGTAATTGCTAATTCACTCTGAATCATGGCGTCTAATTCATCAAACCAATCCTCAGCAGCAGCTTTTTTTTCTCTCAAAAATGCTGTGATATCTGCATCATTCGCCGCAGTCAAGATGGTCTGAGGATCCGTATTCTCTGCATTGGGAGGCGCGATAAATCCAAAGCGAGAGAAGAAATCGGCATCTTGCATCTGCTCAACCCAGCCACTGCGAGCATGACTCCAACACACCGTTGCGATTGGCCATCGACCTGTTTGCGGCACCAGTGCACGGGCAGTCTGCCAAGCGTCTTCAACCTCATCTCTCTCAATTTGCAACGCTAGAGCTGATTCGCCAGTATCCAAAATGGGCAACTCAATCACAGCCCGCCCCTGCCAAGCGGATCCCGCCAGAAGATCTCTCAAGCTCTCTGCCGACTCGATCATGGGGCAATCTCCACAGAAATTTAGGATAGGAAATCAGGTTGAATCGGGCTGCTCAAACTCTTTTAGGCACTCACTTGGGCACTGGCGGAGTCGCGGATATGCTGCAATGTCAACACCCCCACAACGGATCCCCCCTCAATCACCGTTAGAGCCCCTGCTCCAGTTCGAAGCAATAGGGACAAGGCTTGCCGCAGGTTGTCGTGCCGCTCGATGGTGGGATCCCCATTTTGGTTGTAGGGGTGGGGGATATCGATCATGGCGCTTTCCACCCGCAATAGGCTGAGCTGACGCACCATATCCTCGGCCCCCATTAGCTCATGCACAAAGGGATCCGCCGGTTGGGTCAACACCTTAAAGGGCGTGTCGTACTGCACGATCTGCCCTTGCCGCAAAATTAGAATCCGATCCGCCAATCGCAGAGCCTCTTCTACATCGTGCGAGACAAACAAAATCGTCTTATGTAATTGCTGCTGAAGCCGTAACATCTCCGCTTGTAGGTCGGCACGGGTGATGGCATCAATGGCCCCAAACGGCTCATCCATCAACATCACCGCTGGATCCCCTGCTAGGGCACGGGCTAGCCCAATCCGCTGCTGTTGCCCCCCCGACAGTTGAGCCGGATAGCGATCTCGAAAGGTTTCAGGCTTCATCTGAATCAGGGTGAGCAATTCGTCGATTCGCTCCTCGATCCGAGGCCGTTGCCACCCCAATAGACGAGGTACCACGGCGATGTTTTGGGCCACCGTCATGTGCGGGAACAGGCCCGACTGCTGAATCACATAGCCAATTTGCTGCCGTAGGGTGGTCTTTCGCAACCGCCGGATATCGGTTCCATCCAAATAAATGGATCCCTCGGTGGGTTCATAGAGACGGTTGACCATTTTTAATAGGGTTGTCTTGCCACAGCCGGATGGCCCCAGCATTACCACCAGTTGCCCCTGCTCGACCTCAAAGGTGCAGCGGTTGACAGCAGAATAGCCCGCCCCAGGAAAGCGTAGCGAAACCTGCTCAAAACGAATGGCACTCAATGATCGGAGGCTCCTAGAGCGGCGACAGGATTAAGTCATTCTGCCAGCTTAGTCAGCAGGCACCAACAGGGGGAAGACATGGTGATAAATGTGGCGAGCAAGTTGCCAAGACTATTTCCTGGTTAGGGAGCAATGATGATATCCACGCGGCGATTGCGTTGTCGTCCCACTTCCGTATCATTCGAGGCCACCGGTTGAGCCGCGCCGTAGCCACTGCTAGACCAATTGAACTGGTCGGCATTGGGGAGGGCATCCCTCAAAAAATCCTTGACTGCATTGGCCCGATCCAGAGACAGCACCAGGTTGTAGTTATCCTCCCCCACATCATCCGTATGTCCTACCACCAACACTCTGGCTGCCGGCTGCTCGGTGAGGCGGTTGGCTACCCGTTGAAGCAAACTAGTAGCCTCCGGGCGCAAGTCCGCTTGATCAAAGTCAAACAGCACATCTCCGGGCAGACTGATGGTTTGGGTGCCAACTTCTAACGTGATTGATTCTGGCGTGATTGATTCTGGCGTGATTGATTCGGGTGTGGGGGTATCGGTGGGTTGAGGAGAAGGGGATGGCTCAGGACTAGCTTCAGGGGTTGGATCGGGGGAGGGATCGGGCGAAGCTGGAAACTCGGTGGATCCTGGCACAACGATCTCCGCCTGGGTGGAGGATTGCTGTTGAAGAGAAGGCCCCTCCAGCAGGGTCTCTAAGGCTTGGATCCTGATCAAAACCTCCAAAACGTCTTGCCGCAACAGCCGTAGTTCTGAGCGGATGGCCTCCGTCTGGGGTTGATCCAGGATCCCTGATGCTGAGGTGGGGGGAGGATCCGGTTGCGCGGGCAGATCCAGAGGCGGCTCCTCCACCGGCAACCCAATGGGATCCTGATCGGGGCTAGTGAGTTGCTGAATCGGCTGAGTGTCCTGACTGGAGTCTGGGCTTACGTCTAGACTTAGTTCCTGAGCCGACATCTCTTGCCGCCAGCCGCTGCCAATCCCCAGCCCCAAAGCTGCTCCAGCGATCAGTAGTATCCCAACCCATCCTCGATTGTGCTTGCCACTTGCCATAGGGATCCCCTCCTTGCGTCCCACGGCTTGATCTTAGCCATGCAGCCACAGAGCACAAGCCTTTTTGGGGAAACCCTGAGGGATGAAACCCGCACCTGTCTCGGATAGTCGTCATCTCTTCCCCCCGCTCTAAGCTGATAACCCTTGGGGATAACCTACAGAATCTTCACCACATCACCCCGAGGCATTTGTGTCAGGATGGATCTTCTCAGTCAGTGGATCCCATGCCTTCAGATCGTCCCCCTTCTCGTCGCCCTTCCTCTCGTCCCTCCAATCGGGGGGGGGCCAACCGCTCGGGATCCCCTTCTCGCTCCTTTGGACGGCCCGCCAGTGGTGGATCGGGTGGTCGTTTCAATAAACCCTCCACCTCATCAGGCCGACCCCGCCTGCGGGATGATGCCTCCAATCCGGGATCTTCAGATCGACCCAGACCCCGGGATCAGGGTAATCGGGATCAGGGTAATCGGGATCAGGGCAACCGAGATCAGGGCAACCGAGATCAGGGCAACCGAGATCAGGGCAATTCTGACCGGCCCAAATTGCGCCAACAGGACAACTGGGATCCCGGCTCTCGCCCCCGCCGCACAGAAGGACGACCGGAGAGACGAGGGACTGATCGACCCGATCGGGGTGATCGCCCCAGTCGGCCTGATACAGCTGGCCCCCGCAATCCCAGACGACGGGATGATCAAGAACAGCCCGATCGCCCGAGCCGAGACTATTCCAATCGAGACTATCCCAACCGTGGCCGAGACGGAGGGGAGCGCAGCTCTAATCGACCACAATCCGATGACCGACGCAGTGGCCCTGGTTCTGAGCGCAAGCGCTCACCCTTCGGTAAACCATCGGCGCGAGCAGGAGCACGCCCTAGCCCCCGATCTAGCCCATCCGATCGTCCCAAAAATCGGTTTGGCGGATCCAGAGAGTCTATGGGATCCAGCTTTGAGCGCCCGATGGGCAAAGGAGGGGGATCCTTCCCGCCCCGAAATAAGCCCGAGGGTAAGCGCGGCCCTGTTTATGAACCGGATCCAGACCTGGATCAAGATTTTGGCCGGGTGGGGGAGGATGATCAGCGACTGGCTGAGCGAGAAGCCCGTCGAGCTTTCCACGCTACCGTCTCTGCTCCATCTGTGTCTGACCAATCGGATGGCAGTAGCAGTGAAGATGATCAGTCTGATCTTCTCTATGGTCGTCACAGTGTTTTGGCGGCACTGGAGGGGGGCAGCACCCTCAATCGAGTGTGGGTGATCGCGCCACTGCGTTACCATCCCCGCTTTCATCCCCTGCTGGAAAGTGCCAAACAACGGGGCACTGTCATTGATGAGGTCACCCCAGCTCGCCTCAGCGCCATCACCGATGGCAGCAATCACCAGGGCATTGCCGCGCAGGGCACCAGCTATAGCTACACCGACCTGGATGAGCTGGCGGATGCCGCATTGAAAGCTAGCCCCAGTCCCGTTATCGTCATGGCGGACGGCATTCAGGATCCCCACAATTTGGGGGCAATTGCCCGGACGGCGGAGGCGATGGGCGCTCAAGGGATGGTGATCCCACAACGTCGGGCGGTTGGGGTCAACTCCACCGTGCTCAAGGTGGCTGCTGGTGCCCTCACCACATTGCCTATCGCCCGAGTCATCAACCTTAATCGAGCCTTGGAAACTCTGAAGGAAAAAGGGTTTTGGATCTACGGCACCGATGCCAGTGGCAGTCAGCCCATTCATACCATCGACTTCACTGGCCCCATCGTGGTGGTGGTGGGGGCAGAAGGAGAGGGAATCAGCCTCTTAACTCAGCAGCGTTGCGATATGTTGGTGACGATCCCATTGCAGGGGCGTACCCAGAGTCTCAATGCGTCTGTTGCGGCAGGAATGGCCTTGTATGAGGTCTGTCGTCAACGCTGGCAGCGCACCCTGAAACGGACTTAGGATCCCTTTAACAACCCTTAACAATAGGAAAGTCATATTACAGCTTGTTCAGAAAACACCTAATATGTCTTTTCTTCTTTCGCCTTCTCTCAAAAGGACTAAGTGCGGAAGCCGTTACAACTAATAAGTGAACAGGCTATAAGTTATTTAATTCATGTAAAGGGATGGTGACTTTAGTACCCACCGTTGGCTTTTTTGCCGCCACCCTAGCCATCAGCGTCGTTGCTGTTCCATAATTCTTAGCAGAAAGGCCATGAGGGGAAAAGCCTGTGAACTTCTTTGCCAAGGCGCTGGGCATTCTGCCAGGATTCGGGAAATTCTGGATCGAGATCACCACCACCGAACCTGCTTGCACCTATTATTTTGGCCCGTTTGACTCAGAACAAGAGGCGGTAGGCAATAAGCCGTCTTATGTCAGTGATCTAGAGGCTGAAGGGGCCAAAGGGATCCAAGTCAACATCAGCCAACGACGCCAACCGGAGCAACTGACGGTGGAACGCCCCCCTACACGGGTCTGAGTATAATCCCACTCACCCGACTGAGATGTAATGGATCCCCTAATTCCTGACCAATCTTCATGTCATACTCATTCGTCATCCTCAATTGACAGATGCTTGAGAAATTTGTGATTGGGTGATTCCCTCTCTGGGCCATCAGCTCTGTGATCAGTTTTCTGCTTGTTCAAAATCCTCTTAGGTCAACGAATGGCCACCCCCTCGGTTGTTTCACAAGGACTTGGATTTGGTTGGATGATCCTGCTGGGCTTTTTAGGAGCTTGGATCGGGCTCAAACTTAAAGTGCCAGCGGGGGTGCTGGTGGGATCCATGGCTTTTGTGGGCCTGGGCAATATCCTCAGCCAGAGCTGGGGCACCCTGGCTCTACCCCCTCTGCCCGGTTGGGTGGGCTTTGGCTTACAACTTGCTCTGGGCATCACGTTGGGCACCAAGCTTTCCCCTGAGACGTTTGTGGCGCTCAAAGATCTGTGGAAGCCGGTTTTGATCAGCACCACCGTCGCCATTGGCACCGGCATGGTCTCCGCCTATGGTTTATCTCGGTGGCTGGGCATTGAGCAGATGACCGCCCTGCTCAGCACGGCACCAGGGGGCATTTCGGGCATGAGTCTGCTGGCCCTGGATATGGGTGCCCAGAGCACAACCGTGGTGATCATGCATTTAGCCCGTCTGATTACGGTTGTGGTCTTGGTGCCTCTCTTGGTCAAGCTGATTGTTCATCCCCCTCCAATCGGATAGCAGAATTCCGTAGGTGGATTAAGTAAATGATCTCTCTTATCCCTCCCCTTGAGATGCCGTTGCATCAAGATTGGCCAATCTCTCCGATGGCATTGGGTATGATGGGAGACGCCTATGCCCTTAGAGGATGCCCACCATGAGTTTGCCTCGTATGCCTCGCTCTGGTACTCGCCCCAAACTCCGCACCATCCCACGACGTAAAACAGAGGCGGCGGTCTATTCAGAGATCCAGCAGTTAACAGTCGAAAAGCAGCGGTTGCATCAGGAATTAGCAGCGATGACTGAGCGGCGAGGTCAAATTGAGGAACGTCTTGGCATTTTGAATCAGTCGATCACAGCCCTTAAAACGCAAGCGGAGGTCTATGCGGAAGCCTCTGAGAATGCTTTGGATCCCGCTACAGCCATCCCTGTGCCACATCAGCAGGTCTATCGGGTCTCACCCCAGCGATTTGGTTCTGACTCCATCACCACCATCGAACATATCGATTACTAAACATAGGTTCAAAATAAATTCAAAATAAAGTTGATGGACTTTTTCTCCAGAAGGTGAACGGTCTTTTAACCAGGGCCTTTTAACCTCATGATCACTCATTTTTGAGCAGCTTGTCCATCAGGTCGGAACGGGATCCGACTTGATATCCTGATAGTGTCCTTTGGCAGGCTAATTTTTTAGATGTCTGACTCAGCACTCAACCCACACCCTGACTTGGATCCCTGGGGGGTGCGGCTGTGGCAACTGGCGGGCCTGTTCTTTCGTTTGGGCTGCACCGGATTTGGCGGGCCTCAGGCTCACATTGCCATGCAAAACGAGGCAGTCGTTCAACGGCGGGGCTGGATGAGCCAGGAGGAATTTTTAGCAGGGATGGCCATTTGCGAGATGTTGCCGGGGCCTGCCTCCACACAACTGGGAATCTTTATCGGCTATTGGCGAGCCGGGATCCTGGGGGCGTTGGTGGCTGGACTGGCCTTCATTTTTCCGGCCTATCTGATCGAACTGGTGCTGAGTTGGGCCTATTTTCGCTATCAAGCCCTGCCCCAATTGTCTTCTTTATTTTTAGGAATCGCGCCAGTGGTGATTGCCCTGATTGTGGCCTTTTGTTGGAAGCTGGGGAAGAAAGCGATTAAATCTGGGATCCAAATGGCCATTGCGGTGGCTGTCTTTGCTCTCATGCTGGGTTTTGGCATCAATGTTGTCTTTTTGTTTGTTGGGTCTGCCATCGTTGGCCTGATCGTGTGTGGCCCCCGATCTCGGTGGGGTGGCCCTCCTGCCGTCAAAGCCAAAGAAGCTACATCACCGTCCTCAAACCCAGATCAAGAGCCATCCTCACCTGGAGCCAAATCCAGCCAACAACTGCTGCTGATCGGGATCCCCAGTCTGCTGAGACTGACCACCAGTTGGACAGCGGGCTTGGCCTCAGTCTCTCCAGAGGTCTTGGCGGCGTCTAGCTTTTGGGGTGGAGAACGGATTGAGGCTTACTTTTGGCCTTTGGCGCTGTTCTTTTTGAAGGTGGGTAGCGCAGTCTACGGTGGGGGATTGGTGATCATTCCATTTATCTCTGGCGAAGTGGTGGATCAATTGGGCTGGATGACCCAAACTGAGTTTTTGGATGGGGTGGCGATTGGGCAATTTACCCCTGGCCCTGTGGTGCTGACCGCTGCCTTTGTGGGCTACAAAGTGGCGGGGTTTTGGGGATCCCTGGTGGCCTCTGTTGCCATCTTCCTGCCCTCTTTTGCCTTCATCATGGTGGCGACCCCCTTGATGTTAAAAGTGTATAAAAATCCCTGGATCCGCGCCGCCTTGCAAGGGGTGACCCCAGCGGCTTTGGGGGCGATTGCTGCCGCTGCCATCAGCTTGGGCCGAGGCGCTTTTTGGCAAGACACCTTATGGTTATCAGGGTTGACGGTGGTGATTGCACTGCTGGCCTTGCTAGGGCTGCTGCGATTCAAAGTGCCCACTTGGGCTTTGGTGCCCATGGGAGCAGCCATTGCTTTGGTGCTGGCCTAGAAACTAGCCCATCAATCCGTAGGATCCCCTTTGACAAGCTGCATCAGACTTTGTAGTATCCATACAGTTCTTTATCCAGAGCAGGCTGAGGGAACAGGCCCGATGAAGCTGCGGCAACCCGGCAACGTTTTCATAGATTCCTGATATCGAAACGTTGACTTGGTGCCAACTCCTGCGGTTCGTCCGCTCGATCACATGATGGGTAACTGGCCAAACCTTCGGGTCGAGCCCAGCCTGATCACATGATTGATTACCGGAAGATAAAGACAGACTAAGTATTGATCTCGGCTGGATGACAGCGGGGAATAGCCACCTAGACGGCACACTTTCATCACTCTTCGTTATCTGATTCTTTGGGTCAGAGCAAGATAAAAGTAGGTACTCCGTTGATAGGCGCTTAGGCTGAAGTGACGCAGGAAAGTAACAACGCAGCTAACCAGGTCAAGCCATCACAGGCGGTAAAGCTCCCAAGTGGGGCTGAGCCTCCATTCCATCTGTTCTCTCTCAATAAAACTGGATCCTGAACCCGTTGGTGTAAACCTGCGATGTTTTTTGGGAGGTAGATCCTTGACTAGACCCTTTGTGTTTTCCTCTGAGTCGGTGACGGAGGGACACCCCGACAAAATTTGTGATCAGATTTCAGATACGATTCTGGACGCGCTTTTGACCCAGGATCCCGCCAGTCGGGTGGCGGCTGAGGTGGTGGTCAATACTGGCTTAGTCCTCCTGACGGGGGAGGTCACCACTCAAGCCAATGTCAATTTTGTGGATCTGGTGCGGGCCAAGATTGCCGAGATCGGCTATACCGACGCCACCAATGGCTTTTCTAGTGACAGTTGCTCGGTGTTGGTGGCGCTAGATCGGCAGTCGCCAGATATTGCCCAGGGGGTTAACCAAGCCTTAGAAGACCGGACGCAAAAAGGGGATCCCTTTGATCTGGTGGGGGCTGGCGATCAAGGGTTGATGTTTGGCTATGCCTGTGACGAAACACCAGAATTGATGCCGTTGCCCATTAGTTTGGCCCATCGGCTGGCCCGTCAGTTGGCTCAGGTGCGTCAAGATGGAACTCTACCCTATCTTCGCCCCGACGGCAAAACTCAGGTCAGCGTCCACTACGAAAATGATCGTCCGGTGGGACTGCATACGCTGCTGATCTCCACCCAGCACACCGCTACTATTGATGGTTTGACGGAGGATGCTGCCGTTCAACATCGCATCCGAGAGGATTTGATCGATGCCGTCATCAAGCCCATCTTGGCAGAGCTGAATCTGCCCCTCACCGATGGGATCCGAATTTTGACCAACCCCACCGGCAAGTTTGTCATTGGTGGCCCCCAAGGGGATGCCGGACTGACGGGACGCAAGATTATTGTCGATACCTATGGCGGCTATTCGCGGCATGGGGGCGGTGCCTTTTCTGGCAAGGATCCCACGAAGGTGGATCGCAGTGCTGCCTATGCCGCCCGCTATGTGGCCAAAAATATCGTGGCTGCTGGCCTAGCCCGCAAATGTGAGTTGCAGGTGGCCTATGCGATTGGGGTGGCGCGTCCCATCAGCGTCATGGTGGATACCTTTGGCACCGGTCGGGTGGATGATGGCCTGTTACTAAAGCTGGTGGAGCGGCACTTTGATCTGCGTCCCGCTGCTATTTTAGAAAACCTCAATCTGCGGCATTTGCCCCAAGAACGGGGTGGACGGTTCTATCAAGATGTGGCGGCCTACGGCCATTTTGGTCAAGAGCAACTCCACCTCCCTTGGGAGCGCACGGATAAGGCCGCCATTCTCAAGGAAGAAGCGTCTGCCGTAGCTGTCTAGGGTGGGCGGGATCCATTGGCAGATTAGGTAGAACAGATTAGGTAGAACAGATTAGGTAGAACAGATTAGGTAGAGTTAACTGGGCGGGCTTAGAAGCAATTCACAACCCGCCTTGCTTGCCCTTATTGGCTCTCTCTACTCAGGTCGTCTTACTCAGTTCGGGGTTGCTCGGGAGCAACAGAGACCTGCTCCTGGGTGAAGATGACATTGAAGACCTCCGCCTCAATAGGGGTTGCCTCCAGTTCTCTCCCTGCCAAGGCAGCTAAGGGGGTCTCCGCCTGACCCTCTGCCGATAGCTCATCCACAGGGGTTACAGCCAACAGGGATCCCTCGTCATCCACGGTGACAACGTAGCTGAGGGGAATGGTGAAGTCATCAGGAGCCTCCCAGTCTTGACTGAGGGTTTCCAGCAACACCAAGCCTGCCTCACTCAGCTCCACAATCGATTCGGTCTCAGGGGCAGGCAACGCGGCAATCTCGCTGGTGCCAACGGGATCCGGTGCTTCGGGATCAAGCTCTGCCACCTGGGGAGACTGACTGAGGTTACTCTCTGGCTGAGCATTATCAACTCCAGAACTATCAGCACTGCTGCTTTCAGCAGCATTATCAAGACTGCTGCTTTCAGCAGCATTATCAAGACTGCTGCTTTCAGCCACGGTTCTTTGCACTGTGGCAGTTGGCGGCAATATCTCTTCCTCGCGGCTGCGACGGCCCTCAATGCCCCCCAACACCGTTAAGGCGGCTGCGACCCCAACCCCCCCCTACTACTAGTGCGGCGATGCCCACCCCCCAAGGGCTGCTAGAACCGGAACGTTTGGGTGTTGTTTTGAGGGTATTCAGTTGGGGCATATCGTCGGCGATATCCTCCAATCCTTCCACCAAATCGTAGATCTGGGTCATGGATAGATCGATCTGGGCAATGCCATCCCCTTGCCGCACGGTCAGGCGATGAAAGATAAAGTCCAATGGCCGGATGGCGACCGTGCCGCTAAATGTCCCCTGCGGCTGAGCACTCAAATGGAAACTCAGATAGCGCCGCATCACCGCCACCAGATCTTTGAGCAGATCTTGATCCCCTCGGATGGTAACGGGTTTCTCTCCCCCTTGGAAGGTCAGGTGGCAGACGAGATTACGCTGAATCTGGGCCACAGGGGATCCCGACCCAGAGCCGATAGAACTTGATTTAGCTGCGACCCCGCTGACCTCGAAGGTGACGGTGGCCTGTTGATAATCTTGGCTAATGGCAGACATGGGCAAGGTAGGGGTTGAGGGCAGAGGTTTGCAAAGCTGATCGGCAGATCTGGGGGGCTCAGGATCCTTCCGGTCGTATGGCTGATTCAACCATTTCCAGGCCATCACCATCGCCAGACTGGGATCCCTCTGTTTCTAAAGTTTCTGATGGTAGGGGAGGCAGAGTCATCTCAGGGCGTTGCAACAAAGCCTGCCAGAGACGCTGGGATCCCCGCTTAGAACTGCTGTAGAACAACAGATCCACCAGAATTTTGAGGCCAATCTCTGTGATGCTGTCGCTGGAGCGATCATCGCCGTCCACCATCTGACTGCGATAGTGGGAGTGAAACTCGTCTAGGTAGTCCGCCACCTGAGGGTCTTGAAAAGGACTCCGTTCGGCTTCCACAGCGGCTTGCAGATGTTCCACCGCAGAGCGGATCTTGGCCTGCTGAGCCACCGCCAGATGGCTGATCACCAGCACCAAAGCTTGTGCCTCCTCGATATCGAGTTTTTTGCGGCCACCACTACTGCGGCGCAGTGGACTGGCATTGCGTAAGCGCCAGAGATTGACGCGATCGCTCACCCACTGATCCACCCCAAGGTCTTTGGCGGCCTCCAGCACCACCCCGGAACTTTCGCCACTGAGACATTCCAGCCCTAACAACAGCAGATCGAGTTGAACCTTGGTGGTACTTGTAGCACTTGCCGGGATAGGGATCCCGTCCACGAGTTTTAACTTGGCTAAACTTGGATGCTTATCGTCCACGGTCATCCTATCGAAACACCAGCTCCCAACTCTTTATAGTCACCCCTGAGGGGTAAGACCGACAAGGGGATGCCTGAGGTCAGACAGGTGCGGGGATCCCTCTTGACAGATTCTTAATCGTGATCAGAGCCCCTCCGTAATGGTTATCAGCCTGTTCCTACCCTAAAGGCTGGGCAGGGAGAATGACCTCCAGTTACCAGTTTTGCAACTAGCTAGTCCTCAGCAGCGTCAATTTACCAGCTACACCAAACAGGCGGCTCAACCCACTTGCTTAAGACCCCATACTCTTAAAGCAATGGGATCGAAGCAGTGGGAATCTTGAAAATAAATATCGAAAGATACGGAGAGGGAGGGATTCGAACCCTCGATGAAGTTTTTGACCCCATAACTTCTTAGCAGGAAGCCGCTTTCAACCGCTCAGCCACCTCTCCTATTAACGTGGAACCCGTTCAATGCAGACAGGATCTGCTGAGTCAACAGGGATCCCGAATTGCTCAAAAGAGCTTAATCACTATACCGAGAAGGATTCGGGATGATCAAGACCTTGTATAAAAATCTTATCTCTACAGGGATCCCGCCTGAATCCACTATCGGGATCATTGAGGGTGAATTCTTAAAAGATTTGAGGCTTGCGAATGACCGCCCAAGATTGCCCTCAATCTGCTTAATCCTCGTCAATCTCCAACTCTAGGAGGTGGCGATAGGGGGTGACCAATTCTGGAGAATGAAAGGCCACTGCTCGCAGGGTGTGCCAATCCTCCAGCGGCTCAAAAACAGTCTTGTATTCATTCCGTTCCAGTCGCTCAGCCAGTGCGGCCACATCAGCAGCCGAAAAGTGCTCTGGGGTGGGGGCAAGGCCAATAGACCTATCAACAGATATATCAACAGACGGTGATAGAGCTGACATGGCAGAGGATTGAATTCAGTCTTCATACCCTAACGTAGCCCTGACCAAAACGTCAGACGCTGTCACGAAGTGTGAAGTCTGCCAGGGTTTTTACTCCTGCGGCAAGGTATCTGCCCGCACCTCAAAGGTCAGATCTTCTTGATCACGGCGAATACTGACCCGGACAAAGTTGCCAACCCCCGTATCCTCCACCAGTTGCTGCACTTGCTCAGCTCGTAAGATGGGTTCTTCACCAATCTGGGTGATGACATCCCCCGATTGCAGACCTGCTGAAGCGGCTGGGGATCCTGGGATCACCTCCGCCACCAAAACCCCCTGATCTAAAGTGACCTCAAACCCGCTGTCGGAGGTATTGATCTCCGCTTGACGGTCGGGGTTGAGGGTGATCATTCTGACCCCAATATAGGCATGCTGCACCTCGCCGGTCAGGATCAACTGATTCACGATCTCCATAGCCCGATTGATGGGGATGGCAAAGCCGACACTGTTGGCCCCCTGAATAATGGCTGTATTAACCCCAATTACCCGTCCGTAGGCGTCCAGTAGAGGCCCCCCCGAATTACCTGGATTGATCGCGGCATCCGTTTGGATGAAATTGATCCGCTTGTCCCGCGCCCCCACTTCCCCAGAGGAGCGATCCACCGCACTGATGATGCCGGCAGTGATGCTGCTGTCTAATCCCAACGGGTTGCCAATGGCGATGGCCCAGTCACCTGATTGCACCCGATCTGAGTCCCCCAAGGTTGCCGTGGGCAAGGGATCCGGGCCTAAGTCGGCGGGATCCAGTTGCACCACGGCAATATCGGTAAGCGGATCCGTTCCCTGCACACGTCCCTGCACAGTGCGCCCATCTTGGAAGGTAATCCGTACCTCATCTGCATCGCCGACCACATGGGTATTGGTGACAATGGTGCCGTCAGAGGTGATGATAAAGCCGGATCCAGTGCCCTGCCGAAAGCGAGGGGGGGCAAGATTGGGGGATCCATTCGGATTAGACTCTTCAGAGCCAGTACTCTCAGGGGGCGCATTGGTTTCGACTCTGACCACCGCAGGCCCCACCCGACCAGCCGCATTAGAAATAAATGTGGCAAAATCCAAAGGCTCTTGGGGCTGACGGGCTTGAGGATTCTCCCCATCTGTATTTGTATCTGTGTTTGTATCGGTATTTGCATCTGCCCACGGCTCACCTGACCACTCGGACAGCCATCGTTGTGTATATTGCACCGGACGACTAGAGCGGATGCGTTCTGGCCACGGATTCTCAGGCTGAGCTAGCCAAAAACCACCTGCCACTCCACCTCCAACCAAGATCGTAAATGTCATCAACCGTGCCAGGTGGCGACCCAAACCCATCATGCTCTCTCCCTATAAACCGCGAGTCTTAACGCTTGATTCCAAGTGATTCATATTCCAGATTCATATTCCAGATTCATATTCCAATTGATCCATGCCGGGTGCTCAGGGCAGGGTGCTCAGGAATACTCAAACCAAGATTAACAAAAGCTCTCTGGCAGGTGAGGTCACTTTTTCCCTTTCTACTGGCGCTTAACCCCTCTGTTGAGGTGGGGATCCCGTAACCCAGGCAGCTTTGGGGTGAGAGAACCAGTCTGAGCCTTGGTGGATTACCGTTTCAGCAACCATGCCGTCGCCGTCAAAACGGGATCCCGGAGTTCCATGATCAGATAGCTATCGAGCTTCAACGTCCGAGCGGATCCCTCGGGTAGTTGGTCAAAAAAGCCCCCAGCCAGATCCCGCCAAGCGGATTTGCTGACGGCGTAGAAGACCTGTCTCCCTTCTCGTCGCGTGGTGAGCAGATCGGCCAGCCGCAACAGGCCCAGGTGGTGGCTGACGGTACTCTGAGGCAGCTCCAGCCACTCGCACAACTCGGTCACATTGGCCTCCCCCTGGGCCAGACACAGCACAATACGCAGCCGGGTTTCATCCCCCAACAATTGCAACAGGCGGGATAATCGCTGGGTATAGTCGCTCGAAAAGCTGATCCGATTCATGAGGCTGCCACCATTCGTCCCCAGGTTAGCCTGAATCGAGGGATCCCCAGAGTGGGTGAGCCGCTGTACTGCCCTACTGAAGAGAGTTGGAACTAAGAGGCGGGTTGCGTGGGAAAAGACTGTTGTAGGGGCTGAACCCGGGCCAGTTCGGTCAGGATGGGGCCATGCAAAAGACCATTGGTGGCCAAGAGCCGACCAGATTGCACATCGAGGGGAGATCCGTCATAGGCGCTGACCTGACCACCAGCTTCTTGCACTAAAACAATGCCAGCCCCGATATCCCACGGCGACAACCCCCGCTCCCAGTAGCCATCCAGCTTGCCCCAGGCCACGTAGGCCAGATCGAGGGCGGCGGATCCCCCTCGCCTTACCCCTTGGGTCAGATGGGTGAGATGACAAAACTCGGCATAGTTGTTGTCGGCGGTCTGGCGGCGGTCGTAGGCAAAACCCGTTACCAAGAGACTGCGGCTCAGTTCTGTGGTTTTAGAAACATGGATGGATTGGCGGTTGCAGGTGGCCCCTTGCCCCTGACTGGCCCGAAACAAGTGTTGATGGAAAAAGTCGTAGATCACCCCCAACACGGGCACCCCTTGCCACAACAGCCCAATGGACACTGCCGCAAAGGGATAACCATGAGCAAAATTAGTGGTGCCGTCCAAGGGATCCACCACCCATTGCAGATCGGCTAAGTCCCCCTTCTGGCCAGATTCCTCCATTAGAATGCTGGACTCGGGGAAGTGACGGCTGAGAATCTGATAGATCAGTGCCTCAGAAGCCCGATCAGCCTCGGTTACAAGGTCGCCGGGGCGCTTTTCTTCAATGGTCACCCCCCGCTGTTGGATCCCTATGATCAGTCCGCCCGCAGCTAGAGCAGCCTCGGTGGCGATATCGAGATGACGACTCAGATCGGGCAGCGAAGACATGGGGCAATCCTGCGATAACGTCCCCGTCATTGTGCGCCATTCGGGATCCCAAGGCTAGGGATCCCTTGTCCTCTCAGAGATCTCGGCCTTGGGAAGCCTCTAGCGACTGGTTAGGATGACAGGAAAGCTTTGGATCAGGCCAAAACAGGAGACTTTATTCACACCTCATTCTCACTTCTAACGTGCCCTCAAGTTGAGGCTGGGTTGGAGGTAGAGTCTGGCTTCATCTCTGTAGGAGCGGTGCGACGTTCTTGTTGGCGACGGGCGGCTTTGACCATTTCTTCCATGACGGCCCGAGCCTGCTTCATCTTGTCGAGACTACCGCGATATAGCTCCAGATCTCGCTTGGCCCGTTCCCCCGAAAAACTGGTGGGTTCGATCACCGTGTCGATAAACTTTTGGGTGCGTTCCGCCAGGTCGGGATAGAGGGATGTGGCCAACAGTTCGTAGGAGGTATACAGACCTACCGCCAGAATACGGCTGTATTCGTAGGTTTTAGCATCGTTCATCCGACCCAAGATGGCCCGTAGCCCGCCAACATCTTCAGCATCCGCTTGCTGTTGCAGCAGTTTCAATCGTTGCGGGGGATCCCCAGATTTAATCAGCTCCACCAACGTTTTGGCATCCTGCCGCAGCACCTCGGGCTTCATCTGTAAAGCCTGACAGAGTGCCCCAAAGATGGGATCCCGCTGATCTTGGGGTTGATAGGCATCCATCAAGGCGTCATAAACCGTCACCAATCCCAAGGCAAAGAAGGGATCGTAGACAAAGGCGACATTAACAGTCACCAGATGCAGTTCCACCAAGATCTCTTCCACAATGCGCCGATAGATGGCAGCAATGGGGCGACTGTAGGCCGAGAAGAAGGCGGCCTTGGTAACGGACAGGGTACGGACAGGGTTCACAGAGTCCAACTGAAGTAGTGACATAGCAATGAGTTCATTGTCCCTTGCGGAGGGACTGGACAGCAATAAAAGTTTGGGGTGGCCGGTGATTGGCAAGAAGGCTGGGGAGCTGAAGCCGGTCTAGAGAAACTGGTGACTCTCGGGCTGCAATACAATTTCGCTAGGAATCGCTTCGGGTGGTTGCGACAGAGCAAAGAAAATGGCCTCGGCAGCAGTCTGGGTGCTGAGCATTTTGTCCCGCTGTACCTTCAGGCTGATGGCATCCCAAAAAGGAGAATCAACGCCACCAAAATAGAACAGGGTAAAGCGCACCCCAAACCGCTTCAACTCGTCAGCCATACATTTTGTAAATCCCACGATGGCAAATTTGGAGGCACAATAGCCTGCTGCCATCGCCATGGGATGCCGCCCTAAGATGCCTGGAAAATTGAGAATATGGCCAGATTTTTGCTCTCTCATCAGGGTGGCGGCGGACTGGGTGGTGTAAAAGCCCCCTTTAAGGTTGACATCCACCATCTGATCTAGATCCGTCGGGGTGAGCTGGTGAGCCTGTTTGAGGATCCCGACTCCCGCCAAGTTGATCAAGATATCGACCCGCCCCAGTTGAGCTTGAGCTGCGGCAAATAAGGCATCCACCTGAGCCGCTTGAGTGACATCGGTTGGAATCGAGATCGCCCCCGGATGATTCTGTACAAGCGTTGTCAGGGCTTCTGCTCGGCGACTGGCCAGAACCAGCTTGGCTCCTTGCTGAGCTAGTAGGGGCACCAGCGCTTGTCCAATGCCGCCACTGGCTCCTGTGATGAGGATGACTTGTTCTGCGATTCGATGCGGCATAAGGTTGCAACTTAATAATTTCGCAATGTTTCTTTACAATGATTATACTGTGAGGCGGCATGACTGAGGAACGACAAAGCCTCAGAACTCGACCCTCGCAACAGGATTGCAGGGAGACTCTTTACCAAAAGAGGCAGCAGGAATTATCAGAGTCTCGCGTGGGCAGGGATTAGCCCGCAATTGTAGACTGATGAGAGCAGTCGAGCTTTAGCATGGCAAAAGGATTAGCGTGGCACAAAAAGAGGGCGACTTTTTAGGGGGATTTGTGATTGGGGCCGTCGTGGGCGGCATTGTGGGAGGTGTGATTGGGGCTGCCCTGGTTCCTCGCCTGCTCAAACGGGGATCCCACAAAGTCGCGGGGGAACGAACTGACCCCTGGCAACAAACACAATCTCCTACCCCAGAAAAAAACACCAGTCGTCGTGTGTCTGCTCGGTTGCAGGCTGCCGATGATGTCGCCATTGCCCAAGCCCGCAAAACGCTTGAGGAAAAGATTGCTCAGCTAAATGAAGCGATTCAGGACACCCGAGCTCAACTGTTGGTGCAAGATAGCCAACCTCGCTAAGGGATGGTTTTGAATGCTCAGACTCGGGATCCCGGGCTTTAAGCTGGTCTGGGGGTATCTTTTCTCTTCCCGGAAAACAGCTAACCTTGAACCAGATCGGCTACCCTAAGGGGTGATGAGCCGCCAGCCACAGAGCTAGAGGTTCCCCTCATCACGTTGTTCTGTTTAGATCGTTTCGCGTGAGCTGTCAGGTCTGGATCCCTCGGTTTACCTTCGGCTTTCCCCCTGAAACTCATGTTTCTCCTTATTCCTGTGCATTTTCTGCGAGATACCCCATGTCTATTCTGTTAGAGTCCATCGCTCAATTCTTGCAAATCTACATGATCTTGATGATCATTCGGATCCTCTTGAGCTGGTTCCCCAACATCAACTGGGGCAATCCTGTTTTCTCGACCCTGAGTCAGTTGACGGATCCCTATCTCAACCTGTTTCGTTCCATCATTCCACCGCTGGGTGGCATGGATTTTTCGCCTCTTTTGGCCTTCTTCTTGCTGCAATTCCTAACCCGAGGAGTAGCACAGTTGGCCATGGCGGTGTAAGAACGCTGTAAGAACTAAGGTGTAAGACTTATTCTGAAACAGCATCGGGAGATCGGTGGAGGATGACTCCTCAAAGAGGATTCTTCAAAATAGCCAGGGAGCACAATCGCCTTGGGCCTCTTTTTTCGAGAGAAATCATCCTAATCTTCTAAAGCTAATCTTTATAAAAAGAGTGCTGGTGAGCCGAGTTTTTGCGTTTCCGGCACTTTTTTCTTTGGGACGATGATCTGAAGTAGTCGGCGTATGGATCCGCCTACGACTGAGCCAGGGATCCCGGGACAAAGACGCTACCATCCGGCAGAATCGCCTTATGCAGATCGGCTCCGATCAAGTTTGCCCCACCGATTTTGGCCTGACTCAGATCCGACTCCACCAAACAGGCATTTTTAAGCTTGGCCTCCCAGAGATAGGCCCCACTTAAGTTGGCCTGCCGCAGATTTGAGAAGCTCAGGTCAGCAGAGATGAGGCAAGCCTCCCAAAAATTGGATCCCTCTAGATTGGCTGAGATTAAGTTGGCCGAACTGAGATCGGATCCCCCTAGATTGGCCCCACTGAGATTGGCCCCACTCAACTGGGCATACATTAGGGAGGCATTGCGGATCCGCACATCCCGTAAATCAGCCCCGATCAAGATGGCTGAGCTGAGATCGGATCCATCAAAATCTCGCTCTCCATTGGCATATCGGGCTAGTAGTTCTTCACTCGTGCTGACCTTAGGCATCGAGCATCCATCCTCGCGTTATGGACAGGGTTGTCTGGATTCATTAGGTATTCATTAGGTATTCACTAAGTAAGAGTTGGGGTTGATCGTAGGCAGCAATCAACCGCAGAGGGGTGGTCTTCAGACTAGAGTTCCCTGCCAAGGGATAAGAGTTGCGGTCTATACTTGATTCCCAACTAAAGACTGATAGATACCCTCTATTGCTGCCACCATCTCCACGGGATCCCATTGCTTGAGGTTGGCCATCAGAGCCAGACCACCTGCGCCTACCCCCTCTTTGACGTAGCCCCGTTCGTAGGCTTGGAGTTGAGGATAGCGGCTGTGGGCAAAACTGAGCTGACAGGCCAGCAGCGGTACTTTTCCTACCAGATGGGCCAGACCCACCGAATTACCAGTGGGATCCTCCGCCACCCAGCGAGTGGTGCCCACCACCACCTGATCGGGATCCCAGTCCAGCCCTTGTTCTTGGGCCAGCCGATCTACTAAGGCATAGACCGCCAGCATCTGAGTGCCCCCCGCCAACAGCACCGCTCCTTGTTGGGAAGCCGCCAATGCCAATCCTGCCAGCAAAGGCTGCATGGGATCCCCAACTGCCGCCAAGATCTCAATGCCACTAGAATCAGGCAAGACTTGCCTCAACCCCTGTCGAACCAGCTCTAACTTTTGGCTGTGATTACAGGTGGGATGGCTGCTATTGACCATGCCCGCCACCGGATAGCCCAACCCCAACAGCACCGCCAAGGCTGTGGAGGTTCCCCCTGCCACACATTCCCCCATCACCAAAATGCGATTGGATTGGGCCAAACGGGATCCCCAGGCCAATCCCAATTCAAAGCGTTGTTGCACCTGTTCCACCCTCATCGCCCCGCCGGTACTGAGGCACTTGGCGATGGCAGGTATGGCAGGAATTAGCGAGGGCAGAGTTGCGGGCAAGCCACAGTCAAAGAGATGGAGTGGGATCCCGAAGTGCTGCAATACCGCCCGGCTGATCACCACTGGGGAGGGATAGCCATCTGGGGAGGTCGGTAGATGGGGAGAATAGCCCTGCAACAGAACCTCTGCATCGGCCAAGGCTGTGCGGCGGCGATGGGCTGGGGTGGCTCCCGCCGCTGAGATGCCCGGAATCAAAGCCGTCTCGGTAAAGCCAAATCCACAGAGAAAGTGACATTCCAGGCTCCCTGCCCGCTGACACCACTCCTGAGCCTGAGGGATACAAGTGTAAGCGCGCCAGCCCGGAGTGAGAAGGGGAGAGAAATGCACAAGAAAGGCTTGAATTAGGGATCCTAGATTAACATCTGGCGGGATCCCCCCTGAGAAGAGGTGTGGCAGTACGGTTTTCTTAACCTTTCGGCGACCAAAACCCAACGTTACGATAGAGGAAAGTATGGGGTATCACAAAGACTATGAGCTTCTTTGATTCTGAAATCGTCCAACAAGAGGCTAAGCAGTTCTACGAAGACTTTCAAAGCCTGATGAGCTTGGGCGGCGATTATGGCAAGTTTGACCGTGAAGGTAAGAAGCTCTTTATCGAGAAAATGGAAGAGCTGATGGAGCGGCAAAAGATATTTATGAAACGGCTGGAACTATCGGATGATTTTATGGCCCAGATGACCATCAAACAGATCCAATCTCAATTGGGATCCGCTGGTATTAATCCCCATCAGATGTTTGACCAGATGAATCAAACGTTAGAAAGAATGAAAGCTGAGGCAGAACGCTAAATCTCCTGCCTCCAGGCTCCAACTCGATCCCTACGCCAAGGCTGGGATCCCTGGCCAGCGACCTAAAGCTCTTCCCAGATGCTCTAGTTCCTTCATCAGCTCGGCAAAGTCCGCAAACGGGAGAGATTGCGGCCCATCGGATAGAGCTTGGGCAGGGTTGGGATGCACCTCAATGATCAAGGCATCCGTACCCGCCGCCACTGAAGCCTTGCTCATCATCGGCACAAACTGAGACTTGCCGGTGCCGTGGCTGGGATCGATCACCACAGGTAGGTGGGTCAAGGTCTTGAGGACTGGAATGGCAGACACATCCAAGGTGTTGCGCGTGTACTGGCTGTCGAAGGTACGGATGCCACGCTCACACAGGATGACGTTGGGGTTACCTGCCGCCAAGATATACTCGGCTGCCATCAGCCATTCGGTAATGGTGGCCGCTGGCCCCCGCTTCAGCATGACGGGCTTGGGCTGGGATCCCACTTTTTTGAGGAGAGGAAAATTCTGCATATTGCGCGCCCCCACCTGCAAGATGTCGGCCACAGCGCCCACCTTATCGACATCCATGGTGTCCATTACTTCAGTAATGATGCCCAACCCCGAGGCATCTCGGGCTGCTGCCAACAAATCGAGGGCGCTCTCGCCGTGCCCCTGAAAGTCATAAGGTGAGGTGCGAGGTTTATAAGCTCCACCCCGCAAAAACGCCGCCCCACAGGATCCCACATGTTTGGCGGTGGCGATGATCATCTCCTCATTTTCGACCGAGCAGGGGCCAGCCATGACCACGATGGGACAATGATGGCCAAAAGCAATGGATCCCTGGGGTGTCTTGACGGTAACGGTGGTGTAGTCGCCGTGGCGATATTCCAGACTGGCCCGCTTAAACTTTTTACCCACCCGCATCACCTGTTCGATGAAAGGGCTGTACTGCTGAACCACAGCTTCATCCAAGGAGGCGGTGTCTCCCACCAGCCCAATCACCACCTTTTGGGTACCGATGATCTTTTCGGGTGTCAGGCCCATCTGGCGAAATTGGAGAGCCAGTTCCTCAATGGCTTCACTGGGGGTCTCATCTTTCATCACCACAATCATGATTTGATCTCCTCTTGACATCACAGTCGGTCGAGTCAACCCTATCCTAAGCGCACCCTATCATCACCTCATCAGAAGTCGAGACTGGTAACAGCGATCCATGAGCTGATCCATCAGCTGATCTATGGTTAAGCCAAAAGAATGGGCTTGACCCGAAACAGTGGCAGGATCATGGGGTACCTCTACTCAGGGATCCCGTGGCTATTCCCAACTCCGTTTTGACCCAACTGGGGGATCCCTCTCCTCTTTTTCAGGAGGGACTGGATCCTTGGTTACCGTTTGCTTGGCCGGTGCAACTGGGAGCCGATGGCATCGTCTGGGGGAGTGAGGCTGCTAGCGATATTGAGTGGGCTTTTGTTCTGCTCCAGCTCAGGCTCTCCCATCCGCCCGTTCCTGTAGTTACACTCAGGGATCCCAGATCAGGGGCTGACCCCGTGGATACCACCGCCCGCATTCTGGCCTGGGGGATCAATCGAGTGGTGCAAGGGGTGCTGATCGATCAACAGCTGCCGCAGTATGGATTTACCGCTGACGCCAGCCAAAAGGCCACGCTGGAAACTCTGTTGCAGTTGGCTGCCCAGATCCCCGATTATGCCCAGGCTCTATTGGCCTTGGAACTAATCTATCGCGGCATCGATCCAGGATCCCAGGCTAAGATTCGGGCCACCTGTGGGGAGGATGTGACTAAAGCAGCTCACCAGATGAACATGATGTGCATCAAGCCCGGGGATCTCGATCGGACGGTGCTACAGGTGCAACATATTGCCCTGAAGTTTTGTGGCGACCAGGAAGTTGCCCTGGCGGAGCGATTGCAGGTCACTTTATCTGACGGGCGAGTGGTCTAGCACCCCTACATAGACTCTTGGGATCCTGATGACTTGGGGATCTGATGACTTGGCATCTACTACCTCATTTGGTAGCCAAACAAATTGGGATCCACGGCTTCTGTGATGGGATCCAATCCATACTCTTGCCAGCGACGGGCGACTAGGGCAGCGGTAGCAGGGTCAGATTCCAACGGATCCCGCCAGATGGCATCTGTCTCCGGCACAATTTTGGTGGTGGCATCAACGCCCATCTTGCCCCCTAATCCCCGCTGACTGGTGGCAAAGTCCAAAGCGTCAAAGGGGTTATCCGGCAGAATAAACACATCCCGCACGGGATCCACCTTTGAGGTGATGGCCCAGACCACCTGCCGGGGATCCCGGATGTTGATGTTTTTGTCCACCACGATGACAAACTTGGTGTAGGTGAACTGGGGCAACGCGCTCCAAAAGGCCAAAGCTGCTCGCCGAGCCTGTCCTGGATAGGATTTATCAATAGACAAAATCGCCGCTTTGTAACTGAGGGCTTCCATTGGCAAGAAAAAGTCCACAATCTCCGGCACCTGTTGCCGCAGGATGGGGGTATAGACCCGATTCAGAGCCAGGGCCATCATGGCGTCTTCTTTGGGGGGCTTGCCACTAAAAGCGGTCATATAGACGGGATCCCGGCGATGGGTGAGGGTATGAAACCGAATTAGCGGTGCTGCCTCATTGCGGGGGCCATAGTAGCCGATGTGGTCTCCAGCAGGGCCATCAGCAGCGGTTTCGCCAGGGGTGATGGTGCCTTCCAAGACAATCTCTGATTGGGCGGGCACCTCCAACTTTAGAGTCTTGCACTGGGCTAAATGGATCCCAGAGCCAGCATAGAGTCCGGCAAAGAGCCATTCCGACAAGTCAATCGGCAACGGTGTCGCCGCCGCCAGCACCAAGAGGGGATCCACCCCAATCGCCACCGCCACCTCCAGCTTTTGACCCCGTTCGGCAGCTTTGCGTAAATGCCGTGTTGCCCCTCGCACCGACAGCCACTGCACCGTCATACTGTTGCGAGATTGCAGCTGGAGTCGATAGACCCCCACATTAGGGATCCCATTTTCAGGATCCTTGGTGATCATTAGCCCCAGCGTCAGCACTCGGCCAGCATCCCCTGGGTAGACCCGCAACAGCGGCAACTGAGCCAGATCCACCGCTTCATCTGTGAGCACCACCTGATGGCAAGGGGGCAGCAGATCCCGGCTGGGTTTGGCCTTGATCACATCAAATAGGGCTTTGCCCAAGTCCACCGCTTGAGCCACCGTTTTGGGGGGACGTAGCTGATAGAGCAGGGCCAACTTCTGCCCAAGGGCTTCTAACTCCCCTGGCCCCTCCATATTTAAGGCCCAGCAGACCCGCTCCACAGTGCCCAAAGTATTGACTAAGACAGGCATGGGGGATCCCTTGACCTTCTCAAACAACAGAGCTGGCCCACCCGCCAACAACATCTGATTGGCAATCTCAGCGATCTCTAAATCGGGATCCACCAACGCTGAGATGCGGCACAATTGTCCTCGCTCCTCCAGCAGCTTGATAAATCCCCGCAGATCCCGTGCCATAGTGCTTGTGAAGAAATATGTATCTCCTCATCTTGGCACTTCTTGGGATCTGGGTCAGGGATCCGAAGTCCAAACCTCAATAGTCGTAGGGATCCTTGAGCAGGTCTGTAGTTCCAAGGTTTTCAAGGTTACAGAGTCTTCAGTCTGGTATCTTTTTTATGGTGTGGATTGACAACACTATGGTCTGGCTTAATTTTTTGAACTAGAAGGAACCCCATGCAGCAGCGTCGCATTCGGTGGAGTTTTCGCCTCATTGCCCTGGTTTTGATTGGCTTTTTGGCCGCTTGCGGACTGGCCTCTAGCCCTAACCTAATCCATTTAGGCCAGTCAACAGAGACTCAGGATCCACCTGCGGTTACCCTCTACTTTGATGGGGATCCCACCACCTTTGCGATTGCTGACTTGACGGTTGCCCTAGCTCTCTTTTTGAATCCGAGTGCCACCACAGCTCAGATCCAACAGACGGGGCAGGATATTTTTGGGATCCAGCTCTCTCCAGATCAGATCACTGGATCCGGGCCGAACCCACTGGCCAATTTTGACCTTAATGGAGATGGCACTCCCGGCCAGATTCAGGATTTAGGAGTCGCTTTGGCGGTGTTTTTGGGGGCAGACACTCCCAGCAGCGTCAACAGTATTTGTCAGGATGTGCTGGGTCTTTCCTGTAATGTCACCAGTTCTGCACAGTTGCCCCGTCCGGGTGCCACACCGTTTCCAGGATCCTCTAGCCCCAGCCCAAGTCCGGCTCCAGGGATCCCGACCATTGGTGTACCTCAAACCATCAATGGATCTCTAACCACATCGGACGAGTTGGATCCAATCACGCTACCAGGAATCTTTTATAAAGATGACTATCGGTTGACTGGAGTAAATGTTGGCCAAGTGATTCGGATTAGCCTGATTAGCTCTCAATTTGATGCTTTTTTAGGAATTATCAATGCCGACAATGGCAATGTGATTGATTTCAATGATGATTTTGGTGGTAGTACCAATTCCCAACTAGATCTGGCCATTCAGTCTGGCGTTTCTTATTTGATCCGGGCCAGAACTTTTTCTGAACAAGAGGTGGGACAGTACCAACTCACAACGGCTCTGGTGCCGATGATGCCCTCACCATCTCCCAATCCGGGATCCGGTGCTTTTAATATCGAAGTCGAGTTTATTGATAATAGTCTCAGTTCATCTCAGCGATCTATTGTTTTGCAGGCAGCCCGCCGCTGGGAGCAAATTATTACGGCTGATCTGCCGGATGCAACGGTGACCTTAGCTCAAGGATTTTGTAATGGCGGATTTCCACCGGTTGCCCTCAATAGCCGCCCTATAGACGATCTGCTCGTCCAAGTCACCGGGGCAAGACTTCTGAGTGGCCCAGGATCCCCTGGCGGCACCATTGGTCAGGGGGGGCCATGCGGGCCTTTGCGTCCTGCTGGCTCCGCATTTTTGCCGGTTCCCTACGGGCGTATCGCCTTGGATCCCTTCGATATCAGCACTTTGGAAACTGAAGGAGCACTGCTGACAACTGTTTTGCATGAGATGGGACATACATTAGGACTGGGGACTATTCCCAACTGGGATCCCCTCTTAACCAATGTCGGCACCAGCAATCCTCGTTTTCGAGGGCCACAGGCAATCGGTCGGTATAACACTTTGGGTGGAGCTGGAAATGTGCCAGTTGAAATCCAGATTGAAGGGCATTGGCGGGAATCCTTGGGTAATGAGCTGATGGTACCCAGTTTTACATTTGGTCAAACCATTTCTCTTAGCCCGATCACTGCGGCTGCCATGACAGACTTGGGGTTTGGAGGGGTCAATATCAACCTAGCGGATCCTTATACCCTTCCTCCTGGTGGATTTCAGGTTGGGCCAGATGATTCTGAGGAGATTTATTATGGCGATGATATTGCTGATGGCCCCTACTTTCTGGATCCTTCTATGCTCGAAAGACAACAAAAAGTATCAGGTCAATTTGGCTTAGAGACCTATTTACAGTCCCGCAAATCAGTAGAATCGGCCTACGCCGACAGGAGATGAATAGCTATGAATCGTCGTTCTCTGCTCAATCTTGGGATCCAACTGTTACCCACACTGGCCCTGTTGGATTCTTTGTCTCGCTCCACGGAGGATCCGGCTGTTTGTTGGGCCTGTCAGCAGGGCATAGCGCATGAGTGTGAGGGTCACCAGTTGGTAAGGCTGGATCCCTCAATGCCTACCGAGCGCAAAGTTGCTGGATCCTGTTGACAGCGATAAAACTGAATAGCTATTGTATTAAAGCATTGCAGTTAAGCGGCAATGGGGCATCGCCAAGCGGTAAGGCACCTGGTTTTGGTCCAGGCATTCGGTGGTTCGAATCCATCTGCCCCAGTTCAAAAGTTCAAGAATAGATAGAAAAAAATAGATAGGACAAAAAAGAGTGATGGTTCAAAAGATCAAAGCTCTTTCTCAAAGGCGGGCTTTTTAGCAAACTATGGGCTGATGTTGACTGGTAATCCCTGGTGCAGAATTGGGTAGGTCAGACAGGAGGCTTACCCCTTTTGTCTGTAGTTGGTAGATTTATGCTGTGAGCACCCGCTAAGACTTAGCTAGCACCCGCTAAGTCTTAGCTAATGGAGGCTAGCGAGATGGTGAGGTCTTCCAGACTATCTGTGGCCACCCAGTTACCGCCGTCAGTGCGGTGCCACACCTCAAAATGAAGATGGGGGCCGGTCACCATTCCAGTTGCACCCACATACCCGATGACATCCCCTTGCCTGACCCGTTGGCCCGCCACCGCCACCACAGCAGACATATGGCCATAGCGAGTGCGCTGATAGGCGCTATTGGCTAGGGATACCGCATTCCCCAGCCCTCCCATCGGGCCAGCTGCAACGATCTCGCCCGAGAAAGCGGCCAAGACGGGCATTCCCTCCGGTGCCCCCAGGTCAACTCCCTGGTGAAACTCCTGGGTGCCAGTGATGGGATGGATCCTGAGGCCAAATTGAGAGGTGATGGGCACTGAGATGGGCAGGGGATAGAGCAATCTCTCAGCACTGGGATCCCTGGCTGCAAGGTTCTCAGACTCTTCGGCCTCGGCTTCCTGGGCGGCCAATTCTGCTTCACTGATAGGGGTGATGATCTCCAGACCCCGATTGGGGGTGATGCGATAGGTGGTGCCGCTGGATCGCTCGATAAAGACCACGGGCACTGAGCGATGCCCCTCTTCTCCATCAGCAAGGTCAGGCAGGGGCTCCACTACTACTTGGTGACCCAGATCCACTTCTAAGTTTTCCAGCCCCTCAATCTGATCCACCGCAATGAAGGGATCCAAGGGAAAATCGGCCTCCACCAGGTCGGCAGTATCAATGGAGGGGCTAACCTGTGGTGGAGCAGGCAACAGATCGGCAGAGGATTGGGCATGGCTATGGGCGAGACCCATGAGTCCCCAAAGCAGTAGCATCGTCACTCCTCCCACCAGCAGCAGTCGCCCCCAAGTGGCTAGACGACGGTTAAACCGGAAGGCCCGTAGCCTCACGGAAGGGGAATGTGGTGGCGTCAAGGGGGGAAGTTGAGGTCTCACAGACGGTTGGGGCCTCTTAGCAACATTAAGACTACAGCAGATCAAGCGGGGTTAGAGCCTGAAGGGGATCCGAGCTGGCATAGCCCAGACTGACTTGGCCGGGATGAACCCATTGTTCCCCCGTATGTGTTTGTATCCTCAAGTCCGCTGACTTTGCAACACCCAAAACCGTGCCCTTGAGAACGCTTGGATCCCCTGCCGAAGTTTCAAGGGTGCGCCCGCGATGCCAGAGCCAGTTGTTGTAGTCCGGCAACATGGGATCCAATCCCTGCTGCTGCCAGATGAGATAGCCCCGCTCGATCCCCGTCAAAACGTGAGCGGCAACTGCGGTCAAGTCCACTGGCGAGCCGGTCAGTTGGGCCAACGACATGCCTTCAGGCGGAGCATTATTGACATTCAGCCCGACGCCAGCCACCACCCCCTGCAACTGGGATCCCTGCCATCGAGCCTGGGTCAGGATCCCGGCCAGCTTGTGGCCTTGGATGACCAGATCATTGGGCCACTTGACCCCAATCGCCGCGGCCACCTCAGCTGCGTAGGCTTGGCGACAAAACTGCTTCAGGTGGGAGGCAATGCCCCAACCCAGAGCCACGGTGAGTTGGCTAAGTTGATCGAGATCCTGGTGAGGAGTGAGCAATACAGAAAGATAGAGCCCACCCGACGAGGAATGCCAGTGGCGATCGTGTTGGCCGCGTCCCCCACTTTGGCGGGCTGCCACGACGGTGATCCCCTCCGGTAAAGCTAGGGATCCCGTGCGTAGCCAGTCCATTAGCACCCGATTGGTGGAGTCGATGACGCTCCATTGGATCAGATGATGTCCACAGAACTCCGTCTTGAGCTGGGTTTGAAGACTGCGCCGCAGCCTACCGGGATCCAGCATTTTTAGGAGACAGCTGCCGCTACTTTTTCTTCCGAGACATCGGCGGGGGCACTCTGTTGGATCAGCTCGATCTTGTAACCATCCGGATCCTCAATAAAAGCAATCTCGGATCCCCCGTGCTTCATGGGCCCTGGCTCGCGGGAGACTTTGCCCCCCAGTGCTTTGATCCGGTCGCAGGTGCCATAGATATCCTCGACCCCGAGGGCGATGTGTCCATAGCCATCCCCCAAAGTGTAGAAGCTGGTGCCCCAGTTGTGAGTCAGCTCGATCACGGCCCCTTCAGCCTCGGAACCATAACCCACAAAAGCCAGCGTAAATTCACCGCTGGGGAAGTCCTTGCGGCGCAGCAGAGTCATCCCCAATACATCGCAATAAAAGGCCAAAGAGCGATCGAGATCGCCAACCCGGAACATGGTGTGGAGTAGTCGCATAGATCATCATCCAACGGTTATTCGGCTTTATCTTAGCGGTTGTCTTTCTGGGTTCCCAAGGACTTCAGGGATCCCTAAAATCAGCGGTGCCGCATCCGATGGACAGAAGATGAAATCCAGATCAAATCGGAGGCGAACATGAAAAGTCATCAGGGAGAGGAATGCTTCAGGCGCACTTGATGAAGGTATGTTTGCCTCAACTGGCCCGGTTCGTTTCAGACCTGTGCCTTCTGCCGTTCCACTGTCTTTTCTTCCAATCAAAGCCTCGGGATCCTGTGATTTTTTCTGGCTGGAGGTTGGAGTTGTCGGATTTTAGGATTTGAGGAAGGACTACTATAAAACACCAGTCGCGTCGAGGCGCTCACAACGCCAGCTCTAATAATGACCGCAAGGGTAAGAATCTCACGATACCAGAACAATCCAGTGGCAATCCCCCAGAATAGTTTTGTGTAGGTGACGGAGGCAATAGTTGCAAGTGAGGCACGATAAAAGGCCCGCACCGTTAGATGCAACCGTTAGATGCAACCGTTAGATTTACTGGTCTTATTTCAACCGGGATCGGGGATCCCTTCGCCGCTGTCCTGCCTCAGCCCAGATTGCCCAGGGCATCCCGCAACACGGTCAAAATGGGATCCTGTTCTAGTCGGGCGCGATAGGTGTCAAACTCCAACTCCAGAGCCCGCTGCAACGCACTCAGCGCCTCTTGAAGTTTTTCCTGCTGAACCAGGGTGCAGGCTTTTTGATAATGGGCCTCGCCACTATTGGGATCCCAGGCCAAAGCTCGATCAAAATCCTCAATGGCCAAGGCATCAAACCCCAGTTCTCCCATAGCAATGCCCCGATAGATCCAGATGCGGGGTTGCTTGGGATCCAACTCCAGTGAACGATCGAGACTTTCCACCGCCTCCATCAGAGATCGCTGTCGCAACAGGCCGAGGCCCTGGCTGGCCCACACCTGCGCCTGCTGGGGATCCCGACTGAGGGATTGAGCATAGCTGGCGAGGGCATCCTCTGGGCGGTCGAGCTTGCTCAGCACCAGCCCGCGTCGATACCAGACCTCAGGATCTGCGGCATTCAACGCTAACGCTTGGTCATAGCTGGCCAGGGATCCCTCTGGATCTCCCAGACGAGCCAAGGCTAGTCCGTGGCCAAACCAGGTTTCGGCGCTATCAGGGTTAAGGGTGAGGGCGCGCTCGTAGGCAAGGCGGGCCTCGGTGAGCCGATCCAGTTGGCGCAGACAGTTGGCCCGATTGAAACAGGCCACGAAGAAATCTGGCTGTTGGCGCAGCGCCTGCTCAAAACTCTGGAGCGCCTCTTGAAATCGCCCTTGATCTTCTAATATCAAGCCCCGATTGTTCCAAGCTTCCACCAATCCCGGATCCTGGGCTAAGGCGAGGTCATAGGATCCCAATGCTGCTGCGGCATCCCCAGCATTTTCTCGCCGTACCGCCTCGTTGTAGTGGTCGATGGCGGTGATGTCAGAGTCAATCTCACTCTCCCAGGTCGCCACCTCTCGATCTAGGGCTGCTGAGGGATCCCGTTGTTCTTTCTGGGTCGGACGAACTTTACGAGAGGGCCAGAAACGCCAGCCCACCCAACCGACCAGCCCTAACAAGAACAGGGCTATCAATAGCTGGCTGGTGAGATCAAGAGTATTCACGACGGGATCCACTTTATGTCATTTCTGGGGTGTCATCTTATACTAAGCCAAGATGAAGTAGGGCATAATGAGGGGCCAAGTAAAGCTATTTAAGCCTATAGCCCCTTCGTTTTTCGATGAGGGGATGGCTTGCCAACATCCTGTAAAGCCCCAAACTGTCAAGGTGAGGGACGATTACAAATGCTTTGGTTTGCTAACCCGAATCGCGCACTTTGAGGACGGAGAAGATGTCAAGATTTCAAAGATAATCGCACTGCTCCCCCCAAGGAAAACTGGGATCCACCTAATACGGATTAATACGGATCCCCAAGTTGGCCTTATGATATTTGAGCTAACGACTATTCTGCCGAAGCATTTCAAGAGCCGCTGGAGGGATCAGAGCGTGAAAGATAAATTAATGTTGATGTTGCCTGGGCCAACCCCAGTACCTGAAAGTGCTCTCTTAGCTCTGGCTCGTGCCCCAATGGGCCACCGCAGCAAAGACTTTACGGCCATTTTGGAGGAAGTTAGCGAAAATCTACGCTGGTTGCACCAGACCCATTCTGATGTCTTAATTTTTAGCGCCAGTGGCACTGGGGCAATGGAAGCGGGTTTGGTCAATGTTCTTAGTCCTGGGGATCGCGTCCTCTGCGGCGTCAATGGCAAATTCGGCGAACGCTGGGCTGATATGGCCGATACGTTTGGCCTCCAATGTGAGCGAGTGGAAACGGAATGGGGCGTTCCCTACGATGTGGACACCTTCCGCTCCAAGCTGGAGGCAGATACCGAAAAAACCATCAAGGCTGTCATTCTCACCCACAGTGAAACCTCCACAGGGGTGGCCAATGACATTGAGTCCATTGCCAAGTCCGTCAAAGCTCATGGGGAAGCCCTGACCATTGTGGATGGGGTGACCAGTATCGGGGCCATGCCCGTCAAGATGGATGAATGGGGACTGGATATCGTTGCTTCGGGATCCCAGAAAGGCTACATGATTCCCCCTGGGTTAGGCTTTACAGCCGTGAGCGAGCGAGCCATGCACGTGGCCAAACAAGCCAAACTGCCGAAATTTTACTGGAGTTTTGATTTAGCCAAAAAAAATCTGGCCAAGGGCACTACCCCCTTCACTCCTGCTGTCAATATGATTTATGCCTTGCAAGTTAGCTTGGCCATGATGAAGGCGGAAGGACTTGAGGCCATCTTCAGTCGCCATGCCCAGCTCTCGGCGGCCACGATTGCCGGGGTTAAGGCTTTGGGGCTGAAACTGCTGGTTCAACCCGAATCTGCTGCCAGCCCTGCGGTAACGGCTGTGTGGTCACCCGAGGGCATCGATGCTGATAAGGTTCGTGGCGTGCTCAGCAAGCAGTTTGATATTGTCACAGCAGCAGGTCAAGATCACCTCAAGGGCAAAATCTTCCGTATCGGCCACCTCGGCTTTATCAGTCCCCGCGATGTGTTGATGACGATGGCAACTCTGGAGTCAGCCCTCAATACTGTCGGGTACACCGACTTTACGGCTGGATCAGCAGTAAAAGCGGCGGCTGACGTTTTGGCTAACGCCTAGTGCTCGACAGCGTCAACTTACTGACCACTTACTTACCAACCACTTACTTACTAACGACCACTTACTGACCACCACTTACTAACAACAATAACCAACAACGATGAGGAGTATGAGCACCTTGCCTAGGCTGACCATAGCTAACATCAAGATAGCCAACATCAAGGATGACTAACCCTCCGTCATGAAGGGAAGTGAAATAAGCAAGTCTGCAACGGCAGGGATCCCAAAGTGTGTCAAGCCTGACATGGCAGTTTGGGTACCCTATGTCTATGATGAGGTTGTATTTGTTTCTAATTGTTACAGATACATCTGTTGACTAGATTAAAGGCTGCTTTTTTTGCTATCTCATCCTTGGTCTTATGGTCTCTAGTTTGGACACATCGGTTATTGCCTCTCATCGTCGTCAGGCTTTGATCAAGGCTTGGGAAGGGTTCAGCTCCACCTCTTGCCCTGATCAGTTTAATTTTCATCTCCACAGCATCTGTTCAGATGGATCCCTGCACCCGTTGGAGGTGTTGGATCAGGCTCGGAGCTTGGGGTTGCAAGGCTTTACCCTGACTGATCACCATACCGTAGAAGGCTATGAGACGATTCTGGCCCATCTGGTCGCTGGGGATCCCCATGTTTGGGTTGGGATGGAGATCACCGCTGATCTGATCGGTACTGAGGTTCACATCCTGGGATTCGACTTTAATCCGGCTCATTCGGCGCTAGAGCCTTACCTCCAGGGCATGGCTGTGCCACGAGCTACCGCCACTGATGTGATCAAAGCCATCCATCAAGCCAATGGCTTGGCCGTACTGGCCCATCCCTTTCGCTATACCCGAACAGGCGAAGAGTTAATCAAAGCTGCTGTCCAGCGGGGCATGGATGGAATCGAAGCCTACTACGCCTACCGCAATAATCCATCTCCCTGGAAGCCTACGCTCGATCGAACTCAGATTGCCGAAGCACTGGCGCACCAGCATCGACTTTACAAAACGGGTGGCACAGATACCCACGGACTTGATATCACTCGCCGTATTTAGCAACAAGTGGGACAGTTCCGTCCTCTACCAAAATAGTGAGCGCCGGGATGAAAGATGTTTTGGCAGACTGCAATTCTTGGTTGAAGATTGCCTTGGGCTTCAAAGGTGATCTAAATTCAGCTATCAATAGTAAAGATGCAATAGTCAAGATGAAACAGTCAAGATTACAAAATAAGCCCCAGATCCACTTGGGATCCAGGGCTTGTGAGGGCACAGATGGCTTGAGCAAGTTTTAGCGAACACCACTGGGCTTGTGGACGATGAAGCTCAACACTTGGCATTGCAGCACGTTGTCGAAACCCACCACCCGGATGAAGCAATTGGAATAGGATCCCCGGCAGGCTTGCACTTCGCTCAGCACTTCCTGGGTGGAGGCAACATTAAACAGAGGTAGTTTCCACATCGTCCAGTAGATAACGGTGGGATCCGAGGTTTCGTTAAACTCCACAGCAGGGATGTAGCCCTGATCCAAGATGTACTGAATCTGCTTAGAAATTTGCAAATCGGTCAAGGGGGGCAAATAGGATAGCGTTTCGTAACGCCGCTCTTTGGGCAAAGTTTGCATGGTCAATCTCCGAGTGATTGTGATCCGAGTGGGTTTGATCCGAGTGGTTTTGAGAAGGGTTGGGGGAGAAGGGGAATCAAGATTCGGGGCCGAGCGGATCCTCAAACCCAAAGACATCATCTGGGGTCGGATCCGTATCGCTGAGTCCTGTCACCCGTTCTAGGTGAGATCGGCGTTGAGATAAATTGGCCGCTTGGATCCCGGTTTTGAGCATTTCGGGCAACACATCGGCGATTTCAGTCGCGATATATTCCCGTACTGTCATCAGCCGATAGGCCAAGTCGGGTCGCTCTTGCATCAGTTCTCTCAGGTAAGCCTCGCTATCTTGCAGCTTGGCACTGGTGGAAAACTGCCGCAGCCATAAGGCTTGAGGCGGATCCATCTCGCTTAGCTGACCCAAAACCGTCCGCATCGCCTGATAGGTCAAATAACTGATCAGGGTGGCGGTGGTCTCTTTGGTGATCTGCTTCAGGTTCATAGCCAGAGCCGGGATGACAGGGACATCAAGGTGGACTTAGGGTAGCAAACCTCAATGCCCTGCTCTGATCTAGTGCCAGATCTAGTAAATCTCAGGTCAAGGGATCCCTTAGAGGGTATCCATCGCCTGGAATTCAAACTTGATCTCTTTCCAGAGTTCGCAGGCAGCAGCCAACTCAGGGCACCAGCGGGCCGCTTCACGAATCACATCGTTGCCTTCGCGGGCCAAACTGCGGCCTTCATTACGAGCTTGAACGCAAGCTTCCAGCGCCACCCGGTTGGCGGTAGCACCTGGCGCGTTACCCCAGGGATGGCCGAGGGTTCCTCCGCCAAATTGCAGGCAAGAGTCATCGCCAAAAATCTCCACCAAGGCGGGCATGTGCCAGATATGGATCCCACCGGAGGCGACCGGCATCACACCGGGCATGGAGGCCCAATCTTGGGTGAAAAAGTTGCCGCGTGAGCGATCAGCTTCCACATAGTTCTCACGCATCTGATCCACAAAGCCGAGGGTGATGTCCCGCTCACCTTCCAGTTTGCCCACCACAGTACCAGAGTGGAGGTGGTCACCGCCAGACATCCGCAAGCACTTGGCCAACACCCGGAAGTGGATGCCGTGGTTCTTTTGACGGTCGATCACCGCGTGCATAGCCCGGTGGATGTGCAACAGGATGCCATTGTCGCGGCACCACTTGGCCAGACTGGTGTTGGCGGTGAAGCCAGCTGTCAGGTAGTCATGCATGATGATCGGTGCGCCCAGCTCTTTGGCGTATTCGGCCCGCTGGAACATCTGCTCGACGGTGGGGGCGGTGACGTTGAGGTAGTGCCCCTTGATCTCGCCGGTTTCTGCCTGAGCCTTGTGGATGGCATCCATCACAAACAAGAAGCGGTCGCGCCAGCGCTGGAAGGGTTGAGAGTTGATGTTCTCGTCATCTTTGGTGAAGTCGAGCCCACCCCGCAAGCACTCATAGACCGCCCGACCATAGTTTTTGGCGGACAGACCCAGCTTGGGCTTGATGGTGCAACCCAGCAACGGCCTTCCGTATTTGCCCAACTTGTCCCGCTCCACCTGGATGCCGTGGGGAGGGCCTTGGAAGGTCTTGAGGTAGGCGACCGGGATCCGCAGATCTTCCAGACGTAGGGCTTTCAGGGCCTTGAAGCCAAACACGTTGCCCACGATGGAGGTGAGCAGGTTGGTGACGGATCCCTCTTCAAACAGGTCAAGAGGATAGGCGATGAAGCAGAAGTACTGGTTGTCTTCGCCAGGAACCGCTTCGATGTCGTAGCAACGGCCCTTGTAGCGATCCAAATCGGTGAGCAGATCCGTCCACACCGTTGTCCAGGTGCCAGTAGAAGACTCGGCAGCTACCGCCGCACCGGCTTCTTCGGGAGGAACACCGGGCTGAGGGGAAACCCGGAAGCAGGCCAAAATATCAGTATCTTTGGGGGTGTAATCCGGGGTGTAGTAGGTGAGGCGATAATCTTGGACGCCTGCCTTATAGCCGGACTTAGATTGTGCAGTTGCTTGTGAATAGGACACGATGACTCCACCTTGAGTGCAGATCAAACTTTGACAATCGATGTTTCAACATTGGCTCAAACCTCTCAAACGAGATCAACCAATGACTTCGGGCATCGCCTACTTCAAAATCCCCAACCCAACAGTCTGAGACCCAGAGTGGGATCCGAATAGGAATACACTAGAGCAACCGAACCAGAGTCCAGAACCCTGAACCCCCTTCGGCAAACTTTTTTCGATTTGCTTTAGCTTGGTTGTTAACTATAAGCTATCACCCTGACTGAAACCCCGATTATTACTTTATTTATGAGTTCGATTAGATAAATTAAACTCTTCTGCTTTTCAAGTCATCAAGCTGGATATTTAGAACAAAAGTTAATGTTTTGGGCACAAATAATCTGTCCCAAAAGAGCATTAACTCTTTGTGCTGGGGTGGAGACCCTGAGGCTGGCCCCAGCTTACTCGGTGCTGGCCCTGATCAAAGGCGGGTTCCAATTAAAAGGCGGCCCCAACTGACGATCAGAACGATCCTAAAATCAAGGTTGGATCCCTTGCTTGCAGGCTCAAGATGCTCTCTCCCTTTCCCGAATCGCCCTCTGACTTGCCAATCGTTGATCCCGTGGGCTTTCATCCGGTGGGGGAAGCGATCGACGATCTGAAATCTGGTCGGCTGATTATTGTGGTAGACGATGAGAACCGCGAAAATGAGGGGGATCTGGTGGGAGCGGCCCAGTTTGCCACGCCACAGATGATCAACTTTATGGCCACCGAGGCGCGGGGATTGATCTGTCTTGCCATGCAGGGATCCCGGTTGGATCAGCTGGATATTCCCTTGATGGTGGGGCAAAACACCGATCACCACGGCACCGCTTTCACTGTCAGCATTGATGCCGGGATCCACTTGGGGGTGAGCACTGGCATTTCCGCCAGCGACCGCTCCCGCACCATCCAGGCCACCCTCAACCCTGCCACCCGCCCAGAGGATCTGCGCCGACCGGGACATATCTTTCCCTTGCGGGCCAAAGAAGGGGGGGTGCTGAAGCGAGCGGGCCACACCGAGGCAGCGGTGGATCTATGCGTGTTGGCGGGGCTATATCCCGCTGGGGTGATCTGCGAGATCCAGAATCCAGATGGATCGATGTCGCGGCTGCCGCAACTGATGGACTATGCCCGCCAGCACGATCTCAAGATCATCACCATCGCCAGTCTGATCGACTATCGCCTCCAACATGAGCGGTTGGTACAGCGACAGGTGGTGGCGGATCTGCCCAGCGAGTTTGGGGATTTTCGTGTCTATGTCTATCGGGATTCATTGGCGGATACGGAACATCTGGCCATTGTCAAAGGGGATCCAGCTCACTTTGCCCAGCAACAGGTGTTGGTGCGGGTGCACTCAGAAGATCTGCTTGGGGATGCCCTGGGATCCCTGCGGACAGATTCGCGGCGGCAATTGCAGAGCGCCCTTAAGATGATCGAATACCAGGGGCAGGGGGTGGTGATCTATCTGCGCCAAGAGGGAGTGCCGGGATCCCTGCGAGATAAAATCCAGGCTTATGCCCTGCAAGATCGCGGGCTGGAGGTGCCAGAGCCGCAATCGCCAACGGTGATCACCCCCATCTTGCGAAACTACGGCATCGGTGCCCAGATGTTGCGGGATCTGGGAGTCCGGCAAATGCGCTTGATCACCAACAACCCCCGCAAGATTGGGGGACTGTCGGGCTTTGGGCTGGAGGTGGTGGAACGGGTGCCGCTACTGATGGAGCAAACCGATCCGGCCTTGAGATTTCTCAACCGCCGCTACAAGAGTGGCCCAGCCCCCCAACAGTTGCTGCTGACGGTCGCCCTCTATCCCAAGACCAAGGGATCCCTGGCTACGTTACAACGGGCGCTGTGGATAGAGAACCTGCGGCGGCTGGCGGCGGCGGAAGAACTGCTGATTCAAGAGGATCCCCGTGCCGTCAGTGTGGCCCTATTTGGGGCTGAAGCGGTTGTGGGGCAGGTGGGGGTTGAGACACAAGGGGCTACAACTATGCCCTGGTATGACGGGCAAGGGTATGACGGGCAAGGGTATGACGGGCAAGGGTACGACGGGCACGGGTATGACGGGCAGGTAGCAGGAGCTTCTAGGATCCCACAGGCATTGATGGGGCTGTTGCGGCGGGTGATCAGGGTGCCGGATCTTGAGGCAGTGGCCTGGTTAGTGTCAGATGGAGGGGCGGGCAATCCGTTGGATCATTTGCGGGAGGATCTGAAGCAAGTGGAACTTGTGCCCCAAGATTTAGAAGGGATCCCGCAGTGGCAACCAAAAATTATCTATCGGATCCCGTTGTCCTGATGCAGATCTATCTCCCTTTTGAGAAAACCAACCTCAAGTTGGGGTTGCAGCCCTTGGATTTGACTACATGGTTGCAGGTGGATGAGCAGCTCTTAGGGTATGGCCAAACCAAAGCTCACCTTTTGAACCATCGCCGTGAGGATGTCTGGGCCAGCTCTCCTGGCAGCGAAGGGGCTCAGCAAGAGGTGCTGGATTTGGTGATTGAGTTCCTTTGTCAGCAGCATCCCAATCTCTATCACCTCAGAGATGGCAAAATTACAGTTGTGCCGCTGCAACAGACCTGGGATCCCCAAGATTTTGCCGCCTGTCCGCTCGATTTGGCTGCTCGTCTGATTCAGGAAGATTTGTGTGTGATGCAGCCGGGATCCCAGGGTTATCTACTGACCGCTGGATGTGTTTGTTTTCCCTCCCACTGGCAGCTCAGATCCAAATGGGGTCAGCCTGTTGCCACCATTCACGATCCAGTCCCCGATTACGAGGCGAAGCTCCACAGTCCGGTGGATAATTTCTTGACCAAATTGACGGTGGATCGTCCCGGCTATCGGTTCAATTGGAGCTTGGTGGATACGCCGGAGCTGTTTTTGGGGGATGTGGATAGTCCTGCCCCGAGTTCTAAGTCCATCAGTCCTGATTTAGAGGGATCCCATTGGATTCGGGTGGAGCGGCAAACGTTGCGGCGATTGCCCCAAACCCAGGCGGTTCTATTCACCATTCGTATCTATGTCTATCCCCTCAGCATCCTGAGAGACCACCCCGACGCGGCCCAACGGTTGGCCACCACGATTGAGGTCATGCCCGAGGCGATGCAGCAGTACAAACGCATCGACAGCATCCGGGCAGACTTATTGGCTTATCTGGGATCCCTGGCCTAGACGGGGGCCAGCTGCGGTACCGCCCGACGAGGAATCTCGTAGACCAGACGGTCGCGGGCAGCTTTGACATTGGGGAAGATCGCCCCTGCCTCCGCCAATAGCGTCTCGATAGACAGGGATCCCTCCAGTCCGTAGCGGGCACTGAAGTGGGTCAGCATGAGGGTATCGGCTTTGGCTTCGAGGGCGACACGGGCGGCCATGCTGGCGGTGGAATGTTTGCTGCGACGGGCCAAATCTAGCTCCGCCTCGGCAAAAGTGGCCTCATGGATGACCAAATCGGCAGCGCGGGACAAGTCCACCGCATTGGGGCAATACATCGTATCGGTGCAGTAGGCCATTTTGCGCCCGATCTGGGGCACCCCCACATAGTCGCGGCCTTCAATCACACGGCCATCGTCAAGAGTGACCCGCTCCCCCGCCTTGAGCCTGCCGTAGAGGCGACCCGCTGGGATCCCATCCGCCTGGGCCCGCTCCACATCAAAGGATCCCGGTCGGTCATGCTCCACAATCCGATAGCCAAAAGCTGGGATCCGGTGCAGCAGCGGGGCACAAAACACCGAATACTCTGGCTCTTGCAAGACCAGCCCGGTCTCCACCGTATGCACTTGAATCGGGTAAGGGATCCGCGTTTCGCTATAACTGAGCACCATGTCGATGTAGTCTTTCAAACCGGGTGGGCCATAAATATCGATGCCAGTCGGGGCATTGGTCATGCCAAAGGTGGCCAGCAATCCCGGCAGGCCATAGATATGATCCCCGTGCATGTGGGTGATGAAGATCCGCCGCAGATGGCTGGGGTTGAGGTGTGATTGGCGGATGACCTGATGCTGGGTGCCCTCACCACAATCCAACAGCCACATCTCAGCCCGCTGGGGAAACTGCATCATCACCGCCGAGACATTGCGATGCCGGGTGGGTGCCCCCGAGCTGGTACCCAAAAAGGTGATGCGAATGGCATTTGGATCGGCAGGCATGAGGCTTAAACAATCACTCAGAGAACAGAAGGGTGCCAAAACAGGGCGCGAAAACTAGGATCCCGCTTTCATAAGGTAGCTGTCCGCCAATATGGGTGGGGATAAACATGGGTGGGGATCCCTGGGTCAGGGTAGCCTAAAGAATGTAGTGCAATCGCGGCGGCTATGGCTGGACTTGAGGGCAAAACGGTGGTGACGGCCTGTGCGGGGGTGGCAGCCTTGTGTGGTCTTTGGGGATTGATCAGTCCCAATCGTATCGCAGCCGGGGTGGGCACCGTGGCAGCCGGGGCCGCTGTGGCTTTGTCCTGGGGATCCCAACCTCAGTCGTTTCCGTCTGATGTCGCCCCCCTAGCCGCCAAAACCCCTCAGATCCCCTATCCCACCCTTTGGACATCCCGCTGGAAAAGCCAGACCTCTCAACAAGAGTGGGAGTGGAAGGGCAAAGCCACCCTGTTGGATTTGGGGGAGTATGTGGTGGCCATCTCGCGGGATGACAATGCCAAAGGGGTCTATGTGCTGGAGCTGAAGCGGCAGGAGAGCCAAACCGTCAGCGGCATTTGGTGGTTTTATGGCAATCAACCCCCCTCTGGCACCTTTCGGGGCACCTTTTCCCCAGATAGAACCCATTTGGAGGGAGCCTGGTCAATTACTCAGGGAGAGACTCACAATGGTGGTCAATGGGATCTCAGCCTGATCGACGCTGAGGCGACCGCTGAGGGGATCACGGAGGATCCTATCGCCCCCGAGACAACCACTGCCTAAGGTGAGGATCCCTACTTGGCCCTGCTAGATCCTGAACCTATCTTGCAATCTCTGGGGGAGGGGGATCTGGCTGAGGTTCGTTCTCTCTGTTTGAGTTTGGATCCGGCTCAGCTCCAGGCGCTCTATCCCCAAGTGCTCGCCTGGGCAGCCCAGCACCAATCCAGCCGGGATCCCGAGTTGGTGGGGTTGGCGATCCGGGTGCGGGAGCTGGCCTTGGAATGGGATCCCAGTGATGCTGCCAATCTGGTGCAGTTGGTGCTGTTGGGGCTGAGAACTGAGGATGAATGGCGGGTCTATCTCCATGCCCAAGCGTTGCTGGAGGTCTGGGAGTCTTTGGCCTCAGCTCGGGATCCTCTACCCCAAGCTCTGTGGGGGATCCAGGCCAATCCATTTTTTCAGGTGCTGCTGAGGGGGTTGGGATTGGCGGGTTTCTGGGATGTGTTTTTTGGCTTAGGGGCAGCCTACATCCCCTCCTTACCACACGAACAACGGGATCCCGCTAGGGCAGTATTGGCTCAGTTAGCTACCCATTACGCTCCCGATCTAGATCTGCAAGATCCCCAACCCCAGTGGCAACCTCGGGATTTGCTGCATTGGATCGTGCCAGAGATTTTGAAACTTTTATTTCATGGATCCTCTCTGCGGGGCTACTCGATTATGGCCGAGCAGATGCAGCGGCTGGCACTGGCTCCCGAGACGGCGGCGGATCCCGAATTGGAGTTACGGTTGTTGGCGGATGCCCTGGACTACTGCTGCTTATCCGGGATCCCGACTCAAGCTCAGGGATTGTTGGACAAGATTCTGCATCTGTGGCCCTTGGAACGGGTGGAGACCTTGGCCCACCATCCCCAACCGGGATCCCTGGTCTTGCTCTGGACAATCTTGTTTCGGGTCTGCTTTGACTGGGCCTACTTGAGCGATGATCAGGCTCAGATTCGTCGCCATCAGCAGGCCGCAGGGGCAGGGTTTAGCCGCTGGCTGAGACAGATGATGCCCCAGTGGGTGACGCCAGATACCCATCAGTTGCCAACCGTGGGATCCCGTCCATTGCGGGTGGGCTATCTGGGCTTATGTTTTCGCCGCCATTCGGTGGGATCCCTGAGCTTTGAGGCGTTAACCCAACACAATCGGCAGCGGGTGCAGAGTTACTACTACTTTGTCGGCACCCTTGATCAGCCAGAGGATCCGATCTACGCAGGTTTCAAAACGGGATCCCATCGCTTTTATGATCTGGCCCATCAGGACTGGCCACAGGTCTTGACCCAGGTACAAGCCGATGATCTGGATATCTTGGTCTATCTAGATGCCACCACCTCTGATCTGGGCTGCAAAGTGTTGGCGATGCGGCCTGCTCCGATTCAGATCAGCTGGTTGGGGGGCGATTCTCCCGGTTTGCCCGAGATTGATTATTTTTGGGTGGATCCCCATATTGTGGCGGCAGATGCCCAGTCCGATTACACCGAGACGTTGCTGAGGCTACCCACCTTTGCCGCCGTGGGAGGGTTCCCGGTCGCAGAGATCGATCTGGAGGTATTGCGAGCCCAGTGGGGGATCCCGGCGGAAGCGTTGGTCTATTGGACTTCGGCCCATGCCCGCAAGCGGTCAGATGAGTGCATTGAGGCCCATCTAGCCATCGTGGCGGCGGTGCCGGAGAGCGTCTTGGTGATCAAAGGGGTGGGGGATATCAGCAGTCTGACCGAGGCGTACCGCAGTCGGGCTGAACGGTTGGGCATCACGAGCCAACTGCGGTTTGTGCCCATGACCCAGCACAACGAGGAGCATCGCGCCCAACTGCAACTGGCGGATCTGATCCTCGATACCTTTCCCTACACGGGGGCAACCCATACGTTTGAGGCGCTTGACCTGGGGATCCCGGTGCTAACGCGGGTGGGTCGGCACTACTATGGCCGCATGAGCTACACCCTGCTGCAAACGCTGGGCCTGAAGGACTGCATCACCTGGGATCGAGAGGCGTACATTCGCCAAGGGATCCATTTGGGGCATCATCGAGACAAACTGGAGCAGCTCCAGCAGACCATTCGCACCTCCCGACAGGATCCAGGCTGTATCCTCTGGGATCCCGTGGGATTTGTCAGGCATCTGGAGGATATCTTTGAACAGCTTGTCGAAGAACACCAAACAGGCTAAAAAAACGCTTAACTGCTTGCATTAACTAACCCCTCCAACTAATCTCAAATCAACCCCAGAACCCTCATGAGTGCATTGCGAATTGGTGTGGCTGGCCCCGTTGGATCCGGCAAAACAGCTCTAGTGGAAGCCCTCTGCAAACAATTGCGGGATCAGTTTCCCATTGCGGTGGTGACCAATGATATTTATACCGAAGAAGATGCTCAGTTTTTGGTGCGCGCTCAAGCCCTTAGTCCTGACCATATCAAAGGTGTGGAAACAGGGGGCTGCCCCCACACCGCCATCCGTGAAGATGCCTCGATTAATTTGGTGGCCATTCAAGAATTGGAACAAGCCTTTAGCGATTTAGAGTTGATTTTAGTCGAGAGTGGCGGCGATAATTTAGCGGCAACCTTTAGCCCAGAATTAGCAGATTACACCATCTATGTCATCGATGTGGCGGCAGGGGATAAAATTCCCCGCAAAGGTGGCCCTGGCATCACCAAGTCTGATCTATTGGTGATTAACAAAATTGATTTGGCCTCCTATGTGGGAGCTGATTTGGGCATCATGGAGCGAGACACTCTCAAAATGCGGGGATCCCGACCTTTTGTCTTTACCAATCTGAAAACTCAAGTTGGTCTAACCCAAGTGATTGAGCAAATTATGCAATGGAAAAACTAATACCAATTCAAAATCCTTGGCAATTTATGATGATAGGCTGCTTATGTTCTTCGCTAATTCATACCTACGGTTAGCGTTGTATTCAGTTCTGAAACGCAACTCAAGCGGCTCTAATATCTAATAGCATCTAAGCAATCTCTAAGAAGAGCAACGGGCCACCTCAGTTGAAGCTCGATGCAAGAGGGCATGTCGCTCCACCAATCCCATCAGATCCGGCGCATAACCTCCCCCAATCACACAGGCCACGGGATAACCCCCTGTCCAACAGGCGCTCAAGACCTGCATCTCACGGCGATAGAGACCCGTATTGGTCAGGGCTAATTTGCCCAAACTATCCCCCACATGGGGATCCACTCCCGCATCATAGAGCACCAGATCGGGCCGGATCTGCGCCAACAAATCGGGCAGATAACGATCCAGGGTACGGAGATACTCGTCATCCTCAGTGCCAATCGCCAGGGGTACATCCAAATCGCTCTGTTGTTTGGTGCCCGGAAAATTGGCCCCACAATGCATCGAAAACGTGAAGACATTGGGATCCCCCTGAAAGATCACCGCCGTGCCATCCCCTTGATGGACATCGAGATCGAGGATCAAGATCTTGTCCACCTGCCCCCACTGCCGCAGGAGTCGGGCCGCAATTGCAGATCATTAAAAATGCAGAACCCGGAGCCATAAGCAGGAAAAGCATGATGAGTGCCCCCGGCAGTATTGCAGGCGATGCCATGCTCCAGGGCCAACTGTGCCGTCAGCAGGGTTCCCCCCACAGCGGTACAGGTACGGCGCACCACCTCCGGCGTCCAGGGCAACCCAATCCGGCGCAAGGCTCGGGGATCCAGGGATCCCTGGCAATAGTCCCGCACATAATCAGGGTCATGCACCGACTCGATCCAGGCTAGAGGGGGGCACTCGGGGATGTGAATATCGGCGGGGCTGGCGATGCGCTGTTGCAGTAAATACTCGCGCAGCAGCCCAAACTTGCCCATCGGGAAGCGGTGGGTGGAGGGCAATGGGGCCACATAGTCGGGATGATAGACAAATGGGATCCCCATGTTCAAACCTGTTTCATCACTTCAGTCACAGCAATGCAGTCACAAAACATCCAAAAATCAGCGGCGAATTGCCCAATTACTAATAAAGGGCTTCAGCCTTTTGCCTGAGCTTTCCAAAGGATAGAGCTTCGCCAAGGAATACCTGTCACGGAAACAGGCGTCTCACAAAAAAAACTTCCGGTTCGACACTGTTCCCAACGGGTTCAGCAGCTGACCGGAAGTGGTTGAGATGGGCATTTCTCTGGTGAGAACCCTTAATGTAGGTAAGTGTAAGCCCGCAAACTGCCTTCAAAGTGGGCCTGCAACAGATTGGCTTCTTTCAAGGTGATCCGCTTCTCTTGCAGTGCCGCCTCAGTGGCGTCATGGATCCGCTCCACCAAGTCCTCGCTGTTGTACTGAACGTAGGTGAGCACCTCACTGATGCTGTCCCCTTTCACCACTTGGGCCACGCGGTAGCCGTCTGGCTTCATCTGGATCTGCACCGCGTTGGTATCCCCAAACAGGTTGTGTAGATCTCCCAAGATCTCTTGGTAAGCGCCCCCCAAGAAGATCCCCAGCAGATAGGGCTGATCATTCAACTCATGCAGCGGCAATACAGAGGCGGTCTTACCATCGTCATCAAAGAAGCGGGTGATCTTGCCATCGCTGTCGCAGGTCAGATCCGCCAGAGTGCCCCACTGACGCGGCTCCTCGCTGAGGCGATGGATCGGCATGATGGGGAAAACTTGGTCAATCGCCCAGCTATCGGGCACCGACTGAAACAACGAGAAATTGCAGTAGTAGGTGCTGGCCAACAGCTCATCCAAGTCCGTTACCCCAACGGGATCCCGTCCGGTCAGTTGCAGGTGCTCATAGGCCAGGGTGCAGATCTTATCGCAGCAGTTCCAATAGAGCTGCTCGACTCTGGCCCGCTCCTCTAAGCTCAGATCCCCATCCGTGAACAAGCGCAGAGCGGCATCCTTCAGATCTTGAGCGCGACGATATTGGGCCGTCAGGATTTCTTTGTCGATGTGGTGGTACAGGTCATTCAGTTCCTTGACCACCTCGGCATCCCCATCCAACACAACGGGCAACTGGCCCACCATGCTGTGGTTGCAGCCCAACACATCAAACACCAATACTGACTGGTGCGACATCACCGCCCGACCACTCTCGCTGACCAAAGCCGGGGGATCCACGTGGTATTGCTGACAGGTGGTCAGTACCGTTTGGACGATGGTGGCCGCATAGTCCTCAATGCTGTAGCTCTGGGAGGTATGGGCCATCGATTGGGTGCCGTCATAGTCGATGCCCAGGCCACCCCCCACATCCAGGTAGCCCATCGGTGCCCCCATCTCCGTCAGCTCCACATAGACCTGGCAGGCTTCCCGCACCGCCCGACCATGCACCCCCACCGTCGAGATCTGGGATCCAATGTGATAGTGCAGCAGCTTGAGGCAGTGGAGCAGGCCCGCTGCTTTGAGTTGAGTGATGGCCGCTAAGATCTCGGTGGCACTGAGGCCAAACTTGGCCCGTTCTCCAGCGGAGGTGCCCCAGCGTCCGATCCCTTGGGCTGATAGCTTGGCCCGGATCCCTAAGATGGGGTCGATACCCAGTCTTTTGGCCACCTCAATCACAAGGGTCAGCTCATGCATCCGTTCGAGGACGATGATCGGGGTGCGGCCTAATCGTTGGGCCAGCAGAGCCGTTTCGATATACTCCCGGTCTTTGTAGCCGTTGCAGACCAACAGGGCATCCGGCGTATCCAGGTTGGCCAAGGCGATCAGCAGCTCGGGCTTGGATCCCGCCTCCAGTCCGTAGTGGTAGGGGCGACCGTGGGCCACCACTTCTTCGACTAAGTGGCGCTGTTGGTTGACCTTGACTGGATAGACCCCCCGATAAACATTGGGATAGTTCGCCGCTGTCATGGCCTGATTAAAGCTCTCGCACAGCCGTTGGATCCGGTTGGCGACGATATCGGTAAAGCGGATCAGCACTGGCAGTTGGATGCCACGGGCTTGCAGATTGGTGACCAGCTCAAACAGATCGATCCCGTGGGCTGACAACACTGCATCGGCGGAAGCGGGATCCTGCTGGGTCAAACATCGTCCGTCCGGCGTGACCTCGACGTGCCCCTCTTGGTTGACATGAAAGTAGGGCGCACCCCAACCGCTGATGCGGTAAAGTTTTTCGCTGTCCTGTACGGTCCAGGGTGAGCGGGTCAAAGTCGGCATATGCTTTCCCCCCAGAGATGGATTGTCACAGTGGGATCCCTGACGAGCAAGCTGTCACGTAATCCACAGGATCATCAACTTAGCGATTTTATCCGGGATACGTCAAGATCTGCCCGGAATTTCGATTTTAGAAAAAACTAAGGCCCAAATCAGTAAACTCCTGACGGGGTCGAGATTTAGGCTGTTGATGCTAGATCAGATGCTTACGAAAAAATCTCTGCTTTACGCTGATTTCCTGCCAAAACCTCAATTTTCCGCGTTCTTTTGCCGGTGTGCCTTAGGCATCCTCTTCCACACGGATGCGGCAGGGATCCCTGAATCTGTCTGGTGCTGCTTCTAGGTTGGCTCTATCGTGGTGAGGCGTTGTCAACCGCTGGGGACAGACCTTTGTGACGGTAGAGGCCATGACATTTGCCAGCCCAAATCCCGCTCTTGCCAATAGATTGCCGATTCCACTGGGATCCCTGCCACAGCCCATCTACTTGGTGGGGGGATCCGTGCGGGATTTGTTGATGGGGCGTAGGGTGCAGGGCAAGCAGGATTTTGACTTGGTGACGGAAGAGGATCCCGTCGGTTGGGGGCAACAGCTAGCCCGAGATTTCAAGGTTGGCTTTGTGGTTTTGGATGCCGAGCGCCGTATCGTCCGGCTGGTGTTCCAGTCCATCACCCTGGATATCGCTCTACAAATGGGATCCTCCCTAACAGCAGATCTGGGCCGACGGGATTTTGCCTGTAATGCCATTGCGGTTGAGCTGCACCACAACCTCTGGGTGGATCCCTTCAACGGTCGCCAGGATATCGAGCAGCGGCAGATCCGCATGGTGGATCCCCACAACTTGACCGAGGATCCCTTGCGGTTGTTGCGGGCCTATCGACAGGCGGCTCAGTTGGGGTTTGAGATCGAGCCAGCCACGCGAGTCGCCATCCAGCAGCGGGGGGCCTTGCTCCAACAGGTGGCAGCAGAACGGGTCAGGGCAGAATTGGATGGATTGCTCTTGGCCGGATCCCCAGGCTTAGCTCAGCTGGCCGATGCTCACCAAGACGGGATCCTGAGGCATTGGCTACCGCTGTCCTTGCAGATAGAAGCAGCTCAGCAGGTGCAGGAGTGGGGGATCCCTTTGCAAGCCAGCTATCCCTGCTGTTGGGCCACGATACAGACGGCATTGGCGGATCAGAGGCCGTTACACCTGATGGTGATCTGGGGGGCTTTGCTGACGGGATCCCTGGCTTCTATCTCTGAAAGGGTCGAGGTTCTGCATCAGTTGCGCTATAGTCGGGCCGAACAGCAAACCCTGAGTCGCTTGTTGGAGGGGCTAGCTGTATTCCAAGCCGTCATGGATAGGTCTGAGGATGTCTTGGTGGTGTATCGCCTGTTTCAAAAGCTGGGATCCCTATTGCCGGGGTTGATGCTGCTGGCCTTAGCGACAGGATCCCGCTGGCAGGTGGCGAGAGGATGGCTGGAGCGATACGAGGATCCCAAGGATCCCTTGGCTCATCCCGTGCCGTTGCTGGATGGCCGCATCCTGATGCAGGCTTTGCAGCTATCACCAGGGCCAGCGGTGGGGCAATTGCTCACACAGGTGGGGGAGCACAGGCCCAAGGACTGATCCACACTCCATCTGAAGCCCTGGGCTATGCCCGCCAACAGATGGGATCCCTTAAAGGTATCTAGTTGTAAAGGTATCTAGTTGCCCCATTCGAGAGCACAAGAAATCAGAATCGAGGGTAGGAGTTTGCCAATAATCGGTCTTTTGACAAGATTGACCCTCATGAAGATTGCATGATTGATGCCACAGATTACTCCCCACAGGCCATGTCATCGCCGTACCAGGGTTGATCTGCCAAGTCCGTCGAGACGCATAACCCCTCGTTATTGCCGATCATCAGCGTCACCAAGCCTTGAGCCAAAGGTGGGGGCACCTCGCCACTGAGTTGGTTATCATTCAGCCGCAGATCCACCAAGTCCCGCAGTGCCAGCCATTCCACAGGGATCCCGCCGCTGAGTTGGTTGTGCTCCAGATAGAGGTTCTGTAACCCAGGGATCCCACTCAAGGAGGCCGGGATCCCTCCACTCAGTTGGTTATGGCTCAAAAACAGTCCCTGGAGGTTGGTCAACGCCCCAAGTTCTGCTGGGATCCCACCGGAGAGCTGATTGTGTTGCAAGATCAGGTTTTCTAGATTGCTCAGGTTGCCTAACTCAGAGGGGATCCCACCGCTCAGTTGGTTGTGATCCAGAAACAGTCCTTGCAGCTGGGATAAATCCCCCAATTCCGGGGGCAGGGATCCCGTCAGTTGGTTGTAGTCCAAAAACAGGGTTTGCAGTTGACTCAGCTCCCCCAATTCCGCCGGGATCCCACCGCTGAGCTGATTGCGACTGAGGGAGAGTCCTTGCAGCTGGGATAAATCTCCCAATGCGGGGGGCAGGGATCCCTGTAGGGCTTGCCCATCCCAAAAGATATCCACCACGCAGCCCGCCTCATTGCGGGTGACGAAGCCCGTCCGATCCAGATCAGGTCGCTCAAAGTGGGCCAGCACAGCGGCCAAGGTGTCGACATCGGCAGGACATGGGGATCCCTGAGCTGAGAGTGGCAGAGCGACCACCAGTATCCCCAGCCCGCAGACTGCTATTACTCCCCGACCTGCGAGACCAGTCATTTTTTACACCCTCTTCTATCAACATCACCCTTTTGTCTGCACCGCAAGGGAACTCCCTCAAATGGTGGGCGTCATAGGCTACAGTATGGCACCCTGATCCAGTCCAAAAGCCAGGGATCCCGCTCTCCATCAGTCTTTGGTCTTTTTTGCGCCGGAGAGGGTTTGGGGTTAAGTAGGGCAATCGTTCCTGTCTAGAACCCATAATAGTGTGTTCAAATCTGAGCGATCTGCTGGCCCATTGCTACGGAAAATCTAGTGGCTCGTCATTTGGGTCTGGTATCAGACTGTAAACCTTTTCGGCTCTCTTTTTAGGTTAGAGGGCTTTTTTGTGTGCTCTAATCTTTTGGCCAGAATTCGCCAATGTCAACCTCAGCCAGATAAATCCTGGATTCATAAGTTGTATTTGACGCAATTTTTAGACAAAAATCAATTTTTCATTATTATTTTTTCATTTAGGCATTATTTATCCTTACCTTAACCTGTTCTTAAACTTTTAATAAAACCAGCTTAACCTTGATCCCCTACTCTGCAATAGTTACCTCTTCAAGAGTGAATCATCTATGACTAATCTCCGTTCCGCCCTGGTTGCGGCAACTGCCCTGTCGGTTGGCCTTGTTGGATCCGTGGCCCAAGCCCAGACCGTTGCCATCAGTGGCGCGGGTGCGTCTTTCCCCAACCCTGTTTTTCAGATTTGGTTTGACACCTATTCCACCAGCGTGGATCCCAACGTTCAGGTCAGCTATCAGTCTGTGGGTAGTGGCGCTGGATTGGAGCAGTACATCGCTGGCACCGTGGACTTTGGGGCTTCTGAAGCTCCCATGAACGCCGACAACAACACCGCGCGCTACGAGAGCTTTTTGGCCGCCTATGAATATGAGCCGTTGCAGCTTCCCGTCGTCGGTGGCGCAGTTGTGTTTGCCCACAACATCCCTGACATTGGTGACGGAGAACTGCAACTGCGACGCGAAACCTACTGCGGTATCGTCACTGGCGAAATTGACAACTGGAGCGACATCCGCATCAAAGCCGAAAACCCCAGCTTGACCATGCCGGATCTGCCCATTACCTTCGTTCATCGCTCTGATGGCTCCGGCACTACTTTTGTGTTTACCAACCACGTCAACGCTGTGTGCGAAGGGTGGGAAGGTGGCGTCGGCACCTCTGTAGAGTGGCCTCAGACCGGCGGATTCATCGGTGGCGAGGGCAACGAAGGGGTTGCCGCCAATATCGCCGCTGAAGAGGGATCCATTGGCTATGTCAACCAAGCCTACGCCGTCCTTGAGGAGATGAACACCATTGCCATTGAGAACGCTGCTGGCAATTATGTGGCGGCCACCCTTGAAAATGCTTCATCTGCCCTCGATACCGAAATCCCCGAAGACTTCGCGCTGTTGGTTCCTGATCCCCAAGGGGCTGAAGACTACCCCATCGTCGGCTTGGCTTGGGTGATGGTCTATCGCAACTATGAGGATCCCGCCAAACTGGAAGCCCTGCGCGAACTGCTGAAGTGGACACAATCCGCCGAAGGTAACGCCTTGGCCGAAGAGCTAAATTATGTGGTGATGCCTGCTTCTGTGGTGGAGCGGATCAACGCTGAGCTAGATGCCATCACCGCCAACTGAAGATAGCGGTGGGACGTTAACCTCTTGGAAACCTGTTAGAAACCTCTAGCACAACGTCTCCAGGGTTCTAGCGTCCCAAGCCGACACTCTGATGTAGTTGAAATGTGATTGAACACAATGATGTCAGCAATCAGTTTCGGGTAGTTTCTGCTCAACTGATTGCTGGCTTTTAGCTGTTTTACCTTGCCGAAACTTTATTTTTCTGATTTTTTGAACCGTTAGGAGAAGTTTAGGCCAAGAAATTTAAGCAAAGGGTGACTGGATACCAAAAAACGGGACTAATTCTGTAGGATCCCGTGTAAAAAACTCAAACAACCCTTACCATCGACAGTGTTGGTTGTCGGCAGCCACCCTCTGTTTGGATTTGGAGTCTTCACTCTATCTCTGCCACCAACCCGGTTAAAACGTTTGCGATTACCAGTCAGGAGAGCCCTATGACTTCGGCAACCCCAGAGCAGTTCAACACACTGACAGACATTCAAAAGCGATCCACCCCCTCCCGGCTCATCGACATCGGGTTCGTCAGAGGAACCCTGGCGTTAGCTGTCTTGGCCGGGATCCTGTTGGTCTGGGTGATTGGCCAAACCGTCGAATCTGCCATGCCTGCTATCCAGCAATTTGGCTTGTCCTTTTTGTGGAATACCCGTTGGAACCCAGTAGAAGATATCTACGGGATCCTGCCCCAGATCTATGGCACATTAATGACATCGGCAGTGGCCTTGGTGTTTGCCATCCCATTGGGGATTGGAACGGCGATCTTTTTGAGCCAAGACTTTGCCCCCAGTTGGGTGGTTCAGCCCATCGCCTTTGCCATCGAGTTGATTGTGGCGATTCCCAGCGTCGTCTTGGGGCTGTGGGGTTTGTTTGTTTTGGTGCCTGCGGTGCGGGAGCCTTTTCGTTGGATCAATGCAACCTTCGGCGGCTTCATTCCCCTGCTGGGCGGCCCGCCCCCACGGGGACCCAGTTTGTTGTTGGTGGGGATCATCTTAGGAATTATGATCAGCCCCATCATATCTCCATCACCGCAGCACTTTCAGGCCTTACCCCGCGAGTTGAGAGATGGATCCTTGGCCTTGGGTTGCACCCGCTGGGAGACG
>JAAUUM010000040.1 GCA_012031565.1 Synechococcaceae cyanobacterium SM2_3_2
TTGGCTTCCGGTGCCGACTGATCGGATCCCCTCGGAGTTCAGTGGGGTGGGTCGCCCCCTGAGAGAAATTGGGGATAATGGGTTGCCCCCGTTGGCAGCAGGGATCCCCGCTAGGATCCCCCAATGCTAAAACCAATGCTGAGACGGAGACTGGAGAAGAGATCGTAGGGATGGCAGACGCGGCAGAGGTCACCCCAGAAGTTCTTTTGGAAGACTTACCGGAAGACCTAGACGCTCAGGATCTTGACCCCGATCCGGACGCCACCGCCGCCGAGTGATGGATCCCCGTGCTCTTCGGGTGCTAGGACTTGTGACATGAAAGTCTCCTTGGAATATCTCTACCACTTTCAGTGCGACCGCTGTAGTCGTTGGTGGAGCCAAGCGGATTTGGAGCCGCAGCCCGGAGATCAGTTATTTTGCCCCCAATGTGGCCATCTCAACATCATTGAGCGCATCGACACCTTTCGCACCGCCGCCCGTGGATCCTGTTTGAAACGGATCCCTGATCGAGAGGGAGATAGTTCTTATTGAGAGAGTGACCTGATCAAGCTGGCATGTATCCTTAGCCCGCATCAGACTTACACCAGTTCTGCCCAGGAACTCCGACTATGTTCCGACAACTTTTCCCGACTTCAGCAAAAACAGGGACTCACTGAACCAGCCGAGCAAACCTCTGATCCCCGTCTCAGAGGCAATAACAGGCTTCCATTAGGGATCCCAAGGGGGATAAAAGGAATCGGGATGACAGGATTCGAACCTGCGGCATCTTGCTCCCAAAGCAAGCGCGCTACCAAGCTGCGCTACATCCCGAATTTAACTCGAACTACAGTGTACCAGTTTGGGTTAGCTGGAGGCCAGCAGCTCTGCAGATTGGCGCACCGTCTCAAAGTAGTGATGCACATTTGCCTCGGGGGTGGTCTGATGGATCCCGTGGCCCAGGTTCATGATGTGCCCAGTGGGGCCAGCTTTGCGGATCACATCCAGCGTCCGCTCCCGGATCAGCTCCGGGGATCCCAGGAGTACCATCGGCTCCAGATTGCCCTGTACTGGCACAGAGGCCCCTAGCCGTTGGCGGGCTTCGGCCATATCGGTCATCCAGTCGAGGCTAATCAGATCCACCCCGGAGCGCGGTAAGCGTTCGAGCAAGCCAGCACTGCCATTGATATAAAGCACCAGAGGGGTGTCGGGGTAGACCTTTTTGACCTGATCGACGATGGAGCGCTCGTAGGGCAAGGCCCAGGTTTCATAATCAATGGGGCTGAGTTGGCCGGCCCAGGTGTCAAACAACTGCACCACTTGGGCGCCGCACTCGATCTGATAGCAGACATAGCGGGCGATGCTGTCGGCCATTTTTTGTAGCAGACTGTGCAGCAACTGGGGCTCGGTGTAGGCCATACGCTTGACGGTGGCATAGTCCTTGGAGCTGCGTCCCTCGATGGCATAGCAGGCCAATGTCCACGGGGATCCCACAAACCCCAGCAGGGTGGCTTTGCCCTCCACCTCACGCCGCAATGTGGTCAAGATCTCGCGGATGAAGGGCAGGCTCTCCTCGGGATCCAAGGGGCGGACGGCCTCCACCTGGGCAGCGGTGCGGATGGGCGGATCGATGACAGGGCCTTGGTGCTCCACCAGCTCAAACGGGATCCCCATACCATCGAGGGGGGTCAAAATATCCGAGAACATGATCACCCCATCCGGGGCAAACGTCCGAAAGGGTTGCAGCGAGATCTCGATGGCCAGTTCGGGCTGCTCGCAGCGCTGCTTAAAGGTGTATTTTTGCTGGAGGGCACGATAGACCGCCATATAACGTCCGGCCTGCCGCATCATCCAGACAGGGGGGCGAGTCAAGGTCTCACCACGGGCAGCTCGCAGGAGTAGATCCCCGGTGGTTTGATGGGTGGATCCTGGCGTGGAGGTGGGATTCGATGCCGTGGTCATAGCGACTACCTGAGCTGCTCAAAAGGTGCAAAGTTCACTGATATTCCCACTCAACTGTCATGGGCAGCAAGCCACCAAGGGGAATCTGGTAACAATCTGTTAGATAAGCCTAGCTATTCCTGGAACGATGATGGCGACTGAGCCCCATCAGCACCAGTCCCGATCCGAGGCCATAAAGGGATCCCAGGATAACAAAGAAGATCAGCCACAGGATTTCGCTGACAAAGACCAAGCCCAGTAATTCCAGCGAGATCGAGCCCAAGAAAAAAGCGGCAAAGGTAACCACCAAGGTGCCGATAATCCAGAGCCACGATCGGCGGAAGTGTCTTTGCAAGACCAAACTCTGGATAAAGCCGACCAGCCCAGCCTGAATCATGAACCCGGCTAAGGCGGCTGCCCCCAGCAAGATATTGTATTCATCTTCACTCAAGTTTTGCACTTGAGCAGCAGACTCCACCCCCAGAAAAAAGACCCCCAAAATGGCATAGCTGGGCAGGTAGGCCAACATGGTGCCCCAGACCCACCACCAGCTCACCCACAAGCCCGACCGTTGCAACGCCATCCGCTGCAACAGCCCCCAGCCAAAACCAGAGGAAAGGAGTCCCAGCGGGTAGCCCAAGGCATTGGCCACCACCCACTGCCGCCAAAATGAGCGACTCCACAATGAGCGATTGGGGATCCCCTCTGACTGAGCTGACCCAGCGGGATCCTTACGGCCAGCATCCTGAGGAGATGGAGAACGAGACTCAGCTGAGGCAGTTCCCCAGAAATCAGGAGCAAGAGGTTGGGGCGCAGAACGAGGAGCAACAGGAGAATTGGCAGGCGGTGCAGGTAGTACAGCACTGTCATCCAAAATATTGGTGGATTGGACATCTTGAGGGGCTGGTGCCAAGGGAGCAGGGGTGGAAGGCCGCAGGGAAATGATCGGTGGGGGCGAAAAAACGATGGGAGGTGGTGATATTGGAGGCGATGATACTGGAGGAGGAGAAAAGGGTGGGATGACGGTTTCATCCGTGTGACCTACCACAGGCTCTATAACGGTGGGAGTTTGTCCACTGCTAGCCACCCCTTCAGGTTTTTTCAAATCTGCCAACATCTCTTCAGCAGCCAGATAGCGGCCCGCCGCCTGGGTAGAAATGGCCCGATCCAAGATGCGTTTGAGATTAGGGCTGACCTGAGGGGCATAGGGATGCCAATCGATCTCACCGGTGCGTAGATCCACCATACGCTGGGGATCCTGATTGGTCAGCAGTTGGATCGCCGTCAGCCCCAAGCTAAACAGATCGCTGGCAAACGTGGGCCGACCTGCTGCCTGCTCGGGGGACATATAGCCAGGGGATCCCACCACCATCGTCTGGGTCAAATTGCCCTGCGAGTTGATCACGGTGCCCATCACCTCCTTCACCACCCCAAAATCGATCAGCACCGGCTGTTGGTCGTGGGTGCGAATCATGATGTTGTCGGGCTTGATATCGCGGTGGATGATGCGCTGGTTATGAATAAAGGCCACCACCGGCAGCAGACTGACTAAGAGCCGCTTCACCTCTGCTTCGCTAAAGGATCCGTGCTTTTTTAGCTTTTGGCGCAGGTTCTGGCCATCGATATGCTCTTGAACCAGATAGAACCGCTCCGCTTCGGCAAAATAGGCAAACAGGCGGGGAATCTGGGGATTGTTTTCCCCCAAGGCTTCGAGGATGGCGGCCTCCCGCTCAAACAGCTCCTGCACGATGGGGGTGTTGAGCAGCATGGCGGGCTTCAACTGCTTGATCACACAGCGGCGCTTGGAGGGCAGATGAGTATCTTCGGCCAAAAAAGTTTCGCCAAATCCTCCTTCCCCCAAAATATGGAGCACGCGATAGCGGTTATTGAGCAGCGTTGAGGCATCCATGACAGAAATCCATAGGGACGACGTAATAGGTGAATGGGATAGCCGCTATTTTGGTTGGGATCCTTGATTGGGATTGGGGCCGCAGTTTTGTCATCAGACTTCCTAGACAGACGCTCTCAACTAGAGATGGCACCCTGATCTATTAGGTCAACCACAGATCTCAGGTCAACAGCAGCCGCCGCAGAATTAACGACACCAGACACGTTGCCATCAGAACAATCAACTGTCCCAGCAAAGGGTAGACCGAATACGACCACACCACATCCCAAAAGCTATGCCCCCACAATACTCGCAGCACTAGATAAGAAATGCCGATGCAGTGGATCACCAGCAATCCCGACAGGGATCCCGACAGCAGATCTTTGAGGTTACTGGGGCGGAGCTGCCACTGGGGGGGGCGCGAACGGCGACGGGAGGTCGAGGCTGGCTCCACCACTGGCGTCAACCGAAAGGCCAGGGATCCACAGATCCATCCGGCTGGAATAAAACCGACCAAGTAGCCGAAGGCGGGTTCTTGCACATAGCCCAGCCCGCCCCCTTGGCTAAAAACCTGCACCCCCGCCAGCCCCAGTCCCAGATAGAGCAAGGGCGTAAAGAATCCAACTTTGGCCCCCCCCAAGCAAGCGGCGAGCAATAGCCCCCCCAACTGGAGAGAAAAAAAATAGTCGCTGCCTGCCAGCCCCGGAATTGCCACCTGCACCAAGGTGCCCAAAATGGTGATGATCACCCCAATGGTGATCCACATCAGTTCCAAAGGGGTGAGAGAAAAGAAGTAGTCCATCGGGATCCCGTGTGACAGATGTATACATCAGCCGTGAGCCGTCAGGGGTTACCCAGATTGCTCCGCTTTGATCAGGGTGACTGGATAGGCTACAACCCATGCCACTGCTAGACTACCAAGACAGATGGAACGATGACGGACTGGGTAAGAACTTAACCTGATTTCAAGGTCTACTCCCATGTCTCTCGGGATCCCGTCCTACCGCGCTCAAACCTTGATGCCGTGACCTCCTCCCCCCTGCCGTCAGATCCCTCCCCTCTCCCCACTGGGCTGTGGTCAAAAATGCCCCGCTCCTGGGGATTAATCCTCAAACGTGCCCTGCAAGGGATCCCGACCTTGCTGTTGATCTCACTGTTGAGTTTTTTCCTGCTTCAGCTAGCCCCCGGAGATTTTTTGGATCAACTGCGGCTGGATCCCACGGTGGGGGCAGATTTTATCGACCAAGAGGCGGCTCGTCTGGGACTCGATCGCCCGGTTTGGCAACAGTATTTCATCTGGCTGAGCAATCTGCTGCAAGGAGACTTTGGCCTCAGCTACACCTATCGGATCCCGGTGTTGCGGCTGTTGCTCTCGCGGGCTGGGGCTACCCTGCTGTTGGCAATGGCGGCGGTGCTCCTGACCTGGCTGATCGCGGTTCCCCTCGGCATGGTGGCAGCAGTCAAACAAAACACCTGGCTCGATCGGATACTGCGGTTTTTGAGCTATGGGGGGCAGGCGATGCCCAGCTTTGTGTTGGCCATCCTGCTGCTGATCGTGGCTCAGAATGTGGGCTGGTTGCCGGTGGGGGGTATGACCAGCATCGACTTTGATAGTTTGCCGCTGGGGGCCAAGATCTGGGATCTACTGCGGCATTTATTATTGCCCACCTTGGTGCTGAGCATCACCAGCTTCGCGGGCTTGCAGCGGATCACACGGGGCAGCTTCTTGGATGTGATGAAGCAGGACTATATCCAATCGGCCAGGGCGCGGGGTCTGCCGGAGTGGCGGGTGGTGGGGTTACATGCCCTCCGCAATGCCATCAATCCCTTGGTGACCATCTTGGGCTTTGAGTTTGCCAGCCTCTTGAGTGGATCCTTTATTGCCGAGTTTTTCTTCAATTGGCCGGGGCTGGGCAAATTGATCCTGGATGCCGTCTTGAATTTTGATGTCAATGTGGTGATGGCCAGCCTGCTACTGGGATCCGTCATGTTGATGCTGGGCAATCTGCTGGCGGATCTGCTGCTGCAATGGGTGGATCCCCGGATTCGGGCTGAGTCTCTGGAGTGATTAAGAAAAATGGAGTAATTGAGAGAATAGGGATTCAGAGACTAGAAGAGAGCAAGGTTGTGTGCTGATGGCGAGAGATATTTGAGGATGCGGCAAGAGCCTACTGTTTTTGATGCCGGCTCACCCTCAGCCTAAATAAAGCTGTGGGGCTACCCAGCTCCTCTCTCTTGACCGTGTTCCCGCTTGGTGGGATCGGGGCGGATGATCAAAATGGCAAAGTAAGGCAGTTGCAAGTCTCGCTGGCCTCGTAACCCATGCCAAAGCTGCTGCTGGGATCCCCCCACCTCCAGAGCCAAAGCTGCTTGGTCGAGCAAATCCCGCTGCTGCAAGAGATCCCAGACCTGCTGGTACACCGCCTTTACCTTCATTAAGACCACCACCTCCGCCCAGCCCAAAGCCTGAGTCAGCTGATCGGGGTGATACATGGCGGGCAAGATGACGATTTTCTCCGTCACCCCCCCCCAGCGGGATCCCCAGAGCCGCCGCCGCCGCCAACGGAGAACATACCCCAGGGATCCGCTCAATCACACAGTCGGGATCCTGCCGTCGCACCGCATCAGCCAAATGACCAAAGGTGCTGTACAACCCGACATCCCCTTCACAGGCAAAGGCCACATCTTCCCCCTGTAGGAGATAGCCTCTAATCAGATCTGCTGCTATCTGCCAAGCGCTGGCCAGAGCCTGAGGATCCTGGGTGAATGGCAGGTCAAGCGGGATGACCCGTTGCGGTTGGATGCCGATAGAAGATAGGGCTGGGTCTGAAAGGCCAGCATCCCCAAATAGGCGAGCTGGGATCTGGTCTTTGATGATGTCGTAGGCCCGACTCGATCCCCGTTGCGGATTGTTGGGCACCGTGATCACCGGCACCGATTGCAGGATGCGGAGAGCTTTGAGGGTCAATCCCTCGGGATCCCCGGTGCCCACACTAACCCCCCAAAAAGTTCCAGTTTCAGACATGGGCCGCTGAGGTTTGCAACGCTAGGTTTGGGTACATTACAAGAAAGATAGTGGCGAAATATTATAAGCTGTTGCCGCTCTTCTGATCATCAATGATCCTCAAGAAATCATTCGCAAACCTGACTCTCTCCCCCATCATGAGTTAGCTATTCGTCAGTACAGGATCCCCAGTCATGCCCTCCAAAATACGAAAACAGCGATCCCGGTTTAAGCAATTACTTCCCCTGCTGGGGATCTTGATCATCGCCTACATCGCCGTCGGGGATCGCTATATCCGTCAGCCTTATGGCGCAGCCAGCACCCAGATCCGCACTGGCATCCTTCGGATGTTTAACATCGGTGTATCTAGCGCAGTCGAAACGCTACCCCAGGATCCCCGAGGCGCTAATCGTGACCGAGCCCTAGAGGAAGCGGGCCAAGCGATTCCCAAAAACTGACTGAAGCCAAGATTCTGACCCTGTTGTCCTGATAGGCTGGTGAAGATTAGGTTGCTCAAGAATAGTTTGATAGAGACGTTTGGCTCAGACTTGAGGCTCATGGCTAAGACAAAGCCCCGGCGGATCAAATTTCCTCATCTGCTGGGATCCAAATGGACAGCGGTCAATGCGGTGATGGGCTGGCGACACTTTCAGGTGCGTGTCCGGCAAGACCGCCAGGGCAACATCGTCTGGGCACAACTGCAATCCGTCTGCGATCCCGCCATTGAGCTATGGGTCAATGCCGCCACCCTGCAAAATCAACACTTGTGGCGGGCAGGATGGTTATCCTTGTCAGAAGAGGATCCCGAGGGGATGGCTGGATTGGAAGATGCTGAGCTGTAGACAGCCACTGAACCCAAATCTGCCCATCACCTGCCCATTAGGATCCCCCACACTGGAGTGACCCCACATGGATCCCAGCACTACACCTCTGAAAAGGCTTGATCAGGGGGCTGATGAGAGGATGCCCTTGGGGATACAGTCTCAAGAAAAACCTCCGGGATCCCTGGTCTGGCGACCGGCGCAGCAGCAGGCGATGGCCTACCGAGGGGGGTGGATGGGCATCTCTGCTGTTCCTGGCAGTGGTAAGACCTTTATATTGGAAAGTCTGATCGCCGACATGATCGGCAATCGTGGGATCCCGGCGGATCGAATCGGAGTTTTTACCTATATGCGATCGGCGCGGGCCAACTTGTTGCGGCGGGTCAATGCCCGTCTGGAACAGATGGATGCGTATGAACGATTTACCGATGCCTTCACCATCCACTCGATTGCCCTCAAAATTCTGCGGTTGTTTGAGGGGCGCGGGGATGATAGTCAGCTTTTAGAAGAGTACGAGCAAGTCCGCCTATTGCGACAACTGACCCGGGCTTGGCTCCGCATTCATCATGAGGTATGGCAATCCCTGTTGCCTGACCAACCGGAGGCCAAACGACGACAGCAACAGCAGGAAACCTTTCGCAGCCGCTTTGAGGAGATGTGCAAAGCGGTGATCCGTACCGCTAAGCATCACCGCCACGACGCCGATGACCTGCTGGCCCAGGTGGCCAATCAAAGCGTCACTTCCGGTGGCGGATCTTCATTGGATAGTTGCCTTGTCTGGGCTTTAGAGGTCTATGACAGCTATCAAACCGAACTGCGCCGCCGCCATGTGATTGATTATGACGACCTCGGTTGGCGGGCACTGGAGTTGATGGAACAGCACCCCTCCATCCGACAGGAGGTGGAAAGCTGGTATGACTATGTGCTGGAGGACGAGGCTCAGGACAGCTCGCCGCTACAAGAAGATCTACTCAAGGCCATCAGTCGTCGCACCGGTCATCTCGTCCGGGTGGGGGATCCCAATCAAAGCATCACGGGCACCTTTACCTCTGCCGATCCCCGCTATTTTCGCGCCTTTTGCCAAGCCTGCCAGGATCCCAATCAAGATTCAGCCCTATTTGTCACGATGGATCAATCCAGCCGCAGCGCTGCCCCGATCTTGGCCCTAGCCAATCATGTGGTGGCCTGGGTCGGCACCGATCCCCAGATTCCACCACCTCTGCGCTCCACGTTTGTCCAGCAGTTTATCCAGCCTGCACTGCTCTTAGACCGGGTCTCGGGACAGACAATGGTGGCCAATCCCCCGGCTGCGGAGGCTGCGATTGTGACGGAGCGGGTGGAGGGGGATCCCAGCCAAGAGTTGGCTCATGTGGCTCAGCAGGCATTGAGGAGCATTGCCCAACGACCGGATCAGACGGTGGCCATTTTGGTACCCCGCAATGAACAAGGGTTTCAGCTCTTGGAGCTGTTCGCCACAGAATCATGCCGGGTCTTCGACCTACTGCGCTCTAACCCTCAGCAACACCAGGTGATCCAACACCTGAAGCTGATCACAGCCTATCTGGGCCAGCCCGCCGAGGCCAAACGTCTAGTTAACCTGACCGAGAGCCTACGGGATCCCTTGGGTTTGCCCGAGAGCAGTTGGCCGCAGGTGCAGGGGTGGTTGCTGGGGATCCCGTTGGAGGAATGGCTATTTCCGCTCGTAGGCTCTGAGCCTTGTCTGCCCACCTGGGCCGATCCGATCACAGGGCAAGCCCTAGACCAATGGCGACAACGGCTGGTGAGGTGGCTGACAGGATTACGGTCTCCCTGGACGGATGTGCTCAGTTTGGTCATCCAAGACCTGTATCGACAGCCGGAGGAACTGCAACTGGGACATTTTCTCATCGATCAGCTGGCCACCCATCTGGGATCCCAGCCCACCGCCGATTGGCACCGGATCAGTGCTGAGCTAGGCCAAATGGAACAGTCTGGATTGAGCGGCATGTCCTCCGACTTCAGACCCCATCACCCCGAACCAGGATCGATCACGGTGGCCACTTTGCATAAGGCCAAGGGACTGGAGTGGGATGAGGTTTTTATTGTGGGGCTGTCGGCCTATGAGTATCCCCTCAGCCCAGAAGACCATCTGATGGGGGTCTATTTTTTGGAGCGGATGGATCTAACCGCTGAGGCACTGTCTCAATTGCGAGGCTACCTGGATCTGACCCCAGACAGGGATCCCGAGGGCTGGCAGGATTGGGCCGATAATGCCACAGCGCGGGCGTTTATGGACTTTGCCTCAGAGCGACTCAGGCTCCTCTACGTCGGCATTACCCGGGCTAAACGCAGGTTGACCCTGACGGTGTCCACCATCAACCGCTTTGACAACCCCGAACAACCCTCCCGCATCCTGAGCGAATTAGCTCGCAAACAATGGCCCCTGGCTAGCCCATTGTCTATCCCTTGAGCTGTATATCTGAAAATGGCTTGAAAATGGCCTCAGTCTAGATCTAGAGGTGAGTCCAGATCTACTAGATCTAAAGGGGAGCTGGGGGGCATCTGGGTCGAGATAGTGTGGCGATGGCTTACCGATTGAATAGCGGCCACCTGAGCCGTGGCCACCTCCAGCTCCGCCTGCATCTCTTGAGCCGACTTGGCATAAGAACGCTTGCGAATTAGGGCCACCCGCGCCAACTCATCATCTTTTTGCAGAATGGCGGTTTTAGCTTTCTCCAACCAGATGTCAACCTGGTTTTGGAGGTCTTGATAACGCCCTTGCAAGGATTTTTGACGGGCGATGGCCGCCGCTAACGTTTTTTGCAACCGATGCGGATCATGACTGGGGCCGGGATCCCCACTGCCAGCAAGAGGAACCCCAGCAGCCGCTGGCCGGTGGGAGCGTCGCCACTGCTTCACCCCCACCACCCCCAAGATCACCACCATCAAACTGGTGCCCAACAGCGAAGGCAACAACGGAGAACTGGGATCCCGTAATTCTCGCCACACTCTCTGCCCCACTGAGGCGGTCTGAGCCTGCACAACAGCCGCCTGTGAGGGGGCATAGAGCCCCAGTCCTAAGGCTTGAGCCTGAGCCACGGCTCCATCGTAGAGCTGCTGCAACCCTGGCTCTGGTAGTCGCCAAGGGGCGATGGTATGCCCAGAGGCCAACAATTGAGCATTGACCAAGCCATTTTGGTTATAGGCAAATCCATAGATGCGATTGCCGGATCCCAGCTGCAATGGATCAATTTGCACCACACTATCCACGGGCAACAGTTGGCTGAGGGCTTGGGTGGTCTGCTGCTGCACCAGCTCCCCCGCCTCAGGGGGCACCATCTGATAGGCCAGGTTGAGGGCAAAAAGTTGACCATCAATGGTGATCAACACCTCTGTCGGCCCGATCACCTGCACCACCTGCCCTTGCAAGAGATAACTCTGAGCAAGTGCCGGGGATCCCAGCCCACCTCCTCGTCCCAACCCATCTATCAGCAGGGATCCAATGACCAAATAAGACGCACTCAGGAGTAAGGGGCGAGGGCTAGCCATAACAAAAGGGAAGAAAGAGTGCAAAAAGAGTGCAACTGGGTACAACTGGACACAAGTAACTGAAATCTATGCTAGCGCGAGGGTTTGCCCCTGTTGAGGTTCCAGCCCCGATCTGGCTCGATCAGTTCTGTCAGATCGGCGGAGAGGGCTAAAGGTGGGGTTGCCTCCGCCAGCCATTGCTTGAGCCGATAGGTGGCCCGACAGTCATCCTCGTTGTAGGTGGCCAGCCACTCCAAAAAGTTGGGATCCTGGGTTTCTAGCCACTGGGCATACCAAAAGATCGACTGCGCCCCGCCAGAGTCGGACAACCGCCACTCAAACCCCAGCCAGCGGGCAATATTTTTGAGGGAATAGCTCTCGATTGGCAGCACCACCCCGTGGGTGACCACCTGATGCAAATCCACAAATCGCTTTAGCAGCCGATGCAAGCGGCGAGGGCTGGTGCCATGCTTGAGGGCCAGCTTACGACAAGTCTGGACTTCAAAGGCATGAAAGTGATAGACGGGCGCTTGGGGATACTGCTCGCTCAGGGTCAAGAAAGACTCCCAGACCTGCTGCTCTTGGGCCGGATCTGCGGCCATCAAGCGGTGATACTCGATCACCTGCCCCTTACGGATCAACAGCACCCCCAACAGATAAGCCACCCCATGATGGGGATCCGCTTCGATATCAAAGCACAGCTCCACCGGCTGCGGCCACGGGTCAAAGCCTTCTAGCCCCTCCAGAGGCCGAATCCAGACAGGTTTTTGACTATGGGTGGATTGGGCTTGGCGCACCAGTTGAACGGCAGCTTTGGGGCCTAAACCAGACAGGGGGCTAAGTTGGTCTACAGAGGCTTGGGCCAAGTCCCCAATCGAGCTGATCCCTGCCGAAACCAGGATGGGATGACGGGTGCGGGTCACCCCCGGCAACAACCGCAAGGGATCCGCTTGAGCAGAGTGATCGTGACAAAACCCCTGCCACGGGCATAAGCTACAGCGGCTGCGGGCCATAAAGACATCCGGCATCTCGGTCGCCGCCACCACCGCCCCCAAAGACTCAATCAACGCCGGGATCCGATTCAACCATCGCCGCAATCGCACCGTCTGCCATGCCCCATCCTGAAGCACCAGCCAGCCGGTGGTGGGGGTGAAGCCCTGCACCTGCCCCAGCGCAAAGGCATGAAAAGCCAGAGCCAACTCATAGTCGGGTTTGATCCGTTTGCTAGCCCGAATCTCGACGGGGGTGTAGTGCCCTTCTCGGTCGGATCCCTGCCACACCAGGCCATCCGGCTGTGAGCGCAATTGCACGGATCCCAGAGTAGCGGGTACTTCCAGCCCTGGTAACGGCACTTCCAGATGGGCTTTGTAGATGCGCTGGATCCGCTGCTGCATCAGCTCTGGGGTGGATCTGCCCTCGGGATGGTCGGGATCCACTTCGATACCGGGATATTGAACTTGGATATGCTGCTGATGGTGCTGCCGCTCCTGCCGCAGTTGGCCCACATAGGCACTGGGATCCTGTTTGTCATCGGGGGATCCGTGGCGATTGAGATAGGGGATCCGTTGGCAGCGATGAAAGGCCAGCAGGTCAGCGGCGGTGATGGTCAGGGGCAAGAGGGCAGCATCTCTCACCGCCCAGTCTCCCCGGTAGAACCGGTCACATCCAGGCAGGTTTCCACCAGACTGAGCCAGCCTTGGGCCAAGTTTTCCAGGTTGTAGCCCCCTTCTAGCCCAAAGATACTGCGGGGGGTCAAGTCCAAACAAAGACGGGTCAAGCGACCAAAATCCTCAGAACTCAGGGTCATGCCCGCCAAGGGATCCCCAGCGGCGCAATCAAACCCCGCACTCACCAACAGCAGATCGGGGTCAAAAGTCCCCAACCAAGGCATCACCTGCGTGGTCATGGCCTGCTCATACTCGGGCCAGCCCGAACCTCTGGGCAGGGGCAGATTCAAAATATTGTTGTGGGGAAAGGTGTCGATTCCGTTGCCTGTCCCCGGCCACATCGGCCACTGATGCAGGGACACATAGGCCAAGTGGGGATGCTGTTTGATCACCGCTTCGCTGCCGTTGCCGTGGTGAACATCCCAATCTAAAACAGCCACCCGCTTGATCTGAGGCTGATCGAGAGCTAATAGGGCGGCGATGGCAGCACTGCTAAATAGACAAAAGCCCATCCCCCGATCTGGCTCGGCATGATGTCCGGGGGGGCGACAGAGCACCAGACTGGGGGATCCCGTCTCTAGGGTGGACTGGCTGGCCTCGATCCAAGCTCCCACCGCTAGCTTAGCCACCTCAAAACTTTCGGCAGAGACGACGGTATCTTCATCCAGGGATCCCCCGCCCCGTTGGCAGATGGCCTGCAAAGCCTGTACATAGTCGCTTTGGTGGACTCGCTCAATCTGGCTGACGGTAGCTGCCACGGGATCCCGCCAGTCCAACAGGGCCGCAAAAGGAGCACTGCGGAGAGCCTTGACAATGGCTTCTAGACGAGCTGGACGTTCGGGATGAAAGGATCCCGTCTGGTGGTGCAAAAACTGATCGGAGTAGTAAATCGGCAGCATCAGACCAGGATATCAGCTGGGCATCTCTCGCTGTGATTCAAGATAGCGCCGATACTGCTCTGGTGGGATCGCCCCCCGATAGGCACCGCAATAATAGAGGGTCAAGACAGATTTATAGGCCCAATCGGTTTCAACGACATCAGGAAACGGACTGGGCAGAGTATCGGCTTGATTGGTGGCGCAGGCTTGCAAAATCTGGTCAGTGGTGAGCTGAGCCGCCAAATCGGGGGGCAGTTCTCGCAGGCTGGGGGCGATGGCCTGAGCTGAAGCCAGGGATCCCAACATCGGCAGGCTAGCCACCAAGGATGCCACAAACAAGATCGATGTGCGGAGAGGAGATGCCAAACGGGAGGTCGCCAAACGAGAGGTCATGGATCCACCAGATTGAGTGTGCCGTGACCTCAATGCTAAGCCACCACTCTTCTGAGATATCAGGACAAACGCGCAAAGTCCGTGGCTATTAGCGCCATCAATCTAATAGTCTCTTGCCTGAGCTGCCCATCGGTAAATAGATCTTTGCCAATGACTACTTGAAACATTCCAAGTATCAAGAGAGTCAAAAACTTAAATCAAAGCCCTATTTTTTCAGCGGTAATCATAGTAACGTTCTTCAACCCAGGTACGTACCTGATCTTCAGAGGAAAGATAAATGGTTTCCTGACGACCGGGATCCCAAATCTGCCAGATCGTTTGACCGTCAGCTCCTTTCTTCACCTTAATCCTGGGATCCGAGTGAGGAGCGGCGATATTTCTCACCAGATCGATCGCCATCATTTGTAGAGATTGGGCCCAGATTTTAGACCGAGTTTGAAAGCGTTGCAGAAGACTAGGGGACTGCCAGTCCCGAGGATTTAGCCTAGAAAATGTTGTGATCCAAATGCGTTGCACAGGTCATACCTTGAACCGATTGATCTCACTATGGCTCTGCCCCTCCAGCCTGAGTAGATACACTTTGGCATTCCTTTGACTAGACCAGTTGTCAGATCTCGCAACTGTTCTGGTCGCTAGGTCAGAAAACTGTACCGTCTCAATCCTGGTCAGATCGTTTAGGCTACAGGGCACAGAGTTGGCCCACCCTATGCGGATCCCTCTCAATCGCCAGTCCCAACAGCCGATGTATCTCCAGATCCAGGAGCGGCTGCAATCGCTGATCCACTCGGGATCCCTGCCCCCCGGCGAAAAACTGCCCTCGATTCGAGGACTGGCCAAAACGTTGCAGGTCAATAAGCTGACCGTGATCGAAGCCTACGACCGACTGGTAGCGGAGGGATTGATCAGCGCTCGCCAGGGATCCGGCTATTTTGTCGATGCTGCCCCGATTCCCGATCCGGCCCGCCCCTGCTGCTTTGCCCCCCATCAAACCGTCGTGGTCTGGGAAGCCCAAGCCAACCGCCCCTTTGCCCTCTATGCCCGCTCGATCCAAGCCAAACAACAGCCCGACCTGATCGATCTCAGCTGCGCGTTCCCCAAACATCCCCCCGACGATCTGGCCCGCATCATCCGCAAAGTCTCCACTGATAGTGATAATTTCTTCGATTACAACGCCATTGAAGGACACACGCGACTGCGGCACCAAATCGCCAATCTGCTGTTGCAGGTGGGGCTAGAGTCCAGTGCCGATGACATCATGGTGGTCAATGGAGCCATGCAAGGGCTATCGCTGGCGATCCGACACTTTGTCCAACCGGGCGATTGGGTGGTGGTGGAAAGTCCCACCTTCTTTAGCGCCCTGCCCATCTTTCAGCAATTGGGCTGTCGCATCATCGGGATCCCGATGGATCGGGAGGGCATGAATCTGGAGTTGCTGGCCCGCTATCTCGACAGCCATCGGCCCCGGTTAATCTTTACCACTAGCACCCTGCATAACCCGACAGGCATCACCACCACCGCCACCCATCGCCGGCAGTTATTGGCCTTGGCCAGCCAGTATGAATGTCCGATCTTGGAGGATAACGCCTACGAGGTGCTGCACTTTGGCAGTCCGCCGCCCCCCCTCAAGGTCATGGATACCGAGGGCTGGGTCACCTATGTGGGCACTTTTTCTAAAACCCTGTCCCCTGGCCTGCGGGTGGGCTATCTGGTGGTGCCACCCGCCCATCGACAAGCCCTGCTGGAACAACGCTATCTGACCGACATTCACACCCCCACCCTGTCGCAGGCGGTGGTCAGCGAGTTTTTGGCTCAAGGGCACTATCGCCGCCATTTGCAACGGGTTCACACCCAACTGCATCACAATCGCAATCTGATGTTGCGGGGTTTAGAACAGTCCTTCCCGGAGTTTGCCCGCTGGACGGTGCCGGAAGGGGGAATGTATCTATGGGTGCAGTTGCCGGATCGCTATGGCCCCTTGATGCCCCGGCTAATCCAGCAGGCAGAGGCGCACGGGATCCTAATTCTATCGGGATCCAGCTTCTTCCCCGATGGGTTGGGCTATCCGGCCATGCGCCTGTCCTATGCCAATGTGGCACCAGAGCTGATCGAGGGGGCGATGTCTCGCCTGGGATCCCTGGTCAAGGACTTGGATCGATCAGATTCACCCCTCCCTCAAGCTGTCTCTGGGGCACTATAGCGAGGTTGAGCGGCCATTCGTTCAAACCAGCTTTGCAGATGAGGATAGAGGCTCAGATCAAAGCCCGCTTCATCCCCCACCCGGCTGTAGGCATAGGTGGCGATATCGGCAATGGTGTAGTTTTTCCCCGCCAAAAAAGGCGACTGCCCCAACTGCTGATCGATAATCTCTAAGGTTTTGGCTCCGGCCTCACGATTGACTCGGATCTCGTGGGCATACTCCTCGCTCTGACCTGAGCGGATCCAAAATCGCGTCAATCCCAGTTGGGGAAACAAACGAAACTGCTCCACAAACAGCCACTGCGCCACCAAGCCCCGCTCGATCCGATTGGATCCCGCCAGTGCAGTTCCCTCCGCCAAATAGAGCAAGATCGCCGCCGATTCGCTCAGAGTCTCGCCGGAATCCAGCTCCAGCAGTGGCACCTGACCAAAAGGATTTTTGGCCAGAAACTCAGGGGTACGAGTCTCGCCAGCCCGAGAATTGATGATCACCCGTTCGTAAGGAATCTCTAGTTGGTTCAAAAGCAAACGCACTTTGTAGCAATTGCCAGAAGCGGGCGAGTCATAGAACCTGAGCATGACGGGATCCTCATCAGAGAGAGATAGCTCCAAGATAAAGCCAGTTCTGTCAGCAACGGCAACGGTGCCGGAGATGGCAAACCCAGGGATCCCTTTGGCTCTAAGATGCACAAGCTCTTGCGTGGAACCAAAACTTGATGACATCCATGAAAACTGCATTGGTAACCGGAGCCAGTCGGGGGCTGGGGTTGGAATATGTACGGCAATTGGCCGCCAAAGGCTATCGGGTCTTTGCCGCCTCGCGCCAGCCCGTTGAAGCCCTCAGCACATTGGCTCTTGACCACCCCGATCAGGTGGAATGGCTGCAACTGGATGTCAATGATGCCGCCTCAATTCAAGCAGCCGTTGCAGTAGTCGCGGCCAAAACCCCTCAGCTGGATCTGCTGATCAATGGGGCAGGCTTGGGGGAATGGATCACCTTCGGCTCCAGCGAAAAAGAGTCCTTCATGGCGGTGCTGGAGACCAACACCGTCGCACCCCTGATGGTGACCCAGGCTTTTTATCCCCTCCTCAAAGCCGCTGGCAGCAGCATTGTCGCCAATATGAGTTCACTGTTGGGATCCATCGGCCACAAAGCCGAATTGGTCAAGGGGGGGTATGCCTACTCCGCCAGCAAAGCCGCCCTCAATCTGCTCACCCGCTACATGTCCATCGAATTAGCTGAAGATGGCATCATTTTTGCCGCCCTCAGTCCGGGCTGGGTCAAAACCGATATGGGTGGGCCAGAAGCTCCCCTCACCCCCACCGAGTCGATTGCCGGACTGATCGCCGTGATGGAGAAGCTCACCCCCGCAATGACGGGGCGATTTTGGCACTATGACGGCTCGGAGCTGCCCTGGTAGGGATCCTACGGCTTGTCCAGATCCCGCACGGTGCGGGTGGTGGAAAGTTGGCCATCCTCTAAAGTACGGGTGGCGCTAGAGGTTTGGCCTTGGGCATTGATGCGGTTGACCTCAGCGGTGATCTCCAGATCACACAGATCCCGTTGGCTGGACTGTTGCCGACCTTGGGGGCCAATCCGCCGGGTGGTGAGCTGGCAGTCTTCCAAAACCTGATCTTTGGTGTAAGTATTGCCCTCAGGGCCAGTGCGTATGATGGTGCGTTGCAAGGGATCCGCCTGAACAGAGGGCATGGCCAATCCACTGCACAGCAGCAGGGATCCCATCAGAGCAGCCTGTTTCTTCCTGTTAATAGTCATTTTTTGTCCCGATGGATGGAGGTTAAAGAGGGCCAAACTTGCAAGGTACAGATTAGACATCACCCGCGCCAAAAGGTTCAATCGGGATCCCTGGGACACTTTGGATAGCCCTAGATAGCCCTAGATAATAGAGATAACCTCACGATTACAAGGTGAAGGATCCCGTGACAGATGAACAACTCAACCAACGCTTTGGCCAATTGGTCAATGCTCAACTGCGCTTTCAAGAACAATTGGGGGAAATGGGCGGGATCGTGCGGCTGAGTTTAGAGCGACATGCTGAGCACGAGAGAGAGCTTGATGCGATCCGACAACGGCAAGCAGAACAAGATCAACGGTTTGACGTGCTGTTAGAGGAGTTGCGGTATCTAATCCGGCAACGTCTTACTGATGGCACATCTGAGCCGAGCAATTGAACCCAAAGCAGGATCCCCGCGTCTAAGATGGCGAAAGCCTAAGATTTGTTAAAGTCTTGGCCCGTTTGCCCTGTGTCTCTGGAGCCTGCTTCGCCATGCCAGATATGTTCGCTCTCCAGGATTCTGACTCTTTTGATCAGGATCCTCGCCCTCAAGATGAGCAGAAGACCCAATCCGGGATCCCGGCGGCAGGACTCAGCATTAGCGGCACCGCCATTCGGCGACATATTGGCACCTTGATGCTGGCCTTGGCAGTGCTGGTGATGGGCTTTTTCTTTATCAATCGCTTGCCAGTTGCTCTGCTGCCCTCCATCACCTATCCCCGCATCGGCGTCCGCATCGACACCCCCGGCATTGCCCCCGAAATCGCCATTGATGAGATCACCCGCCCGCTGGAAGAGGCGCTCTCCACCACCGAAGGCGTGGAGCAGCTCTATTCCTCTACTCGGGAGGGACAGGTGCGGGTGGATCTCTACTTTGCGGCTGGGGGAGACATTGACCAAGCTCTGAATGAAACCACCGCAGCAGTGAACCGGGCGTGGGGACGTTTGCCCAGTGAGCTGGAAGCTCCGGTGGTGTTCAAGTTTGATCCGTCAAACCTGCCGGTGTTTGAGTTTGCCCTCACCTCGGCATCCCTCGGCCCAACGGAGCTACGCACCCTGGCCGATGAAGACCTCAGCCGCGAACTAGGGGTGGTACCGGGGGTCGCCTCTGTGGATGTGGCGGGGGGCAATCCGCCAGAAGTACAGGTGAATCTAGACTTGACCCGGATGCAGGCTTTGGGACTAGGACTGACTTCTGTACTCACCCAACTGCAAGAGCGCAATCAGGATGTCTCAGGCGGGTGGCTCCAAGGGGGAACCGTGGAAGCCCTAACCCGCACCGTTGGCCGGATCCGCGATGTGGAGGAGCTACGCAATCTTCGCTTTACCTCCGACAGTGGATCCCAAGTTCTGCTGACGGAGTTTGCCCAGTTGCAGGATCAGGCTGCGCCCCAGCAGGTACAGGTCAGCCTCAACGGTAGCCCAGCCATCAAGCTCAGTATCCAAAAACAACCGGAGGCCAATACCATCGCGGTGGTGGACGGGATCCGCCGCCGATTGGAGCAATTGAGCCAGACTGGCCTACTGCCCGAGGATGCGGTCATCACCGCCACAACCGATGAATCCCGCTTCATTCGCAGCTCTATTCAAAATGTGGCCCTCTCTGGTCTGTCGGGGGCGGTGCTGGCGGGCATCGCGGTACTGCTATTTTTGGGATCCCTGCGGCAGACTTTCATTGTGGTGGTGGCGATTCCATTGGCCTCTCTGATGGCGGTGATCTTGATGGGCTTGTTTGGCCTCTCCATCAACATCATCAGTCTGGGGGGACTGGCGCTGGGGGTGGGCATCGTGGTGGATAACGCCATCGTCATGCTGGAAAACATTGCCACGGGCACCGCCGGGATCCCCCGTGATCAAGGATCCCCGCGCCAATATGCGGAGCAGATCTTGGATCAATCGGAGCGCAGCAGCCGTGAGCTGGAATCCGCCCTGCTGGCCTCCACTGCCACCAATTTGGTCTCTGTGTTGCCCTTTTTGTTGATCGGCGGCTTTATTTCCCTCATCTTCAATGAACTGATCTTGACCATCAGCTTTGCGGTGGCGGGATCCCTGGTGGTGGGGCTGACGGTGGTGCCCATGCTGACCTCGCGGTTGCTGACCATTCGCCGCAGCAGCGGTATCAGCCGTCTCTGGATCCTGCAACGGTTCAACTGGGGGGTGCGTTCCGGGACGTTTGCCTATCAGAGCCTCTTGGCCAAACTGTTGCGGCGTCCGATTCTGGTGTTGCTGACGGCCCTGCTGTTTTTGGGAGGCAGCAGTGTCTGGATGGTGGGGCAGCTCAACCAAGAACTCCTGCCCCGAATCAGCACAGGTCAGGTGAGATTCTTTGGCAGCTTCCCACTGGGCACTACTTTTAGCCAAAACCACCGGGCGATGGCGGCGGTCGATCAGATCATTCAGGCTCAGCCTGAGACGGAATACGCCTTCACCATTGCGGGCGGATCCGCCTTTGGGGGCAACCTGAGCGAAAACCCCCGCCGAGGCACCAGCGAGATCACTCTGGTTCCGGGCACCCATGTGGGGGAATACGTCGATCGGGTCAACCAACAACTGGGATCCCTTAATCTAGTGGATACACGGCTGCGGGTCTCACCGGGCAGTGTCCGAGGTCTCAATGCCCGTAACTCTGCCGTCAATGCGGATGTGGATGTGGTGTTGCAAGGCAATGATGCCGAGGCTCTAACCCGAGCCGGCGAACAGGTTTTGGCCGCGCTGGATGAACGGGGATCCCTGGCCCGCTATCGACCGGATGGGGATGAGAGCCAAGCAGAAGTGCGGATCGTGCCGGATTGGCAGCGAGCTGGGCCGTTGGGACTAACCCCCCAGAGCATCGGGCGAGTGGTCAGTACCGCTCTGCAAGGTTCTACCGCCACCCAACTGCAACAGGGCAACCAACTGATCGATGTGCGGGTGCAACTGGCGGAGGGATCCATCACCCAGCCGTCGCAGTTGTTGCAGGTGCCGCTATTTGTGCAAAATGGCCAGCCGGTGCGACTCGGGGATGTGGCCCGTCTAGAGGAAGGATTGGCCCCCAGCGAGATCCCCCGCATCAATCAACGGCAGGTGTATATCATCGTTGGCGATCGGCTGGATGGGGTCTCTCAAAATGCTGCCATCGCCGAAGCCAATCAGATTGTAGCCAGCCTAGAGCTACCCGCAGGGGTGACGGTCTTGCCCAGTGGGGCGGCAGAGAGCAACCAGGAATTGCGTCACTCCCTCGTCCTACTGGGATCCCTGGCGGCGTTCTTGGTGTTTGTGGTGATGGCGGTGCAGTACAACTCCCTCATCGATCCACTGGTGATCATGCTGACGGTGCCCTTGGCTCTCTCAGGCGGGATTGCCGGATTGTTCTTTACCAATACAGCCGTGGGGGCAACGGTGTTGGTAGGCGCGGTGCTCTTGGTGGGCATTGTGGTCAACAACGCCATTTTGTTGGTGGAGTTAGCCAACCAAATCCGCACTGAGCAGGGACTGACCTACAAACAAGCGATGCTGCTGGCCGCTCCCCAACGGCTGCGACCGATTTTGATGACCACCGTCACCACCGTTTTGGGGCTGTTCCCGCTGGCACTGGGCATTGGCGAGGGATCCGAACTGTTACAACCGTTGGGAGTGGTGGTCTTTTCGGGTCTTTCTCTGGCCACACTGCTCACCCTCTTTGTCATTCCCAGCGTCTACGTGCTGCTGCATGGACTTTTGAGCCGGGATCCCGGTGATGATGACGGACTCAGTGCAGGCTCCGAACGGGGAACCCCAGCGGACTCGGGCCAGCTGCTCTTACAGGGATCCTCGCTCAATACCAAGAGCCTGCCCGCCAACGCCGAACCTCAGGCCACCTCGTAGGGATCCCATCGTAGAGGAGGTGATCCTCGCAAGTGTGGATCTCCTTACTGAACCAAACGCGACAGACGACCAGAGCCATCGGCAACTCTCAACGCCCCATCTTCTGTCACCGCAATACTCAGAGGCCACTGCATCTCAGGGATGGTAATCTCTTCTACCGCCCCCGCTAAAGACACTCTCCGCAAGCGGCCTTCACCTGTACTGGGATCCCGGTCGCTGAACCACAACTCACTGCCTCTGGCTGCCAACCCTCGCCCGTTGACCAACCCATCCACCACCACTTGTCTGGTGGGCTTAAACCACAGCAGTTGTCTGTCTGTGATCACCACCGGATCCCCGCTTCTTAACCCCACGCCATAGGGGGCGCGGATCCCTGAAGCGATCATCTGCTCTAGCCCTGTAGAGCTAATTCGACTTAAGGATCCGATTCGTTGGAGATTGTTGAAGAAGAAGAAGATCCTGTTGACATTGTTGTGTTTGACTACCCATATATCCCCTTGGGGATCCACTGTGATGCCCCACAAAGGTTGGCCTAGATTTGCTATTTCTCTCACCTGACCAGATGGAGAAATATCCAGAAGTTGACCCCGATTATTGGTGACAAAAATCTGGTCTCCAGACACCGCTACACCAAAGGGTTGATGCAGATTTGTCGCCACAACAATGACAGATCCATCGGGTCTGACTCGCAAAAGTTGACTACCTTGGTTGTCCACCACCAAAACGTCCTCGCCTGTATGGCTAGCCTGTTGGGGATCCAGTCCGGTAGCGTAGGATGCTGCTTTCT
>JAAUUM010000041.1 GCA_012031565.1 Synechococcaceae cyanobacterium SM2_3_2
GGGGTAGTAGAGAAATAAAAAGCAAAATTATCAGAGTGGGAGCCAAACAGAGCCAAGCTAGACCCCAATTGCGAAACACCCCCTGTCGAAACTCCTCTCGCAGCAGCCCTCGGGCTTTGGCATCCCGCTGCCGCAGCCACCAATCCAGGGATCCCACAGGAATCGCCAGCCCCAGGGCAATCAAGCCTAGCCCCACCGCCATATCCAGGCCCGTCCGCTCAAGCTCAAAGGTACAAAAGTTGAGGGGCAGCATAAACAACAGGGATCCCACTGCACCAGCCCCCGCTCCCAGCAGGGATCCCGTCAGAAGAGGAAAGTGAGTTCGCTGGCACCGCCAAGCCACAATGCCTGCCCCGATCAAGGCCGCCACCACCACCACCGCCAGTTTGATCCCCAACATAGGCTCCCCTCTGAGATAGGTGCTGAGGTCAAGATGAGTGTTCGGAGGGCAGAATGCTCAGTCGCTGCCTCAATTGACCCTTGGTCAGTATCCCTGAACTGAATTAAGACGCCGTTAAGAAGTTGCCTCCCGTGGTTAGGCTGGATCCCTTTGGTGGTGCCACTGGAGCGAGACGCCATCTCTAGGGATCCTGGAGATTGAGGGCACGGAAAAACCGACCCCTTCACTATTGAAGTCATAAGCCTATTTCTAGACGGCAATAGTAGAGGACACAGGGATCCCATCCATGCGTTAGGGGCGAAGTGAGGGCAAGCAGCAACCTGGGTTTATGTATGCTTTCCACACCCCATAGTCGAAAAGCCAAGGCTAGCGAAGTCGTTAGGAGCTGTTTCAGGATTTCCCCTTCCCTACTCTTTAAATCAATGACTAGCTGAATCGCTGGGCCAGGATGGGACAAGTCACTGCTGGCCTAAACCTGCTCTGGCGGCAGGCCAAGATTTTTCAGGATAGGAAGTCAATGAGATCTGAAAAAATTAGCTGAAGAGATTATAAGACTAATCTTAAATAGCAGTCTAGGCTACGTTTTGCCCTCTTATCTTGTTCATCATTTCCAACAAATCAGCACAAAATCTGTAGATACCTTAATAGAGTTTGACAAAACGCTCTGGTTATCAAAGCCGCTCTAGAATGGATACAAACAGGATAAAGCCAAGGGCAAAAAACAACAAGATTATTGAGATATTTTGGCTTAGTGACTTTAGGATTGGAGACAATCTTAACTCTAATACAATGCCCTGATAGCAATGCCCTGATAGCAATGCCCTTGGTTGAAAAGATTCTGTCTTTGCAGCACTTATTAGGCAGCAATTAGGAGGACAGATATGGTTGTCGATGCACTATCACGACCTCAAGCGTTCGATCCGCAGGCGGGCCAAGACTCGTTGGTGCCGGGATCCTGGCAACACTCTATCGATGTCAGGGATTTTATTCAACGCAATTACACCCCGTACACAGGAGATGAGACCTTTCTGGCTAGGGCAACCGAGCGCACCCAGCAGCTTTGGGCCAAGGTCAAAGACTTGATGGCGTTGGAGCGGGAGCGAGGGGTTTTGGATGCCGACACCGCTGTGCCCTCCAGCTTGACCAGCCATGCCCCTGGCTATATTGATGCCGAACTCGAACAAATAGTAGGGCTACAAACCGACAAACCCCTGAAGCGAGCCATCATGCCCTTCGGCGGTATTCGCGTTGTGGAAGCCGGACTCAAAGCCTACGGCTACGAATTGGATCCCCAAACCAAAGAGATTTTCACCACCTACCGCAAAACCCACAACGATGGGGTGTTTGATGCCTACACCGAAGAGATGCGCCGTTGCCGTCGCTCCGGGATCATCACCGGTTTGCCGGATGCCTATGGGCGAGGGCGGGTGATCGGAGATTATCGGCGGGTTGCCCTCTATGGGGTGGATCGGCTGATAGAGCAGAAACTAACCGAAAAAAATGACTTGGAGCTGGATGCACTGGATGAAGATACCATCCGTTTGCGAGAAGAGCTTTCCGAGCAGATCAGAGCTCTACAGGAATTTAAGGCACTGGGATCCCGCTATGGGTTTGACCTGGCTCGTCCGGCCACCAATGCCCGTGAAGCGATTCAATGGGTCTATTTCGGATATTTGGCAGCAGTCAAAGAGCAAAACGGTGCCGCCATGTCGCTGGGACGGGTCTCCACCTTTTTGGATATCTACATCGAGCAGGATCTGCAAGCCGGAGTCTTGAGCGAAGCTGAAGTCCAGGAGCTGCTGGATCATTTTGTCATGAAGCTGCGCCTAGTCAGGTTTTTACGCACCCCCGACTACAACGAGCTATTCAGCGGGGATCCCACCTGGGTGACCGAGTGCATCGGCGGTGTTGGAGTTGATGGTCGCCCTTTGGTGACTAAAACCAGCTTCCGCATCCTGCATACCCTCACCACATTGGGGCCCGCCCCCGAACCCAACCTGACAGTGCTGTGGTCAGAGCAGTTGCCCGAGACCTTCAAACGCTACTGTGCCCAGGTATCCATTCAGACCAGTTCCATTCAGTATGAAAATGACGACCTGATGCGGCCCTATTGGGGAGACGACTATGGCATCGCCTGCTGTGTGTCGGCCATGCGGATTGGCAAGCAGATGCAGTTTTTTGGGGCACGGGTGAACCTAGCCAAATGTTTGCTCTATGCCATTAACGGCGGCAAAGATGAAAAATCTGGGGATCAAATTGCCCCGGCCTATGCCCCGATCACCGCTGATGTGCTGGATTACGAGGAGGTGTGGCCCCGGATGACTCAGATGATGGCCTGGTTGGCGAAGACCTACGTCAACACCATGAACATCATCCACTATATGCACGACAAATACTGCTACGAGCGCATCGAGATGGCCCTGCATGACCGGGATATCTTGCGGACGATGGCCTTTGGCATGGCCGGGTTATCGGTGGTGGCGGATTCCCTCTCTGCCGTCAAATACGCTCGGGTACGGGTGATTCGGGATGAGCGCGGACTGGCAGTGGATTACGTCATCGACGGGGATTTTCCCAAGTATGGCAACAATGATGACCGGGCCGATCAACTGGCGGTGCAACTGGTGCAAACCTTTATGGCGGAGTTACGCAAGCATAAAACCTACCGCAATGCTTTGCCCACTCAGTCGATCCTGACCATCACCTCCAATGTGGTCTATGGCAAAAAGACGGGCAATACCCCCGATGGGCGGCGGGCTGGTCAACCATTTGCGCCGGGGGCCAACCCCATGCACGGGCGGGATAGCAAAGGAGCGGTGGCATCGCTGGCTTCGGTGGCCAAGTTGCCCTATGCCGATGCTCAGGATGGTATCTCCAACACCTTCTCGATTGTGCCGGGGGCGTTGGGTCGCACCGATGCGGATCGGGTGACTAACTTGGCAGGGCTACTGGATGGCTATGTGCGGGATGGAGGCTTTCACCTCAATGTCAATGTCTTCAGCCGAGAGACGCTGCTGGATGCGATGGATCACCCGGAACTCTATCCGCAACTGACCATTCGGGTATCGGGCTATGCGGTCAATTTCATCAAGCTCACCCGCGAACAACAACTGGATGTGATCAATCGCACGTTCCATCACCGTTGCTAAGGATCCAAGTTGGCCAATCGGGATCCCTGAAACTCTCTCGGCGGACGGGATCCCTTGAATTGAAGTTAGGAGACCCTATGGATTCATCCAAAACACTGCCTGATCAGGTTATTGAAGGTCTGATTCAGGACTATGCGTCCGGCAAACGAAATTTTGTAGAGATCAGCCTTAACAATGTCGATCTGGTTGGGTGCCATCTGGCTGGGGCTGACTTCAGGTATGCCGATTTCAGCGGAGCTAATCTGACGGGAGCCAATCTGCGGGGGTGTGATTTGAGCTTTGCCGATCTGATCGGAGCCAACTTAACGGGGGCCGATTTGCGGGGTTCTTTACTATTTGGCACCTATTTTCAACACGCCATCTTAGAGGGGACTTTGTTTGATCAAGCCAATTTTGATGCCCATACGCACTTTCCCCCAGGCTTTGATCCCCATTTACAAAATGCCAAACGGATCAGCTCATCTCTCTAAGTGTTCAAGGTGTATTCAAGGCAACTGTAATCTGAGAGACTAAAACGGAAACTTCTCTTTTTGGCAAAAGGTAAAACGGAACAGAGTCTCAAAGTTATATCTCCATTCAAAAACAAGATTCAGAATGAGGTCATGAACACACTTGCTTCCCTTTCTGGACGTATTCATTCTGTCGAAACCTGTGGCACAGTCGATGGCCCAGGGATCCGCTTTGTGATCTTCACGCAGGGCTGTCCACTGCGGTGTTTGTACTGCCATAATCCAGACTGTCGGGATCCCCATGAGGGGCAGATGGTGGCTGTGGAAAGCCTGATCTCGGAGATTCAAGCCTATAAGAGTTATCTGCGTCAAGGTGGCGTTACCGTTACCGGGGGTGAACCTTTGATGCAGCCTGACTTTGTGGCAGAGATCTTCCGTCGCTGTCATCAATTGGGTTTGCACACGGCTTTGGATACCTCGGGCTATGTCAATCTAGAATCGGCCAAACAAGTGCTGACACACACTGATTTGGTATTGCTTGATATCAAGTCTTATGTGCCAGAGATCTATCGCCATGTGACCCAGGTGGCATTAGAGCCTACCCTCACTTTTGCCCGTTACTTAGCAGATAGTGGCAAACCCACTTGGCTCCGATTTGTCTTGGTGCCAGGACTGACAGATTCCGAAGAAAATGTCAGAGGGTTAGCTCATTTTGTAGCCAATTTATCGAATATAGAACGGGTGGAAGTCTTACCTTTTCATAAAATGGGGGAGTACAAATGGCAGCAATTGGGATTGCCCTATGCCCTCAAGGGTGTGGATCCCCCTACTCCAGACCAGGTGAACAACGTTTTACAAATATTTCGGGATCACGGATTGATGGCGGTCTAATCCAGTCCCAGCTTGACTTACCCAATTATCCCCAGACCTATTGAGGAGGTGGATCCCAAATGGATGTTCATATTACCTATCAAGACAGTGTTAAATTTCAAGCAGAAAGCCGAGGAGATCGCATCTTGAGCGACCAACCTTTGGATAACCATGGCCAAGCTTTCTGGGGGGCTTATGCGGGCTTTTATGGAGTCAAATATCTGGAAACTCGGCATCTGGATTGCAGTGGATTAGAAGTGGCGGTGACAGCGGCAAAGGTTGACCATTCCACTCGCCTTGACACCATTCGAGCCTTGACACCATTCCCATTGAGATCAAAACCGGGATCCCGCTGGATCAAAAAATCGTAAGGGATTGGAAAAAGCCGTGGATGCTTACATCATTCACACTAGGCTTACCTATCATTCCACTTTAATCACTGAGACTCAGTTTCCGACCCCTATCTAGTGCTGGCTTGTTGATTGCAATTATCTCAAACATTGACGACCCTTTGGAGGGATCCATGCACGTTACTAATCTTGCTGAATTGGAAGAGTTAATCCAACAGGTGAAAGCCGCGCAAATTCAATATGCTACCTTCACCCAAGAACAGGTGGATCAGATTTTCCGCAAAGCAGCTTTGGCCGCCAACAACGAACGGATCCCATTGGCCAAGTTAGCGGTGCAAGAGACAGGCATGGGTATTGTGGAAGACAAGGTGATCAAAAACCACTTTGCTTCGGAGTATATCTACAACAAATACAAACACGAAAAAACCTGTGGGGTGATCGAACACGATGAAGGGTTTGGCTACGAAAAAATTGCCGAGCCTGTCGGAATTTTGGCGGGGATTGTGCCAGTTACGAACCCTACCTCCACAGCTCTTTTTAAAGCCTTGATCGCCCTGAAAACCCGCAACGCCATCATCTTTTCTCCACATCCTCGCGCCAAAGGGTGTAGTGTTGCCGCTGCCAAAATTGTTAAGGAAGCTGCTGAAGCAGCGGGCGCTCCTATGGGTTTAATTGGCTGGATTGATGAACCCACCGTAGAACTTTCTCAAGCTCTGATGCAGCACCCGGAGGTGAAATTGATCCTAGCAACGGGTGGGCCTGGTATGGTCAAAGCCGCCTATTCTTCTGGGCATCCTTCTTTGGGGGTGGGGGCAGGCAATACCCCAGCGGTGATCGACGCCAGTGCCGATATTCCGATGGCGGTTAGCTCCATTTTGATCAGCAAAACCTTTGACAACGGCATGATCTGTGCCTCAGAACAATCGGTGGTGGTGGTGGATGCGATTTACGCTCAGGTCAAAGCTGAGTTTCAGAATCGGGGAGCCTACCTTTTGGATCCTGATCAAACCGCAGCAGTCCGAAACATCATTCTCAAAGAGGGTCGCCTTAACGCAGGTATGGTGGGTCAATCGGTGGCGGCGATTGCAGATTTAGCCGGGATCCAAGTACCCGAGGGATCCAAGGTCTTGATTGGGGAAGTGGAGACCGTTGGGGTGGATGAACCTTTATCCTATGAAAAGCTTGCTCCGGTCTTGGCCCTTTACCGAGCCAGTGACTTTCATGCCGCCGTTGATACGGCCTCCCAACTGGTCAATTTTGGCGGACGCGGCCACACCTCTGTGCTCTATACGGATCCCGCCAATCGAGATGATATTGCCTACTTTGAAAATGCTTTGCAAACATCCCGAGTGCTGATCAATACGCCGTCTTCTCAAGGAGCCATTGGGGATCTCTACAACTTTAAACTGGATCCCTCGCTCACCTTGGGCTGTGGCACCTGGGGAGGCAATTCAGTCTCAGAAAATGTCGGGCCACATCACCTGCTCAACCTTAAAACGGTGACGCAACGGCGGGAAAATATGCTCTGGTTCAGGATCCCACCCAAGATCTATTTCAAGCCGGGATGCTTACCCCTTGCTCTGCGAGAATTGGAAGGCAAAAAACGCGCTTTTCTGATCACCGATAAGCCGCTCTTTGATCTGGGTATGCTGCATCCCATCACCCATGTTTTAGATGAGATCAAGGTGAATTGGGATGTCTATCATGATGTGGAGCCGGATCCCACCCTCAGCAACGTCAATCGGGGTCTGGAACAACTGCGTAATTTTCAGCCAGACGTGATCATTGCCCTTGGCGGTGGATCCCCGATGGATGCGGCCAAGGTGATGTGGTTGATGTATGAGCAGCCCCAGATCGAGTTTGAAGGACTGGCCATGCGCTTCATGGATATCCGCAAGCGGGTCTATGAATTGCCCTCCTTGGGACAAAAAGCCCAGTTGATCTGTATACCTACCACCTCCGGCACGGGATCTGAGGTGACTCCCTTTGCGGTGGTCACGGATGACCGAGTGGGGATCAAGTACCCCTTGGCGGACTATGCCCTTACCCCCAACATGGCGATTGTGGATCCCGACCTCACCCTCAATATGCCCAAACGCCTGACCGCTTACGGCGGCATTGATGCCCTCACCCATGCCCTAGAGAGCTATGTATCCATCATGGCCAGTGATTTCACGGATGGACTGGCTTTACAGGCAATTAAGTTGCTGCTTACCTACCTGCCCCGGGCCTACCAAAAAGGAGCCGAGGATCCCGAAGCTCGGGAAAAAGTTCATTATGCTGCCACCATTGCCGGGTTGGCCTTCGCCAATGCCTTCTTGGGGGTCTGTCACTCCTTGGCTCACAAGCTGGGATCCACCTTCCATGTGCCGCATGGGTTGGCCAACGCCCTGATGATCAGCCATGTGATTCGCTACAACGCCACCGACGCTCCCTTTAAGCAGGCGATTTTTCCCCAATATCGCTTTCCCAATGCCAAACATCGCTACGCCGAGATCGCTGATCACCTGCAACTGGGAGGGGCCAACGACGACGAAAAAGTGATCCGCCTCATCGATGCGATTGAGGATCTTAAGCAGCAGGTGGGGATCCCGATTACCATCCGCGAGACCCTCAGCGAAAACGAGCAGGAGTTTTACGATCAGCTCGAAACCATGTCGGAGCAAGCCTTTGACGACCAATGCACCGGAGCCAACCCTCGCTACCCTTTAATCCGGGATATGAAGGAGTTGTACGTCCTGGCCTATCGTGGCTTTAAGGTGGATGCCGCCCTCTACCATCAGGCGGATCCCGTCTTGGCCTAGTTGTATTGGGATAATCAATAAACAATGGAAAAGATCAAAACACTGACATCAAGACACTGACATCAAGACACTGACATCAAAAGATTAACCAGATCATGCTCCTTAAAAGATTACGAACGCACAAAGGTAGGCAACATCCAAGACCGAGGTGATTTGACCCAAGATAAAATTCTCTATGATACAGCCCTGCGAAATCTATAAACTCTATCGGAATCTACCCTACAGTTATCCTCTGAATTAGGGGCGCATTATCCAGAAATATCCTGACAACAGATCAATGGTTTTCAAAATATCTTGGTGCATAATTATCTCGGAAATATCGGTTCGCTGACGATTTCTTCCGTTATACAAGATCACCTTGAACCTTTGAAATCTGTTGTCAAAAAAACCATGCTGGAATGGGATCCCTCACCCTCCACGGAGTAAGACTATGCTGCATTGCCCAGATCCTGTCACCGATCATTTGAAAGCGGGATCCCACCCTTTGGATCCCATTTTTTCCCCTCGTTCTGTCGCTGTGATTGGGGCGACTGAGCGGGAGGGAAGTGTGGGGCGGACAGTTCTGTGGAACTTGATCAGTCATCCCTTTGGCGGTACGGTATATCCGATTAACCCGAAGCGCCATAATGTGTTGGGGATTCGGGCTTATGATCGTCTGTCTGCTTTGCCAGAAACAGTGGATTTGGCGGTCATTGCTATCCCAGCGGCAGGAGTTCCTAGCATTGTCCAAGAGTGTGTTGATGTTGGGGTCAAAGGGGCCATTATTCTCTCCGCTGGCTTCAAAGAAATCGGCCCAGCAGGGATCCAACTGGAAAATCAAATCAAGCAAATTGCCCATGGAAAACTGCGCTTAATTGGCCCCAATTGCTTAGGGATCCAAAACCCCCTAACTGGGTTAAATGCCACCTTTGCCAGCCAAGTAGCCCGCCGAGGGAATGTCGGCTTTATCAGCCAAAGTGGCGCACTATGCACCTCCATTTTGGATTGGAGCTTGCAAGAAAATGTCGGATTCAGTGCCTTTATCTCGCTGGGATCCATGCTGGATGTGGGCTGGGGGGACTTGATTGACTATCTGGGAGATGATCCCCATACCCATAGCATCGTCATGTACATGGAATCGATTGGGGATGCTCGTTCCTTTTTGTCTGCCGCCCGCGAGGTAGCCCTGAGCAAACCGATCATCGTCATTAAAGCCGGACGCACTGAAGCTGCCGCCCAAGCCGCTGCCTCCCACACGGGATCCCTAACCGGCAGTGATGCGGTTTTGGATGCCGCCTTTCGTCGCTGCGGTGTGTTGCGGGTGGCTCACATCGAAGACCTGTTTGATATGGCCGAGGTGCTGTCTAAACAACCCCGTCCCCAGGGATCCCACCTCAGCATCATTACCAATGCCGGTGGCCCTGGGGTGCTGGCTACCGATGCCCTGATCCGAGCCGGGGGATCCCTGGCGGAACTGTCCCCTCACCAGATTGAGCGCCTGAATCGGGTGCTGCCCCCCCATTGGAGCCATAGCAATCCCATCGATATTTTGGGGGATGCTGAGCCGGAGCGATTTGCCCAGGCATTAGAGGTCGTTTTGCAGGATCCCCATAGCCAGGGCTGTTTGTTGATTTTGACCCCACAGGCCATGACGGATCCCACCCTAACTGCTCAAAAAGTGGTAGAGACCTGGCAACGGAGCGGATCCAGACAGCCCATTCTGGCCAGTTGGATGGGGGGGGCAGAAGTGGATGCCGGAGAGCATATCCTCAACCAAGCCGGGATCCCCACCTACCGCTATCCTGACCAAGCGGCTCGCGTTTTTAGTCACCTCTGGCGGTTTAGCTACAGCCTCAAAGCCCTTTACGAAACTCCCTCCTTGGCCACCCATGAGGAGGTCGATCGCGCTCAGGTGCAGCAAATACTCAATCAGGCGGAGACGGAGGCCCGACCAATTCTGACCGAATCAGAGTCAAAAGCGATCCTGGCTGCCTACGGGATCCCGGTGGTGCCCACGCTTGTGGCCACAAGCCCCGATGCTGCCGTCCGCGCTGCCGATGGCATGGGCTATCCCGTGGTACTCAAGCTCTACTCTCATACCCTGACCCACAAAAGCGATGTAGGGGGAGTACAACTCAATTTGCCCGAGGCCGAGGCCGTGCGGCGAGCCTTCGACCGAATCCAAACCAATGTCACCGCAAAAGCTGGATCCCACCATTTCCAGGGGGTCACTGTCCAGCCCATGATTCGCACTGATGGCTATGAGTTGATTTTGGGCAGCAGCCAGGATCCTCAATTTGGCCCAGTTTTGGTGTTTGGCAGCGGTGGGCAACTGGTGGAGGTGTTTCAGGATAGTTCGATTGGCCTACCTCCCCTCAACAGCACCCTGGCCCGCCGCATGATGGAAAACACCGTCATTTACAAAGCCCTGAAGGGAGTTCGCGGTCGCGAGGCGGTGGATCTGGAGGCTCTGGAGCAGCTCCTAGTCCGCTTTAGCCAACTGGTGGCCGAACAACCCCGCATCAAAGAAATTGACATCAACCCCCTTTTGGCCTCCCCCAATGGCCTGCTCGCCCTGGATGCTCGTGTCATCCTCAACTCCGATCCGGTGCAGTCTTCACAACTGGCCATTCGCCCTTATCCCATGCAATATGTCTGGCCGTTTCGGAATGACGTGACCATTCGTCCGATCCGCCCCGAAGATGAACCCCTGATCATCGCCTTTCACGATCAGGTCTCCGATCAAAGCGTCTATCTGCGGTACTTTCACGCCATCAAGTACAGTGCCCGCATCGCCCACGACCGCCTCACCCGCATTTGCTTTAACGACTATGACCGCGAGATCGCCCTTGTTGCGGAGCGATTGGATCCCACCCCAACCATCATGGGGGTATGCCGCCTCAACCAAAAACACGGGATCCCCGCAGCAGAGTTTGCCATGCTGGTGGCAGATCCCTATCAGCGGCAAGGCATTGGGACTGAGCTGCTCACTCGTTTAGTGGAAGTGGCTCGTGCCGAAAATATTCAGAAAATCACAGGCGAAGTCTTGGTTGAAAATGATGGAATGCAACGACTATGCCGACGGGTTGGCTTTCACCTGCACTCCACTGAGGATCCCGGTGTTTTAAGTGCAACCTTAGCCATCTAGGAAAAATCCTGATGAGTGAGATAAGTTCGCCAATTCAAATCTGAAGTGCATCAGTCTTTGATGCCTGAAAGTAAAATATCGCTTGCTCACAAAAGACGTGAAACATCTTTATGGTATAGTAGTTTTTACTAAGGATGAGACAACTTGATGCCGGTCATCAATTGCCCTTGCCCCCATTTTTTATCCCAGCACAGGAATGAGGACCAAGATAGACCGTCTCAGACCAAATCGGAATTACTATAAGCTTTTTAGTAGTGATTCTCTTATTGACATGAGTCATTATTCCCTAGACATTCGTCGCAAAGTCATCACTGCCTATCATCTCGGTAATACCTCAATCCGTAAACTAGCTCACCAAGTTACGACGAGTCCTGTCACCATTCAGAAATACCTCAATCAGTACCGAGACACTCAAGACCTAACACCCCTAAAACCCGGCCCTACTAAACCTGGAAAACTTTTTCTTCATCGAGACTTTATCGTTCAAATGGTGGAAGACTATCCCGATTGGACGCTTCGTCAATACTGTGACTACCTACTAAAGCATCTTGAAATCTATTCTAGCATTGGTGGGATGTGTCAATTTCTGAAAAAGGAGAAACTCACTCTTAAAAAAAAGACCTATCGTGGGGAGAAGGTTGCCACAGAACAAGAGCAGCAACAAAGATTAGATTATTGGGACAGAATTAGAGATATTGCGGTTGATAAAATGATATTTATCGACGAAACAGCTTTCTGGATTGGGATGAGCCGGGATGTAGCAAGAAGTTTATCTGGCAAAAAAGCACTTTGTCTCAGGCAATTCTATGAAGGCCGAAAGATGACATTAATAGGAGCTATCAAGAAGGAAGGAGTTGTGGCAACAAGGCTGATCAAAAACTCAATGAAGGGAAAAGACTTTCTGGATTTTCTGGAAATAGAGCTAATTCCAAAATTAAGCAGCGGCGATGTAACTATTATGGATAACTTAAGCAGTCACAAGATGGAAGGGATTCAAGAACTAGCAGAAGAGAAAGGGGTAAGGATTGAATACCTGCCGCCATACTCACCAGACTTTAATCCTATTGAGATGATGTGGTCAGTCATTAAGGCTTTTGTTCGGCTTTATTGCACACGTTTATTGCACACGAGGGGCAACAGCCTTAGAGAAGCTGATAAAAATAGGCTTGTATCTGATTGAGGATTCATCCTTCAGTAACTGGCTTACAAAGTGCTGTTACTGTAACAGTTAATAAGTGAACAGACTGTATGAATCTTTCCATATTTGACAATATTGGAAGAATTGCATTCAGGACAGGTTACCATGAATCTATCAAGTAAAAAGTGAAACTTGATCTTAGTATAGCATTACAATGATGGCACTACCCGAAATATGTTAGAAGCCAGGGCAATGAGTATCTCAAGTTATACAGAGATGAGCAACTTGCGCTTTTTTAATTCTGATACCCCGTCCGCTTGCGGCGGGGTAGTTCATTTAGTATCCGAATGGAGGATTGCCTTTATCTTTTATCTTTGGTGTCTTTAGCTGATCTAGCCCGACCGCGTCCTGGATTTGAGTCAGGCCATAGGTTTCCAGTTGTGCGATCAGACCCTTGAGGATCCGCTTCACCATCAATGGCCCCTCATAGATCCAGCCGGTGTAGACCTGAACCAAACTAGCCCCAGCGGTGATCTTCTCCCAGGCATCTGTGGCGGAAAAAATGCCTCCGACCCCGATGATCGGCAGGGATCCCTGAGTTTGGGCATAGAGATAGCGGATCACCTCGGTGGAGCGCTGTCGCAAGGGCGCACCACTGATCCCGCCCGCCTGCTCATCCACCGATTGACCATTCACCAGTTGAGTTTTCAGCCCCTGCCGAGACAGGGTGGTGTTGGTGGCGATCAGGCCCGCTAGCGAAAATGTCTGGGCCACAGCGATGATATCGTCCAGTTGCCCCCACTCCAGATCGGGGGCGATTTTGACCCAAATTGGGATCCCGGTGGTGTTGTCCTGCTGCAAGGCCGTCAGGATGCCACTGAGGTTGTCACTGGTTTGCAAGTCTCGCAATCCGGGCGTATTGGGAGAACTGACATTGACCACAAAATAGTCAGCCCAGTCCTTGAGTTGGCGAAAGCTGGTCAGATAGTCGGCGGGGGCATCCGGCAGCGCAGTTAGCTTCGATTTGCCCAGGTTGATACCGATGGGGATCCGACGGGGTTGCCGTTGGCTCAGTTCCTCCAGATGGGTGGACAGGGCAGCCGATCCCTGATTGTTGAACCCCATTCGGTTGAGGGCAGCGTCATCTTGGCGGAGGCGAAACAGGCGAGGACGAGGATTGCCGGGTTGAGCCAGCGCAGTGACAGATCCCAGCTCCGCAAACCCAAAGCCCAAATCGGGCCACATTCCAGCGGCGATCCCATCCTTGTCAAACCCCGCCGCTAACCCCACCGGATTGGCAAACGGGATCCCAGCCACCTGGATTTCCAAGCGCGGATCGGCATAGACACAGGTTTTGTGCAGCTGATCTCGGACGGGATCCAGCCACCCCTGCTGCCGATCGATCCAGGCCAGAGTTGCCAAAAGCTGCCGAGATACCGTCTCTGGATCCGCCTTTAATCCCTCAAAAAGCAGCGGTTGCAGCAGGTTTTGATAGGGATCCCAGACCATCAATACTCCTCAAGCATCTGTCAGAAATCATCTTTGAGGGGCCAGACTATCGCAGAAGATCTCAATAATGGATCCCCACCCCTTCCCAGCGATCCATCGCTTCCCCCAGCCGCCCACAGTCAGCAATGAGGCTGATGCGGACATAGCCCTCGCCCCCATCCCCAAAAGCATTGCCGGGAGTGACCACCACGCCAGTTGATTCCAGCACCCGCAAAGCAAACTCCGTGGATCCCTCGGCCTTGCCCTCAGCAGTGCGGGGAGTGGGGATCCACAGGTACATGGTGGCCAGTGTGGGCTTGAGCTGCCAGCCCAAGCGATTGAGACGGTTGACCAAAAAATCCCGCCGTTCCCGGTAACGGGTCTGGACATCAAAAAGATAGCTATCGGGCAATTTTAGGGCTGTTTCTGCCGCCGTCTGGATCGCCCCAAAGATGCCATAGTCCATGTTGGTCTTGAGGGTACGCAGGCTCTGGACGATCTGGCGATTCCCCACCACAAAGCCCACTCGCCAGCCCGCCATATTGTAGGTCTTGGACAAAGTGTGAAACTCCACCCCCAGCTCCTTGGCCCCAGGAATCTCCAGCAAGCTGGTGGGCTGATAGCCATCAAACGCCAGCTCGGCATAGCAGAGGTCATGCACCAAAATCAGCTGGTGGGCATGGGCAAACTCCACAATCTCCTCAAAGAAGGAGCGGGGAGCCACCGCCGCTGTCGGGTTATTGGGATAATTGAAGTACAGTACCCGCGCCTTGTCCGCCACCTCAGCGGGAATCTCATTGAGGTCGATCACCCAGTCGTTTTCGGGCCGCATCAACATCGGGTAGACCTGCCCCCCGGCGATCATCGGCCCCCGAAAGTGCGCCGGGTAAGCCGGACTGGGCACCAACACCAGATCACCGGGATCCACATAGGCCAAAGCCAGATGGGTCAAACCCTCTTTGGATCCCAGCAGGGGCAATGCTTCTCCTTCTGGATCCAGCACCACCCCATAGCGGCGATGGTACCAATCGGTGATGGCCTGCCGAAAACTGCTGGTGCCCTCAAAGGGGGGATAGCCGTGATGGGTGGGATCCTGGATCGCCAGTTGAGCTGCCGCCACCACCGGAGCAGGTGTGGGGCCATCGGGATTGCCCATCCCCAAATCAATCAGATCCAAACCCTGTTCGCGGGCTCGTAGCTTTAACTCATCCAGCCGAGCAAAAACATAGGGGGGCAACTTGTGCAGACGATCGGCGGGCAGAAGGGCATTTTTCATACAGTTTGGCAGGGGGATCCCCAAAAAGCGTCAGGATCCGGATTAGATCAAGCGTACGGTCAACAGGGTCATCCTATCAAGGGTCATCCTATTAACTGGCCCATGACTGGTCATCAGGGGTTTAGGGAAGAATCCTGATCGATTAACCCAGTGTCGCCCCTTGGCGGGCAGCATTGCGGCGGAGGTTATCGTCCATCTGGGCACCCCGCAAATCTGCCTTATGGAAAGAGGTAAATTGTTTGCTAGTCTCTTCAGAATGGCGACGAAAGCTGTTCTGGCCCGTGATTGACCACAGCCAGGTGCCCACCAAAATCATGCCCAGCACACCCGCCCCCAGAGAAACCAAGATATCGCCTAACAGCAGGCGAGCGATCAGAAATGCCCCGGCAGCGGATCCGACTAGAGCGCCAAACCCAACCAGGATGCCACTGATGGTTTTGGCTTGAGCCAGCATCCAAGCCAAGATGCGGATCCACAGGGGAGGCGAGACGTTAAACACCACCCCCCGTAGATCGGCCCGCTGTAGATTGGCCCCCGAAAAGTCCACCCCACGGATGTCAGCCTTGCGTAAATCTTGTCCCGCCAAATTCTGACGGGCAAAATTCCGATCCCGCAAATCGGTACCCGCCAAGGAGGCAACACGGGGCGGGGTGGCCTGAGGGCGACTGAAACCGGTGGTGTGTTGGCCAAATCCGGTGGGGCCAGTCCCTACGGTGCCAAAGCTTGTGGGGTTAAAACCGCCTTTTGTCATTCGACCTGTCGCCAGCGGATTGGGCACAGGGCCGGACGTTTGAGGTCTTGGGGCAGTTGAGTCCCCCCCAGGCGGTGAGAACCCTTCAGAACGACGAGCTGACCAATGGTTGGAGATCAGAGGCGGCGTGGTGGCTGAACTGGCCCCGGAACCATTGTTGACGGATGGCCCACTATCGAGTCCTTGCAAGGCCCGCAACACCTCGGTGGCGGTGGCAAAGCGCATGAGAACCGCAGGCTGCAACATTTTGGTCAAAACCTGGTTCAGCTCAGGACTGACTTGAATCTGTTGATCCCAGTTCCAGCGGGCCCGGTCATTGTCAAAAAATTTAGCTGGGGATTGCATGGAGAGCAAATTGAGGCAGGTGGCCCCCAAAGCATAAATATCGCTGGCGGGAACCACCGCTTGGCCTGCGGTTTGTTCGGGCGGCGAATACCCCAATGAGCGGATGGCAGTTGCTTCAACGGTGGGTTCTTGCCCTGGGGAGAGCTGCTTCACCGCCCCAAAGTCAATCAAGACCAATCGCTGATCGGTCTTACGACGGATGATATTGGCGGGCTTGATGTCTCGATGCACCGTGTTATTGCTATGGACATAGCTCAAGATCAGCAACATCTCCTGCATCACCTGACGCACCTGAGCCTCATTCATGGGCGCTTTGTTGACAGCCATCTCTTGCGAGAGGGTGATCCCTTGGATGTACTCCTGCACCAAATAGTATTTTTCGTTTTCCTCAAAGTGGGCATAAAGCTTGGGAATCTGAGAATGTTCCCCCAATTTCTCCAAGACCTCAGCCTCGCGGTTGAATAACTCTAGTGACAGAGCTGCCACCTGGGGAGAGTCTTCCACCGGACGCAGTTGTTTGATCACCCGCCACGGTTTGGAGGGCAAGTCTTGGTCTTGCGCCAGAAAGGTGGCCCCAAACCCTCCCTGCCCAATTTTTTTGAAAGGGCGATAGCGATTGCGGATCAGGAGTCCATTGCCACAGGTTTGGCATTGCAATACTTCAGCCAAGTTTTTCGGCTGAGGGCAGGCAGGGTTGAGGCAATAGGTTGCGAGTTTCACCCGGTTTGCAGAGTTGGAATCGTGGATAGGGTTCGTGGGCTGAGTCACGAGGCTAGCGATGAGAAAGATGGTGCAAAAGCACAGGGATCCCCAGATCTTGACTGGCGACTGGCAGTGACTGGTGGCGGAGAGAATCCAGGGATCCCTGCTCTCAAGGCTAATGAGCCCAAGGGGGACGGATTGAAACGGCCACCTTCATCCATAACTTACCTATCCCCACCATAATGCGTAAGAGTAACGGATTGGTCAGGTCTATGTTTTTTTAGCACTGGGGGGGAACAATCCACAACAAGGCCATCCGCACGATCAACAAACTGGTTGATACAGATCCGTTAACTACGTAACTAAGATTGAGAGTCAGGCAAATCACAAGCGGCAACAGCCCCCCAGCCCTATTTTTCCAGTCTCACGGCGTACCACTGTACCGTTTGACCGGGCTCAGTCTCGACAGCACAGGCGGTCTCCAGCAATCGCTGAGCCTGCGCCTCGGGATCCTGATAGCTCTGCAAATCAGAATCGATCAGATGGGGATAAGCTGCTAGCAATTTCGCCAAAAAAATCTGTATCTCTGCCCGTGTCAAAAATTGCTCATCGGCAGTCTCTGGCAACAGTAAAACATAGTGATCATCGGAGCGGAGGGAAGCACGGGGAGATTGGGAGGCCATCAGCGTCATGGGTTCACAACATTTCCTGACTCAATTATCTCTCATCAGCCCGCCAGACTATCTGCTCTGGCCAGATCTACCCGCAGAGCGGCTGGCAGATTCACCCGCTGCACCTGCGGTGGACACGGCAACCAGCGGGCGGCTCGGTGGGCAAATGCCGAGGGATCCCCGCTGACAAAAAATCGGGTCAAGGCCATTGGATCGGCTGGATCCCCTTGTCCAGTAGCGGGAGATTGGAGTCCCCATAGCTGCAATGCCTGCACCACCGCCGCTGTCAGGGCCACCGCCGGATCCACAATCTTGACGGTCGAGGGCAGCAGAGGTCTGATCATGTTTGCCAAAAGCGGATAGTGGGTACAGCCATAGACGAGGGTATCAATGGTCTGCTCCAGCAAGGGATCCAGGTAATGCCGAGCCACCTGTTGTAACCGCTCCACCGGCATGGGATCCGTTTCGATCAAGGGCACAAACTCAGGACAACTCTGCTGCCAACAGAGCACGGATCCCGCTGGGCTACAGTCGCGGATGGCCCGACCATAGGCTCCACTGCGGGCGGTGGCGGGGGTGGCGATCACTCCAATCCGGGATCCCGTGGCCACTGCCGCCTGAGCAGCGGGCAAGATCAAACCCAAGATCGGCACATCACAACAGGCCCGGATCTGATCCAGCACCAACGCCGATGATGTATTGCAGGCCATGACGATCAACTTAACGGGCTGAGCCTGCAACCACGAGACAATCTGGGCCACATAGCCCAAGATCTCCTCCCTGCTGCGCTCACCATAGGGCAGATGAGCCGTATCACCAAAATAAACAAACGCTTCTTGCGGCAGCTCCTGTTGCAGCACCCGCCACACGGTCAGCCCCCCCAAGCCACTGTCAAAAATACCGATGGGCAGATCAGCCGTCTCCTCTGCTGTTAGATCTGCGCTTACTACATCTGCCTTTACATCACGAGAAATTTCTGGCACACCAAACGCCCCCAACACCACAGGACTTCCACACACTCGACCGTCATCCTAGCTAGCCCAACCCATTGGGAGAGCATTTCCTTCTTTGCTTGATCAAGTTAATCAAGCCTCTGTTTAGTCTTGCTGGTGAGCAATCATCACATGCTTTGACACCTGATAATCCGCCAGTGACTCTGCCGACAGGTCGTTGCCAAATCCCGACTGTTTGAAGCCGCCGTGGGGAGCCTCTGAAGCGAGGGTGAGGTGGGTGTTGATCCAGACGGTGCCAAACTCCAGATCCCGAGAAAATTGGAGGGCGCGATCGAGATCTTGTGTCCAAACCGATGCCGCTAGCCCGTAGACCACATCGTTGCTCAGGTGCAATGCCTCTGCTTCAGTCTCATAGCCATGCAGGGTGATCACGGGGCCAAACACCTCCTGTTGAACAATTTGAGAGTCGTGAGCTGCATCTGCTATCACCGTCGGGGCAAAGAAGTAGCCCTGTTCAAGCGGGATCCCTCCCCCCGTCAGGATCCGGGCTCCAGCCGCACTGGCGCGTTCCACATAGCCCTGCACTCGATCTCGATGCACCTTGGAGACCAGCGGCCCCATCTCCACCTCCGGGTCAAAGGGGGATCCCACCCTAATGGCTTGCATCTGTTCCACAACGGCGGCGGCAAACTCTTTGAGCTGAGCCTGGGGCACATAGATGCGGGTGGCGGCGGTGCAGTCCTGGCCGCTATTAAACGTGGCGGCAGCAGCAGCCTCTTCGGCAACCGTCTCCAGATCAGCATCAGCTAGCACGATAAAGGGAGCCTTGCCCCCCAGCTCCAGATGCACCCGCTTGAGGCTATCGGCAGCGGTTCGCATGATCGTCTTGCCGGTGGCGGTGGATCCCGTCAGGCTGACCAGCCGAATGTCGGGATGTTCCACCAAGGCTTGTCCGGTCTGGTTGTCGCCTGTGAGCACATTGACCACCCCCGGCGGGATCCCGGCTTCAGCGGTCAATTCCGCCAACATCAGCGTGGTCAGAGGCGTCTGGGGAGCGGGCTTGAGCACCACCGTACAGCCCGCCGCCAGAGCCGGGGCAATCTTCCACACCGCCATCATCAGCGGAAAATTCCAGGGGGTGATCTGGGCGCAGACCCCAACGGGATCCCGGCGATGGAGAGAGGTGTAGCCCGCCACATACTCCCCCATGCCCTGCCCTTGGGCCTGCCGCGCCGCCGCCGCAAAAAAGCGCAAATTGTCGATGGTGAAGGGCAAATCGCCCCCTAAGCTGACTGCTTCGTAGGGCTTGCCAGTATTCTCCGATTCCACCCGCGCAAAGTCATGGATTTTGGCCTCCAGCAGATCCGCCAGCTTCCACAACGCCTTGGAACGGTCTGCCGGGGTCAACCGCGACCAGCGCCCATCCTCAAAAGCCACCACCGCCGCCTGTACCGCTCGATCCACATCTCCAGGACTGGCACAGACCACCTCCGCCAATAGGGATCCCGTGGCAGGATTTTCGATAGCCAGTGGAGAGAGTCGATCGGCACTATCCACCCACTCACCATTGATCCAGAGCTTCGTGTGCATCGCCATGTGTCCCAGCTAAGCGCTTGAGGATGAACTTCATAATTGTAATCCCTGCAACATTACCCCCAACTTGCAGTCCCATGAGGGTTTTTCTCTAGCCCAAATGGGCGGGCCAGACCCAAAGGGATCCCATGAGAGACAATAGCGGATGGTGTTTGGGGGCAGGGCACTTGTGAAGGACGATTTACCCGCTGAGCAGCAAGATCTGGGGGCAGTTGAGTTGGCAGCATCCGATGCAGGTGTCGGGGTGTCAGCGATAGCCCAGCCCGGATCTGGGTCTCGCTCGTTGGCAGGGGTGGCGGGTTTAGTAGCAGTGGCCACTCTGCTGAGCAAGGGCTTTGGCTTTTTAAGACAGACTTTGATCGCCGCCATCTTTGGCTCTGGGGCCGAATACAGTGCCTTTGCGGTGGCCTATGTGCTGCCCGGTTTCCTGTTGATCCTGTTGGGGGGCATCAATGGGCCGTTTCACAGCGCCATCGTTAGCGTCCTGAAAAAATGGCGACCGGGCCAGCAACCCGATCAGGATACAGCCCCGGATCCCTCTGTTTGGTTGGAGTCCATTGCCACTTTGGTGGGGATCCTGCTCTGTGGGGTGGCGATTGGCCTGATCGTGGGGGCGGATCCCTTGGTACGACTGATCGCACCGGGGGCGAGCGATGCTGTTCATCAATTGGCAGCAGTGCAGTTAAGGATTATGGCTCCCTTGGCTTTGTTGTCGGGGCTGATTGGCATCGGCTTTGGGGCTCTGAATGCCGCAGAACATTTTGTCTTACCGGCCCTCAGTCCCCTCTTGTCCAGCGCTACGGTGATCGGGGTTTTGGTGCTGTTTGGCTGGACTCGCAATCCCTATCTGCTGGCTTGGGGGGTAGTGACAGGGGCAGTAGCGCAGTGGGTGGCCCAGATCCCGTTGCAGAGCCGGTTGGGTTTGGGACGGCCTCGGTTGCGCTTTAACTGGGGATCCCCAGCGGTGAAAACAGTGGGGCTGTTGATGCTGCCAGCCGTGATCTCCTCGGGCATGATTCACATCAATGTCTATGTGGATATGTTCTTCGCCTCCTTTCTGCCCGGAGACCGCACCATCGGCAACTTGGGCTATGCCCAGCTTTTGGTGCAGACCCCCCTGGGGATCCTGTCCAATATGGTGCTGGTGCCGTTGATGCCGCTTTACGCTCGGTTGGCCATGCCGGATAGCTGGCCCGAATTTCGCCATCGCATCCGCCAGGGGCTAATCGTAACCGCAATCTTGATTTTGCCAGTCTCGATGCTCTTGACGGTGCTGGCCCGACCCATCGTCCAGGTGGCCTATGAACGGGGTCGCTTTAGTTCTGAGATCACTCTAGAGGTGGCTGCGTTATTGAGTGCCTATGGTATCGGCATGTTGTTTTATCTGTTGCGGGATGTGGTGGTACGCATTTTTTATGCCCTCGAAGATGGCCGTACCCCCTTGCTGGTCAGTGGTCTAGCCATTGGGTTCAATGCCCTGTTTGACTGGCTTTTGGTGGATGCTTTTGGGGCACCAGGACTGGCGCTGGCCACAGCCGGAGTGAATGGGGTGGCATTGGTGGTGTTGGCCATTGCCCTAGAGCGACGACTGCATCCCTTGCCCTGGGGATCCATCCTGCGGATCCTGGGACTCTTGATTGCCCTGACAGGTATTTCTGGGGCCCTTACCCTTGGCATCTGGTGGGGTTGGGGGGCTGGCATCGGCCAAGAGACTTTGCTCAAGACCATAGCCGGAGCCAGTCTAGCGGGGTTGGTGGGGATCAGCAGTTATGGCTGGGGGGTGAGTCAAATCGGGATCCCAGAGGTGGATGAGGTGGCCCAACGGCTGGCTTCCATCTATGGCAAATTGCCTTTGCTACATCGGGGATCCCGGTAAAAAAAGAGCTGCTCGGGTCAGCACATTTTGGGGAAAGAGTGGTGTGAACTCATGACAGAAAGAATCCCAATCTGGGTAAGCTCTGGTCAAATAAGTTAGTTTTTAGTTCGGTGTCTTGGTCTATTTGATTACTTTCCAAACCAGTGATCCTTAGGGCTTTCCCCGCTGCGCTTGATCCCGTCAAGTCTTGAGTTAAACTAAGTCCATCTTGAAGCTAAAAGTCTTTAGTTTGACCCACTTTTGAAATATAGTTTCCTGTTGTCTCTACCCCTAGCAGCATGACTGGCTCCGACCCCTCACCGAGCGATTCAGATCAAACCCGAGTCAGTCCGACTGCGGCTGAAGCCAATGCTTCCAGTTCTGCTTCCGATCAAGACACTGGCAGGGGGAAAGAACCCATCGGACAGTTGCTCAAACGGGCCGGATTGCTGAGTGATTCTCAAATTCAACTGGCTTTGATGGATCAACATCAGCACAATCTGCTGTTTGGCGAGATCTTGGTGATGCGGGGATGGCTGAAGCCCCAAACCCTCAATTTCTTTTTGGATAGCTTTCGCAAGGCTTATCAAGCCAGCCAAATGACCATTCCTCAACCCGAACTGATTCCGAGTCCTACTGAGCCAGACAAACAGGCCCCTCATTCTGAACTGAAGGAAACGACCCCCAGCCCCAAAACTATTCCCAGTCCAAAATACAAGCCAGACCCCAAGCCAGCAGCC
>JAAUUM010000042.1 GCA_012031565.1 Synechococcaceae cyanobacterium SM2_3_2
TCCATTGGATTCATATAGATCTGAGCTGCCCGTAAACGGTAGGCAAAGCTCGGCCAAGGTGCGATCTTCCCCCCGCCAAAAATCTCTGACGGTATCGCGATATTTGCCATTCCACTCTGACCACAGAGCAAGGGGAATTTGCCCACATGGTAGCCCCCCTCCCCCACATCCCAAGGCTCTGCAATCAGCTTCACATCCGACAAAACCGGATCTTGGTGAATGATGTCAAAGAAGGCCGCTAGGGTATCCACCGCATAGAGTTCTCGGGCCAGAGCAGAGGCCAGATCAAACCGGAATCCATCCACATGCATCTCTTGCACCCAATAGCGCAAGCTGTCCATTATCAGCTTCAGCACCTGAGGATTACGGACATTGAGGGAATTACCGCAACCCGTGAAATCCATATAGTAGCGTTGATCTTCGGTAATTAAACGGTAGTAGGAAGCATTGTCGATGCCTCGCAAGGAGACCGTCGGCCCCATGTGATTGCCTTCGCCAGTATGGTTGTAGACCACATCTAAAATTACTTCGATGCCGGCTTTGTGCAGATCTCTAACCATCTGCTTGAACTCCCGCACCTGCTGACCCTGGGATCCACTGGCACCATAGGCGGCATGGGGGGCAAAGTAGTTGACCGAGTCGTAGCCCCAATAGTTGCTCAATCCCTTGCCCAGCAGATGACCGGGCTGGGACATAAAGTGATGCACCGGCATCAACTCCACCGCTGTAATGCCCAACGACTGTAAATAGCTGATCACGGTGGGATGGGCTAGCCCCGCATAGGTGCCCCGGATCTGCGCCGGGATCCCTGGGTGCAGACGAGTGAATCCTCGCACATGGGTCTCACGAATCACCGTCTCATGCCAAGGGATTTGCAAAAGCTCATCCCCCTGCCAATCAAACGATTCATCAATGACAATGCCTTTGGGCACATGATCGGCGCTATCCATCTCAGAATAGGAGAGATCCTGTTGCTCTTTCTCCCAGTCATAGCCAAAGATTTCTGGCCCATGCTTGATATCCCCATCCAAGGCTTTGGCATAGGGATCGATCAGGAGCTTGTGGGGGTTAAAGCGATGGCCATTTTCAGGCTCGAACGGCCCATGCACCCGAAACCCGTACCGTTGTCCTGGGGCGATGCTGGGGAGATAACCATGCCAGACAAAGTTACTCACCTCCCTCAAGGGCAAGCGGGTTTCTCGGTCAGCCTGATCAAACAGGCATAGATCAACCGCAGTGGCATTTTCTGAGAACAGTGCAAAATTGGTGCCTTTACCATCCCAGGTTGCCCCCAGCGGAAATGACTTACCCGGCCAAACGGGAACGTACATCGGGATCCCCTCATTCTCTAAGTCGATAACAGCCTTGCCGCTGATCTCTGGAGATCTGTCAAAACCAGTCCCTGAGTCAGGATTGGGTGGGGCTGCTCGGTCGTTGTCGAAATCACGGCGGACAGAAGAGACAGGCAAGGCTCCCCCCAGAGTATCGCAAATTATCGGATCCGTTGGTTCTAGAGCGGAATTGGGTTGCGGCCAGCAAGATGACACCTTAGACTTTCTCCTTCGCTTCCACCACAATCACCGGGATCCGGCTGCTTTGCAAAACCGCCTGTGTGGTGGATCCCATCGTTGCCCGCTGGACAAAAGTGGTGGGTCGCTTGCCCATGACAATATCGCTGGCTGCTAGGCTCTGGGCCACCTGGAGGATGACTTCCGGGGCTGAACCCGGTTGCCGAATTAGATGATGGCGAATATCCGTCAAGAGCTGGTTACTGAGGTAGCAAATGCGATCAAATCTCTCAGTGCTCATTGCTGGAGAGACCATGCCATCCTCCACAAACAACACCTCTACCCGGCCATCCGTGCGGCGAGCCAGATCTCCGGCCTTGGTCAAGACCGACTCTGTCAGAGGGGATCCATCCACCGCCGCCACGATCACCACTGTTCCCAGGGATCCAACTTTGGTGGGATCTACAGTTCCCTTTTGGAGCAGCTTGGGGGCAAAAAAGCCCGTAGCCCAAGCCCCTAGAGGAGCTGTCACCAAAATAGAGAGCGCAGACAGGGCCAAAATCGTTTCCCCGCCCGCCAGACCTGCCGCCAAAGGCAATGCCCCAATGGCTGCCTGCACCGTTGCTTTGGCCATATTCCCCGGTAGTAAAAACAGTCGCTCTGACCTCGTCCAATTGCTGCCGACCGTGGAAAGCCACCAACCCACCATGCGACCGCAGGCCAAACTAAGCAGCAACAACAGGATCCCAGGCAACAGCACTGAGCCCAAAACACTGATCTGAATGGCAGCTCCCAGCAGCACAAACAGCACGATCTCCGCCACTGCCCAGAGGCCATCAAATCCGCCCCGAATCCGGCGGGCCAGAGGAGGATCCTGTTCGGTCAAAAAGAACCCCAGCCCCATCACCGCCAAATACCCAGAGTAAAAGGGCCACGCGGAGGATCCCAGCACCAGAGTCAGGGCAAAACAAGCGGTTATCAAAGTGGCTTGCAAGCCCGTCTGTGTCCAGCGGGGCAGCAACTTAACCAGGATCAAGGCCCCTCCCCAACCCAAGATCAGCCCCAGAGCCATCTGCAAAACAATGAGCACCGGCACCCCTGCTGCTGTGGTCAAAAAGCCGTTCCCTTCACCGCCACTCAACAGATTGAGCAGCAAGCTAAAAACCAGCAATAGACTCACATCGGACAAAGCACTGCCGGTCAAGATGGCATCAGGGATCCCTTTATCCACTCCCCAGCCTAGACTTTTGAGCCGCAGCATCCCCGGCACAATCACAGCAGGCGACTCCGCCCCCAAAATGCAGCCCAGCAGCAACCCTGTGCCCCAATCCAGCCCAAACAGCCAAACCGAGAGCCCCATCACCGCAAGAGCCTCAGTCGCTGCCGGGAGAAAGCCCAGCCGCAGAGCCACGGATCCCTGTTGGGCCAACTTGTCCCGATCCAGCCCCAGGCCCGCTTTCATCAAGATGATCATCACGGCGATGGTACGCAGCGCATCCCCACTGGCCAAGATTCCCTCATCGAGGCGATCTAACCCCTCTGGCCCCAACAGGATCCCGGCCATGATCATCCCCAGCAGAGGCGGAACTCCGATCCGGCGAGCAATCTGACCCGCAAAAAAGCCTCCCCCCAGGATCCAGAGACCACCGATCAACATAGGTCAGCCTTCTAGCTCAGTCTCATTCTTCATCCAGAGGCAACCCGGTTCGGATGCGGCCCTTGCCAAAATAGCGACCAAATTGGATCTCGTAGACCTCATCTTCCTCTTGGGTCTCTGCCACCAGATCGGAGTCAGGATAGCCCACACAGAGTAGCGCGTAGCCCTGAGCCTTGAGGTCTTTGCTGATGCCCATCGCCTCTGGCTGGCGAATCTGACCCTCCGTCACCCGCACCGCACAACTGGTACAAGCACCATTACGGCAAGCAAACGGGAGTTGGATCCCGATGGCCTCTGCCGCTGGCAAAATATACTGGTCGGCTCTGACCTGGATCCGATGATGTTGATCTCGCTGCCGATCATGCAGAGAGACCCAATAGGTGGGAATAACGGGATCCCGGCCAGATGACTCATCGCCGAAGGGCTCACCAGAGGATGGGGGTTCAATCAGATCAGACATCGTTGTGACTCAACCCTAACGAAACTCTAAAAGAGGCCACAGTTCGGGTGCCTCATGGCCTGATCCTAAGCTGTTTTGCTCTCTCGCCCCAGTCAGGAGTCTGGTGTGAAGCCCAGGCCAGCCAACACATCCTCGGCATGGGTATCGACCTTGATCTTGAGGGGCTTACCTGTAGACGATGACACCCCCGTGCCATAGATCTGCTCAATCCGGCCATTGGTATCGATCACAAAGGTGCTGCGGGTGATGCCGTTGTAGGTTTTGCCCATGAACTTTTTGGGGCCATAGACCCCATACGTGGTGGCCACAGCAGCATCCTCATCTGCCAGCAGCGGAAAAGGCAAGGTGTACTTGTCGCTAAATTTGGCATGAGAGCGAGGCCCGTCCGTACTGACCCCCAGAATGACCATGCCCTTGTCCTGATAGATCGGGTAGGCATCCCGGAAGCTACAGGCTTCTTTGGTGCAGCCGGGGGTATTGTCGCGGGGATAGAAGTAGAGCACTACCCGCTGCCCTCGAAACTGACCGAGGCTGACAGTCTGGCCTGTGGCATCAGGTAGCGTAAAATCAGGCGCTGGATCCCCAATGGCAAGGGGCACACTATCAAGAGTCATGCGGCCACTATCCTCAGGCTTTCTTGGGAGTGAGGATCATGGTCATATTGCGGCCTTCCTTTTTGGGGGATTGCTGCATATCCACGATGGTTTCTAGATCCTTAAACAGCCTCATCAACAGGTCTTCGCCCAGATTGACGTGCTGCACCTCACGGCCCCGAAACATGATGGTTGCCTTGATCTTGTCCCCGTCTGCGATGAATTCTTGAGCGCGCTTGAGGCGGACATTGTAGTCATTCTCGCCAATGTTGTAGCGCATCTTGACTTCTTTGATCTCAGCATTGTGCTGCTTCTTGCGGGCTTCACGAGCCTTCTTCTCTTGCTCAAATTTGTATTTGCCGTAATCCATGATCCGGCAAACAGGGGGATCCGCCTTATCACTCACCAGCACCAAGTCAAGATCTTTTTCTTCGGCAAGGCGCAGAGCGTCGCGGGGAACCATGATGCCCAGCTGCTCTCCGTCGCTACCAATCAGGCGGATCTTAGGAAACCGAATCCGCTCATTGATGTTGGGTAGATCGCCTCTGGGTTTGCGGGGGGCTTCGGGACGGCTTGTTCTCAAGAAGGAATCTCCTTACGAAAGGGTAGGGTTGAGGCTTCAGGTGGATATCGTTACCAGATCGCCACTATCCATCTCAAAAAGGGATAGGGGGGACAGGACATACACCACAGAAGGCTGGGACTCCATATTACTCAGTAGAGCCAAAGGGTCGCCATCTCTTCCGGGGTTTGCTCTGGGGGATGTTGATTTATCTTAACCTGATGAGTTTTGAGATCAAATATCCGACTATCTCTTACTATCTTTTAAGGATTCCAGTGCCTTCAAACAACCTCTTTGATTTAACAAACCGACGGATTTTCAGATCATTTGGGTCATGACAAGAGGGGGAAGGACTGAAATTGTGTCAAGTTTTACTGATATTTATTGCCAACCCTTTTTGTGCAATAACCTGAATGAAGAAATGAAGAGCTGTTGGAGAAGGTGATGAAGGGATCCCTCACGAGTCTGAACCAGATTCGCTAAGATGATTTTAGGGCTAGTGGAAACTGTGTCTGTGATTGCTCATTCGTCCAAGTCGCCTGTTTTTATCTGGAGTACCCTGCGCTTCTCCTCAACGCTCTACACCCATCCTGTGCTAGACCGCCTGACGGAGACCGTTCCAGATGTTTGGCAACCAGAAGTTAGGCTGGGATTGCAAGAAGCCTTAATCAATGCGGTCTGTCATGGCAACGGTCTGGATCCAGACAAAGAAGTCGTGGTTCAGTATGCCAATCGCGCTCCCATCTATCAGTGGTTGATCAGTGATCAAGGATCCGGTTTTTTGGGATCCTGCTCTTGGTGTTGCCCCCATGAGAGGGAGGAGTCAGGCCGAGGTCGGTTTATCATGACTCAAGTGTTTGACTATGTGGAGTGGGATGGCAACGGCAGTCAGCTCTATCTGGCCAAATACATTGACTGTAGCCCCCATCGACAACCGCTGATAGTTTGACTCTACAGTCATATCTCGATCTCCATACAGCCTGTTCAAATACTTTATTCTCGCCTCTCCACAGAAGTCAGGTTACAAATGGTGGGTTTGGGTCAGGTTCGTTACAAATAACAGCAGATAACAAATGAGATAACAAATGAGATAACAAATGAACGTGCTGCCAAAGGGTTTCAGTGGACTGAGTCTTGGTCTCCTTAACCCTGCCCATCAGCACTACAGGATAGAAAGCAGGCGAGGAGATCAGGCCCACAGGGATCCCTTGGGGTTGATTTGGTGATTTCTACTATAATTAGGCAGGTTCGACCCAAACCTACCCCTGAGCACCTCTCTCGTTACCCAAGGATCGCCGCTGTGCTGTCACCTGACCTCTCGTTGGATCCCACCGACTACAGCCTTTTGACGGATCTCTACCAACTGACAATGGCCGCCTGCTATGTCGGCGAAGGGGTGGAGCAGCAGCCTGCCGCCTTTGAGCTGTTTGTCCGGCGGTTGCCACCCGATTTTGGGTATTTGGTGGCGATGGGGCTGACCCAGGCAGTGGAGTATTTGCAGCGGTTGCAGTTTACCCCTGAGCATTTGGCGGTGCTGCGTCAGACGGGCCTTTTTGAGGGGGCACCTGAGCGGTTTTGGACATTGCTGGGATCCTGCCAATTTAGCGGGGATGTCTGGGCGGTGCCGGAGGGGACGGCAATCTTTCCTCATGAACCACTGCTGAGGGTGGAAGCTCCTCTGTGGCAGGCTCAGCTGGTGGAAACCTATCTGCTGTCCACGTTAAATTACCAGACCTTGATTGCCACTAAAGCGGCTCGGATGCGGGATGCGGCGGGGCCAGATCCGATTTTGCTGGAGTTTGGCACTCGGCGGGCCTTTGGGCCTCAGGCAGGGCTTTGGGCGGCACGGGCAGCCCTGGCAGCAGGGTTTAATGCCACCTCCAATGTCTTGGCGGCCTTGAAATTGGGTCGGAAGCCCTCTGGAACGATGGCCCACTCTTTGGTGATGGCCCTGGCCACCCTGTCGGAAGATGAACCCCATGCCTTTCAGTCTTTCCAGCGCTATTTTCCTCAATCGGCGCTGCTGATCGACACTTACGATCCCATTCAGGGGGCGCGGACGGCGGCTGAGTTGATGAAAACCAATCAGGCATTGGGGGGTGAGCTGGGGGGAGTACGGATCGACTCCGGGGATCTGGAGCAGTTGTCCCGTGAGGTGCAGCAGATCTTGCCCCAGGGATCCCCGATCTTTGTCAGTGGAGATTTGGATGAGTATGAAATCGCTCGGCTTCGGCAGGCGGAAGCCCCGATCGCAGGTTATGGGGTGGGCACTCGCTTGGTGACGGGTGGAGCCATCAACGGGGTCTACAAGTTGGTGGAGATCGATGGCATCCCGGTGGCCAAAGCCTCTATGTCCAAGGCCACCATTCCGGGCCGCAAACAGATCTATCGCTGTCCCGATGGGGATTATCTGGCCACCCAAACAGAGCCGCCGTTGCCCAATGGGATCCCATTGCTTCAGCCCGTCATGAAGGCGGGATCCCTGCTCAAGCCGCTGCCCGATCTAGATGCCATTGCCGAGCGGACGCATCAGTCGGTCATGGCACTGCCTGAGGGGATCCGGCGGTTGCGTCAACCGGAGGCCCACACCATCCAACTCACCCCAAAACTGGCGGAGATCAAAGCTAAGGTGGGATCCCCGGAGCCAATAGAAGGGGTGAAGATTGCCATTCAGGCTTGAGATTGAGCGAAGGTTTGCAGTCCGGTCAACAGTCCATCGGGGCCGCCGTCCACCCGCACGATGGGGATCCCGATGTTGGTTTGCAGATCTCGCCAGCTCAGGTCATCCAAAAACTGTTCGCCATCCTTGAGGGTGACCTCGGGCAATAACAGCACGTCCACATCCAGATTTTTCTCCAGCACTGTTTTTTCTAGGGCGTGAACAATATCAGAACCCGTCAGCAAGCCCGTCACCGTCAGAGGGGTGCCCCAAAACTGGCTGGCCACCGAGACCAATCCCAGATGCAGATTCTCGATCTGATTCATCCGCTCCACAATCGGGGCAAATGCTTCCCCCACCGCATTCCCCACAACCCAGAGGGCGCGGATCGGGCGTGGCAATCGCTGCGGCAACCGGACTTGCTCAAACTGACTCAAAAACAGGCGCAGGGATCCCACCCCATTGCCCAATTGAGGATAGTCCTCATAATGCTTGACAGGAGGCAAGACTTGGCCCGCCAACAGATACCACTCGTCCGCTAACCAGGCAAAGGTGGTGCCCAACTGTGCTCGAAATTGAGCCTGGATCCCTTCCACCTGTTGGATGACCTGGAGCGCTGTCTCCTGATCCACCGCTGTCAGCACGTCTCCGGGGGGGCGAAAGCGGGTCAACCCCACGGGCACCACCGCCGCTGACAACACCGTTGGGATCCCGTCCGGCTCGGCAGGCAGATAAAAGCGAGCCAGATCTTCTAGGGTGCGGGTGAGATGGATGCCATCATTGTGGCCGGGACAGACCACCACCTGGGCATGAATTTGGATGCGGTGGGTTCGGAACCAGGCCAACTGGTCTAAGATCTGTCCGGCTCGGGGGTTTTTGAGCAACTGAGATCTGATCTCCGGCTCGGTGGCATGAACGGAGACAAACAGAGGCGACAGCCGCATCCGAGCGATCCGATCCCATTCAGCAGCAGACAAGTTGGTCAGAGTCAGATAGCTGCCATACAAAAAACTGAGGCGATAATCATCATCCTTGAGATGAAGGGTGGCGCGGGTTTCGGGGGGCTGCTGGTCGATAAAACAGAAGGGACAGGCGTTATTGCACTGAATCAGGCCATCGAACAGGGCGGTCTCAAACTCAATACCCAAATCGTCATCTGCGTCTTTTTCCAGCTCCACCTCATGCACCTGACCTGCCGCATCCACAATCTCCAGATCCAGTTCTTCATCAGCAATCAAAAACTGATAGTCGATCAAATCCCGAGGCCGTTCACCATTGATGCTCAGCAGGCTATCCCCCGGCTCGATGCCCAATTCTGAGGCGATGGAATCGGGTAACACACGGCTAACGCGAGCGGGCTTGAGGGTGGAGCGAGACATGACGTACTCAGGAAGGAGGCAAAACGGAACTCACTACGAAGCCCAACCAGGATCCCTGGGCCAGACCTGTGCCCAATCTTTCTCTAATTTTAGAGAATTTCAGAGTGATTATTGTAGAGTTAATCCAATCTGGATCCTCAGCGGTGGTTTCTGATTTCCCTCAAGACTAGCAGTCTGCCTAAATTCTTTGAACCAGTACTGTTCATGCTAGAACCAGAGCATCATATCCCTAGCGATCTTCCACCCAACCCTGCCGGGAGTCGCGTGACCAGAGCCGTTCCTCTTGCCACTCCGCCAGGGATCCCACTTTGCACAACAGAGCCTCGATCCCTTCTGGGGATCCCCAATCGATCCGTTCGGGCATCGGCTGGTTGACCTGGAGATTTCTCAACACATTTTGCAACCGCAGATTGTCTAAGCTGACTCGGGTCTCCCGGAGTTTGTGCCAGACCGAGCGAGACATCAGCAGCGTCCGCTCTTGGTCTTCAGCCCCCAATTTGAGCAAAAACTCTTCCCGTTCCGGCTGATAGTCCGTGGAGGCCAGCGCCAAAGACTGGGGCGGGCAATCCTGGGTCTGGCGAGCCATCTCAGCCATCAACTCAGGATAAAACTCCGTGTACGCGGGATGCACGATCATCTGACCCACATGGGGTTGAGTGCCCGTGCGGGAGAGCTTGAGGCTAAAATAGCCCACCGCTGCCTTACGCTCTGGCTCATAGAGATAAGCCTGGATCCGTTCGGTATTGCTGATGGATTGCCGAGTGATATCCAAAGCCCAGCCCATCACCCCGGATTTGAAATCGGCGGTATGGCGGTCGTAGGTTTGCCGCACCAACGGTGGCATAGAAGCTGTATCCAATTGGTAGATCAGCTGGGCATCACGATGGCTAGAGGGCACCAGATGGGGCACTTGGCGATATTCCATCCGACCAAAGCGGGGCTCTTGCTTGGCCAATTCCTGCAAGATCTGTGGCGACAACGACCAATAGGTGATCTGGGCCAGCGGTTGAAATCCAGTACGGCGATAGAGGCTGATCGCCCCCCGATTGTGAATGTTCACCTCCAGCAGCCAGGTGCGGGCTTCCCGAAAATGATTCATGCAGTGGCGCAGCAACCGGGATCCCACCCCCTGTCGCTGAGCCGTACTGGCAACCGCCACATGATCCACCCGCCATGTGGTGCGAGCGTGATTGAAGGGGGAGACTTGGATCACCCCTTTGATTTCACCGTTTTGCTCCGCCACATGAACTGTAAAAACATGTTGAAAGCGGTTGGGGAAGACGCTCAAAACTTTGATGGGGCCAAACCACTTGCGTAGACGACGGATCTGGCTCCCAATGTCCACCGACCGATTGCCATACTCATCCGTAAAGGCTTCCACAAATAGGGCTTCAATGGCACCGAGATCCCCAAATTGGGCAGGGCGCAGGATCAGCTCGTTAGAAGACTCAGCGGGAGGAATTGGGTTCATAAGGCTGGATATCCAACTGAATCAAGCATAGCTTAACCGGCCTTTGAGACTAACTTTGTGCGGGATCCCTTACCCCAGTCTAGAGATGACACGATACACTACAAGACTGATGGGTTCGGATGAACTCTATTTCTCTCAACCCAAACCCCAAATTCAGTCCAAATCTGCTCAACGTTAACCGTCAAGGTGAGGATCATGCCTTTTTCCCCCTTAAGTCTCAATAAGAAAATCCCCCAGGCACGGCTATCGCAGTTTGTAGCCCGTCCCTCTTTGGAATGGGCTAATGTTACGGCTCAGACTCTTGCCCTCGGGATCCTATTGGCTCCGGCTGGATTGCTACTGGTGGCAGGGCAAGCCTTTGGGGCAGAGAATATACCCATTTTAGAGATCACCATCACCAGTGAAGGGGTGGCAACGGGGGGAACATCCGAGGGAAACCCGGAGCACCCGATGCTGGACTTCAGCCTAGAAGAAAGTGAAACTGCTATGGCCATGTTTGGCTGTGATTGCCCCCATCATCTCAATCAACTCCGCAAGTTGCGTGGCCTACCGCTACTGCAAGATGAAGCCGATGTCTTTGAGTCTATCTAGCCTCTAGCCGTCTTGAGGGTATGGCCCTAATTATCGCTCAATGTGTTGCTTTCTTTTTCTTCTTACCAGTTCTTCTTACCAGCGCTGGACTGATAAATCACCGAAGAATTGAGAAGAATTGAGCTTGACACTGAAGACCGAGAGAATTGAGAGGGAAGAGATAAAACTTTCTTGCTCAGTTTTTCTAAGAAACCCACTCATCCTCTGGAATCTGGTTCGCTGGGATATCAAGATTGGAATGAGGTGCTTGAGTGGGCGGGGTCAACCGCTGCTGACGAGTGGGAGTAGGGGACACTTGAGCCTCCTGGTCGCGCCGATCAGCATATCTAAACCCTTTGAGCGGGATCCTTGTTTGGCCAGAAGCCACTTCTGAAATCACCCTAACGTCAGCTGTCATTTGAGAAAGTTGGCGGGCTAATTTGAGGGCAACATCCCGCTCAAGGGCTGGGCTCACAACCCGAGGTAAATGGTCTAGAACAGGCTTAATCCGTTCAACGGGGCGGCGCGCAAAAAAGCTGATCGCTGCGGCGATACTATCGGTGAAATAGGTGTTGTTGTAGCTTAACAATTGAACTCGATAGACTTCTTGGGGGAGAGCTTTCTGCCGAGACAGGCGAGAGAGGGATTGCATAGTGGCCAAAATATAAAGTTGATCCCCTGGCTTGAGCTTGACCTCCCCCAGTGCTTCCCAAACTCTTGGAAAAATAATTTCGGGCCGAGTTTGTGATTGAAACGTCAGGATGACTAGGTCATAGTCATGTACTAACCGCCACAAACTGGTGCCCACATGAGGGCTTTGCCGACTGACATCCCAGCGGGTGACCAATAATGTCTGCCCTTCCCATGCAAAGGTGCCGAAAACAGGCCCCACCAAGGCAGCTGTGGCAAAAGCTGGGGCAGAAAGCGCATCCGGACTATAGCTCGTGCCTATTGATTGCAAATGTCGCTGCATACGTTCCGCCGTGCTGGGATTGGCGATCCGAAGCAGGGTTCTGAGGCCAAATTGCAGGGATTGGGCGGCCAGTGCGATTTCCACATTGAGCATGTCGGTGCGGGTAGAACAGATCAGGCAAGCGCAGGTGGCAATGCGGGCGCGTTCGAGCGTACTGACTAAGGTGGGATCCCCGTGAATCACCGCTACCCCTTCCTGACGAGCGGCCTCCACCAACGGATGGCTCTCATCAGGTTCGATCACCACCACCTCGTACCCCAACTGTCGCAGCAATTGTAGGATTCTGAAGCTAAGCCGACCCAAATGGGCGATCACCACATGCCCCTGCCTGGGAATAACCCCCGCTTTACCCAGGCCAAATCGACTCCTGAGCAATCGATCCGCCACAAACCCATAGACCAACCCAATCAAGACGGTGCCCAACACCATCAGGCCCGCCGCCACCAATTTGACCCAAGCCGGTGTGTCGGCTGCGGCCAAAATATCCACATCCCCAAATCCGCCATTGAGCACCGTAATGGTTAGAAAAAATGCATTAATAATAGTCTCGCCAAGAAAGGCAAAGACTACTATTCCTAATGTCAACATCGTCAAGATCATCAGAGCCAAAAAGCGTGTCAGCGGAGGCAGCTTTTGGATCCATGTCTTGATTTCAATAAACCTATGACGAAGCAAAGTTGATTGATCTGACGATGTCAAAGGAGTACCTTCTGATTGGCGAGTAGCCCAAGCTTGGGTGCGATCTTTTTCTGCCAGACCATTGCTTTCCAAAAGACGTAAATATTTTTGCGGACTACAGATCACCACCACTCGATCCCCTTCCAAAAGTTCCGCTTCATGATCAAAATCTTCAAAAGAGCGAATCGGAGAAAAATCGGCCAGGTGATCGACAGGATAGTGAAATAAAACCCTGACCCCAAAGGTCTCTTCTAGCTCATACAGAGGCATCCGCAACAGCCGCGAGGTAGGGTCGATGGTGAGATCCACAATGTTCCAGGTGCTATCTCCCTGGGATCCCTGGGCTACCGGTTCCGTATGGGCATGAGGATGTTCGCGGATGGGTCGCAGGGGCGGTAAGGAGAAATAGCCGATAAAGTTATCGGAAACCGCTTTGAAGCCAAAGGCTGGAGCCGATAGCATCGAAGTGGATAGGGTAAAGTGGGCCGGAAGATTGTCATCAATGTGGCGGGCCAGATTTTGGTCAAATAGACGCGAAATGATCCGAGCTGTGGGATTGAGATCAGAAACCACCAAAAGGGTTTCAAACGTGACTTGATCATTCGATTTGAGGATCATCACCACTTTGGCTTGTTCTATCCCCGCTGCCTTCAAAACGTCGGAACTTCGATAATCTCCCTGCCAAAACGGGATCCCTTCCGGGAACTGGCTGGGGCGGTCGAGATCGATGACCAAAGCTGTCTGGCCAAATTGCAGCAGGGTTTGCAGTACCTGACGCACCAGTTCGTCAAATCCACAAATGATGATTGTCGGCGGATGGGTCGCACCACTCATCGGGAGCCTGACTCTTGGGGTGATGGAATCTGGGACGATGGAATCTGGGACGATGGAATCTGGGACGATGGAATTGTCGATGCAAAACGATCATCTTCGGGGCTACAGCGAGGATAGCAGCGAACCAGATTGACCACTAAAGTAGCTTAGTTCTGCAATCGTGATGACCATTCAAGCATTTTCTGGTCAAGCATTCTCTGGAGGCACTCAAAACCCCTAGCTTCGCAAATGGTGGGCCCAATCTCTGATCACCTCCGGGGATCCATACCACCGTTGTCGAGGAGAGTGATAAACCCCCTCCAGCGTCAGATTATTTGCTCCCGCCAGATGAGCCGCCCCAATTGGCGTGATGCCATCCCCCCAGCTGTCGCCCACACCACAGGTGAGTTTGTAGCTTTCATAGGCAATCCAGGGGGCAACCCATGTGGATCCTCTGATCTGGCCTTGACGCCAAGCCTGCCAGCTAATCCGTTGTCCCTGTATCGCCCGACCCGCCACACAGATATAGTTCACCCCTGAGCAGTGGGATCCCGGATAGTTGTCATTGACAAAATTGAGATTTTTGAGCGTCCAGCGTTCCTGACTGGTGTGGGGGGTGCCCAAAGAAATCAGAGCAGAAACGCGATCTGCCCCGGCCCAGATCTGCCGATAGTAGGGCACGGATCCCAGATAGATGCGACTGATCCACCCCCCCGCCGAGTGGGCCACCAGATTCACTTGAGCGGTGTCAAACGTTGATAATGTTGCCCGAATGGTTTGATCCAGCCGAGCCAAGATGGGGTTGATGGAGCGTCCTCCCACGGTGGGTAGCCAGTCTCTGGCCTTGAGGGGCACTATGCAGGCAGGATAACCCAACGCTTCCAAGTGCAGGCGCATCGGCTCGTAATCCTGGGATCCGGCTAGATAACCCGGCACAATGACAGTGGGATAAGAATTAGCGCTCATCAGTTTGTCAATAACCCGCTAGCGGCTGGGATACCAAAACATCCCCTTGATACCCTCCGGATCTGGCGTAAAGCCCAATCGCTCATAGAATTCCACCACCCCCCGGTCAGCAAAGAGGGTGATGTTGCTGATGTCTTGACTGCGGAGCTCCCGGATCACCTTGTCCATCAAGGCCCGTCCATAGCCCTTACCCTGGCAATCGGGGTGAACCACCACATCCCAAAGAGTGGCGTTAAAAGCATGATCTGACGTAGCCCGCGCAAACCCAATCAGCCGCTTGTAGGTGCCCTGCTGTTGCCACATCGCCACCACCAAGAAGCTGTGCTGAAGAGCTTTTCGTACCTTGTGGATAGGCCGCCGCGACCAACCCACCGCATCGCACAGTTCCTCCAACTCATAGAGATCGAGATCGGCATTGGTGGTAAAAAAGATTCGCTCCGGCTGCTGCTGTAGCACTTCTTCTTTGACCACGGTGCCAACCCCGCCGGACTCTGGGGAACCAAACAAGCCACGCCAAAAGCCCATGCTCGTCAAACCTGATCAAATTGCTAAGGTTGCTAAGGCGTCTTGTGGAGGTCTTCGGGATCCAAATCCGAGTCAAAGGCCCTCTGCCTGTTGCTCAGTATAGCCTTGCGGGATCCCTGGTCTGGCACAATACCTTCATCCTTTTTGAGCCAATCTACTGCTCAGGGCATTTTGCTTTGCCGAGGGATGAAAGGATCCTGGCGTCAAGACTGGTCAGACTAAAGGGGGCAACTGGCTAGAGTAAGAGTTAAGGAACAGAGCCAAAAACTCTACTTTGATAGTAAAGATTTGATAGTGAAGGTCAATCCCATGCGTATCATCAGTGCTTGTTTATTCTCAGTGATCATGGGGTTTGGGACGGCGATCAATGTCGGGGACAATTCTCTCGCCCAAGCCCAACACTTGTTTGGCCCCGCTCCTGTGCAGCCAGCCATGCCCCAGACAACAGCATCGCCTAACGCATCCTCTAACTCAGTGCTGCCGCCTGTCTCGCAACCGATGCAGCAGCAGACCTTGACCTCCCCCAGCCAGCCTCCCCTCGACTCTCTGCCCCCAGCATCAACCTCCCCTTGGATCGAGAGCCAGACTGGCGAGATTCAGACTGGTGATATTCAAGATGTTGATATCCCGACCGTGCCGATCCTACCCTCCAGTGGCAATCCCCCCACTGATCTGGAATTGCTACCTCCACAACCGAGCACAGGCGGTAGCACCGACATCTCAGACTTAATCAGTAGTAGCCGAGACTTAAATCGGGCCAAAAACCTAGCCCGCCAAGCCGCTGAGATCTATAACGGTGGCCTGCAAAACTATCGGGCAGAGAGTGCCATGCATTCCGCAGGAGTAGCGGCTCCCTATGTCGATCGGGGCACTGATTGGGTTTTTCGCTTTCAGGGGGGACTGCCAGGAGCCACCGCCATGACCATTGAATCTGAGGTGCGGGTGGATAAAAGTAGCTTCCAAACAGAGGTGCTGTACAACGGCCCCATCCGTCCCTAAAATAATGGCCTCGTTCCCACAATAATTTCATAGTAATCTTGATATGGTGGCAACTATTTCCTTGTCACACTGGATATAGTATGAAGAGATAAAAGTTTTGAGCTAAAGCGAAAGCAAGTTAGGTTAGATAGTCCCTCGACAGGGTCAGACTAGATGGCGTAGCCTTGGCATCATAGTTGGCCTTTGCCGTCAAGCATTTTTGCTAGCAACTCGTGATCCCATCATGGCTACTTGGCTTAGATCGCCCAAGCTATTTTCATTGATGCATTGAGCCCAGACCGTACCAATTATTGGGGCGCTGTGATCAACAGTTGCCCAGCCCAGGAGGATCCCCATGAACGCCATGTACCGTTTTTGTTTGATGACTGCCCTTTGCAGTGGGGTTATGGGTGCAACTCTGCCCATCACCACTTGGGCCCAAGAGACGGCTCCCGCTCCCGTACCTGAAGTGGCACCTGCTGCTTCCGCCGATGCTCAAGGGGCGGTGGCTGAACGTCTCAATATCGTGCCCGTCTTCACCATTGTCTCAGCGGATGGATCCCCAATTTTGGCCAATGTGGAGCAAGAGGGTCGCACTATGCAGGTGGCCAGCTTCTGGCTGGATAAAGCGCAAGCTGACCAAGCTGTCGAGAGTGTTCGCACCTCCAACCCGGACATTGGCAGCAGTGCTCAGGTGGTGCCCGTGCCCTTGGGGGAAGCCTTCCAGGTGGCAGAACAGCAGATGAGCCAACGGGATGACATCATCTTTCAGGTGGTGGCCCGTGATTCCGATCTCCAGGCAGCCTTGCAGGTGGCTCGGGCGGCAGGACAGACCGATTTGACACAGTTTCCTGGTGTGCCTTTGTTTTATGGCCTCTCAGACCAGGGTTATTTGACGCTGGAATCGGAGGGCGTTGAGGTGGTGCCCTTCTTCTTTGCTCAGCAAGATTTGGATCGGGTGTTGCAACAGGGGGCACAGACGGATCCCTCCATCACCACTGCCACCCGGATAGAGGTAACCACCCTAGAGTTGGTGGTGGATTCGATGTTAGAGGATCCCAGCTCCGATGCGGGCAAGATCATCTTTGTGCCCACCCGCGAGTCGATCCAGTTCATCCAATCTCAGAGCCCAGATGCCTTTAACCTGGAATAGAGCTTCTGGTTGGATGGGAGTTGGATGCTTGTAGATTGGGGCCAATAGGGGTGACATTATCAGGGATCCCTGCTCAAGATTGGGTGCAGTGGCGACATCAAGCCCGTCAACAGGCGCAGTCGCAGGCCATTGATCCAGTCGAGGTGGATCGGCTGTTGGAGTGGGCGGGTTGGTCTCGCCTCCAGCAATTGCAAGGGATCCCTCCCCAAGTAGGTTCTGAACAAGTAAGCCCTGAACAAGTAAGCCCTGAACAAGTAAGTCCTGACAGTAGGGCTGTTTTGACAAGACAGGCGACTGTCCCTGATCTTTGGCACCAGCGCATGACCCAACGGATCCCGCTGCAATATCTCATGGGAGAAATGGTGTGGCGGGATTTGGTTTTGACGGTGGCACCTGGGGTCTTGATCCCTCGACCCGAGACAGAATTGTTGATAGACGTGGTGCAGACTTGGTTAATCGACCGTCCCCCCGCAGATCCCCAGTGGTGGGTGGATTTGGGCACGGGCACGGGGGCGATTGCCATTGCGCTGGCCCGGAGCTGTCCTACATTGCGAGTGGTGGCGGTGGATATTTGTCCTATGGCCATGGCCATTGCAACAGCCAATATCCAGAGGTATGAGTTGGAGTCACAGATCAAAGTCGTGCAAGGATCCTGGTTTGAGCCATTGGGATCCTGGGCGGGTCAGTTGAGCGGGCTGGTCAGCAATCCCCCCTATATTCCGTCGGCAGAGGTGGATCAGCTGCAACCGGAGGTCAGGCTGCATGAGCCGAGATTAGCGCTGGATGGCGGGCCACAGGGCACGGAGATTTTGCATCATCTGATCGAGACCGCTCCAGGTTATTTAGCCCCAGGATCCCTGTGGTTATCGGAGGTGATGGTCGATCAGGCCAACTGGGTGTGTGAGACGTTGCGACAGACCCATCGCTACGACCAAGTCCAGAGCCATCTCGATCTGGCCGGGATCCCTCGATTGGTCAGTGCTCGCTTTCGGGGGTAGACATCGTTAAACGATTGAAAGTTAAGCAATTGAAAAGTTAAACAATTGAAACGATATTGACAGACAAAACCCCAACCCATCCCATGACAGGAATCGAGCTGGGGTCAAAATCATGACTGGGGCAAATGGGATCCCTTAACTGACGAAACTAACGATCCACTTCGCCCATGATGATGTCGATGCTGCCTAAGATGGCGATCATGTCTGCAACTTTCATACCCCGTACCAGTTGGGGCAACACTTGGAGGTTGATGAAACCGGGTGGACGAATCTTCCACCGCCAGGGATTGGTGTTGTCATCCCCGATCAGATAGATGCCCAGTTCCCCTTTAGCACTTTCCACCCGGACATAGTTTTCCCCGGCAGGGATTTTGAAAGTGGGGGAGGTCTTTTTGGAGATGAACTGATAGTCGCCTTTGTTCCACTCCGACTTGGGCCCCTCAAACATGCGCTTGGCTTCTAGGTTCTCAAACGGGCCACCCGGCATCTTTTCGAGGGCTTGTTTGACGATCTTGACGCACTGTCGCATCTCTTCGATCCGGACTCGATAGCGGGCCAAACAGTCCCCATCGGGATCCCAGGCCACCTCAAAGTCCAGCTCGTCGTAACACTCATAATGATCCACCTTACGCAGATCCCACTTGACGCCGGATCCCCGCAGCATTGGCCCCGATAGGCCCCAGTTGATGGCATCCTGACGACCGATCACCCCCACCCCTTGCAGCCGATTGCGAAAGATCGGGTTGTTGGTGATCAGCCGCTCGTACTCGTCAATCTTGGCTGGGAAGTAATCGCAGAAGTCGAGGGCTTTGTCCACCCAGCCATAGGGCACATCGACCGTGACGCCACCAACACGGAAATAGTTGTTGTTGATCAGGCGCATCCCCGTCACCGCCTCAAACAGGTCGAGCACATACTCTCGATCCCGCATGGTGTAGAGGAAGGGGGTTTGGGCGCCTAAGTCCGCCAGGAAAGGGCCAAGCCAAAGCAGGTGATTGGTGATCCGGGTTAGCTCTAGCATGATCACCCGCAGGTAGCTGGCCCGCTTGGGCACAGTGACATCCGCGAGCTTTTCCGCCGCATTGACGGTGATGGCTTCGTTGAACATCCCCGCCCCATAGTCCCAGCGGGAGGTGTAGGGAATGTATTGGATGACGCTGCGGTTTTCGGCGATCTTTTCCATGCCTCGGTGCAGATAGCCGATCACCGGCTCACAGTCGGCCACATCTTCGCCATCAAGGGTGACCAAGAGGCGCAATACTCCGTGCATAGACGGGTGATGGGGGCCAAAATTGAGCACCATCCGGTCAGCGCGGGTTTCGATCATTGGCGTCGGCATGGGTGCCGTCTCCCCGTCTTCAAAGTTTGCAACAATCAAATACAGTATAGACGAGATCAATCCCCCCAAAGGGATCCCTGGGAGCTATGAATCATGGCCGAGAACACCGCCGATAACACTGTCAATAACTCCAGTCGCGATCAGCAACATCCCCAATATGCCACCGACCGAGAGCAGCTCAATCAGATTTTAGCGGAGATGAAACGGGATCCCGATGGGGCGATGGTGTTGGCGGAGATTGCCCGCCTCCGCATTCGTTATATGAATTTTCCGGGAGCACGGGATATTCAACGGGATCTCGATGCCGCCCTGCTCACGCTGGAGATGACCGAGGCGGAATTGTATGCCATCACCCGTCGGATCCATGCCCGTACCCTAGGAAGCCGCACGGTAGGGACAGAGGGATCCCTGTATACCCAGAGCTTTAGCAAGCGAGATGACTGGGCCTAGTGCATCGGTTAGGTGGCTGAGTTAGCATCCCGACGCAGTTCTTTCGCCATTTCCAAAAAGCCTTTTGGGTTGCCTGAATTACCAAAAGAGGCGCGTTCGTTGACCTGCTTACCGGATCCCTGCTGGGCTTTGCGGTTAAACAGGTCTTTGGCCATATCTTGATAGTCTTTGGGGTTGCCCCCGCTGTTGCCTCGGATTTGCTCATTACGCTCTGGCATCGGGATCCTTAGGGTTTGGGAGAGGGAATAAATGGATTGAGGAAATGGATTGAGGGCTATGGATTGAGGGCTTGGTCTAATGCGCCTCTCTTGATCGTTACACCCCTTGGCACGACATGACTAAATCTTAATTCTGGATCATTTTGGCGAAGGACTTGTTCGAGGAATGGCAAGGACTTAGCTGGCTGATGGGAACTGGGTTACTCCTTCTCTCAGGCTGGCAAAGCATGTCAATACTTTTTCCATTGAGGTGAGTTGAAGAACGAGGCTGACAGCTTCGGGCACATTGCACAGGCAGAGTATTCCGCCAGCGGCTCGGCATTTGTGCAGGGTGGAAACCAATACCCCCAAGCCCACACTGTCGATGAAGGTGACTTGAGTCATATCAATCAGTAGATTGGGGTAACCAAAGTCGATCACTTGCTTGAGCATCTGGCGCATCTCAGACGCAGATTGAGCCGAAAATCGCCCCTCCAGCGGCACCACCGCCAGCTTGTCACCACTGGGGGTCAGAGTATTGCGTAAGCGCTGAAAATCCATAAGGCACCCTTGATCGATGTCTGGAAATAATCAGAATTTTGCCCTCTCCAAGTAACCTGGAGTTTGCATTCTGTTGGTAAATCCGGGCACATTATACCCAATTGTTGCTGTCGGTCTGAACCGGGAGTGAGGGCGGTATGGGTACTAGAGCTGGGGGGCCAAGCTCACAACGTCACCCACCACCACCACGGCAGGAGGCTTGACCAGCTCGGGATCCGCCTTTAAGAGCTGGCCCAGTGTAGTGATCAGCCTGGTTTGCTGCGGGGTGGTGCCCCAGCGGATGACGGCGACAGGGGTATCAGGAGAGAGTCCACCGGCTTGTAGCTGGGTGGTGATGGTGGGCAAATTATGGATCCCCATGTAGATGACGAGGGTATCGGCAGCTGTGGCGATGGCTGTCCAATCCACGCTGGGCTGGTATTTGCCCGCCGACTCATGGCCTGTGACAAACAGTACAGAGGAGCTGTGGGCGCGATGGGTAATCGGGATCCGGCATAGGCGGGTGCGGCAACCCCAGCGGTAACGCCAGGAATGATATCTACTTCAATGCCAGCCTGTTGCAGGGCTTCCATTTCTTCGCCGCCGCGACCAAAAACAAAGGGATCCCCGCCCTTGAGACGGGCCACCACCGCATGGGTTTGGGCTAACGAGATCAGCAGTGCCGTGGTATCCTCCTGCAACAACGTATGGGATCCCCGCCGTTTGCCCGCGTTGATTTTGACAGCACTGGGGGGCACTAGCTGCAAAATGTCGGGGCTGACCAGAGCATCGTAAACCACCACATCGCACTGGGTCAGGATCCCTTTGCCTTTGACCGTCAGCAATCCGGGATCCCCTGGGCCTGCGCCGATGAGATAAACCTTGCCCATAGAAAATGTTGAATGTTGTGAGTTGCTTATCTATGTGTGGGTATTTGTAGGGGGCTGGATCCCGATGGCTCAGGCGGCAGAGTTGTCGTCGAGTCGTTGAATAATATGTCGGATCTCCCCCAAAAGCACATCAAATCGTTGATCCTGCTCGGCTTGCCGCTCCTGCATGGCCGCTTGTTGAGCTTGCATAGCCGCTTGTTGAGTTACAACCTGATCTACTCGCTGCCCCAGACGGATGATCTCGGCTGCTATCAAACCCATTTGGTACTGAGTACCCAGTTGGGCTTGGGTCAAGGTGTGCAAACCCTCCTGCAAGCCTCGGATCCCGACTGTGCTGGCATCGGCTACCCGTTCAATGGCATCGGCAAGTTTGTTAAAACGTTCCTCTTCCGACATGGCAAGTCTCCTTAGAAAAATTAGTGCTACCCAAGATTGGATCCTTCGTCGAGTCGCTGAACAATATGCCGAATTTCACCGAGGAGCACATCAAATCGTTGATCCTGCTCGGCTTGCCGCTCCTGCATGGCCGCTTGTTGAGTAACAACTTGATCTACTCGCTGCCCTAGTCTAATGATCTCCGTGGCCATTAGTCCCATTTGTTGCTGAGTGGCCAACTGAGCCTGAGTCAGCATTTGGATCCCAGCTGTACTAGCGTCAGCGACCCGCTCAATGGCATCGGCAAGTTTGTTAAAACGTTCTTCTTCTGTCATTTTTCTTCTGTCATTGGGATCCTGGATCTCAGAGAGTCCGATAGCGGCGATTTTAGCCCATGCTTAACGAGCGGGATCCCAGTCTCTCTTGGGCCACAGCCCGAACCACTTCCACCAAGCCCGGATCCGCTGCTAGATAGGGCAAGACGCTGATCCCAATTTTGCAGCTACGTTTGGTCTGGGCAATCGCCTCCAGTTGGTCGATCAATCCACCAGGAAAAAGCAACAGGGGTAGGATCCCGATCTGTTGGCAACCCTGAGCGATCAAGACATCCAATTGGGTGCTCAAATCGGGTTGATTGACATAAAAAGCCGGTAGCATCGGGATCCCTGGCTGAGCCATTTGGGCCACCTGACGGGAGAATCGGGGGGCAAAATCTCCGGATCGACTGCCGTGTGCCCACAGGATCCAGCCGTCGATGGCAGGGTGGGCGGCGATGCGCTGGGTGAGGAGATGCTGGAGGGCGGGATGTTGGCCGAGGGCGGGGGTGAGATGGATCCGGTGTCGGGTCACTTCGGCAATGGCGGCGGGAATATCTTGATTGACATGGCCGCTGCGTCCCATGAACAGGGG
>JAAUUM010000266.1 GCA_012031565.1 Synechococcaceae cyanobacterium SM2_3_2
TAGAAGATTATTAAACAGCTCTATCTCAAGAACCGAATCCTGATTTGGATGAGCCTACTTCTGTGCTAACTCCTTCAGAGCGGATGAGATTTGGGCCTGTTGCGAGATGAGGTTTCTGCCGGACATCTCAGCGTGCTGATGATCAGCCACAATTTCGAGAAGTGATGACCTTTTGTGACGAAGTAACGGTTCTACGCAAAGGGCACTTTGCCGGATCTGGCTTGGTCAAAGATCTAACGGTGCCCGATATGGCCGCCATGATGTTGGGGGAACGTAAAGAACCCACCCCTGTGCTCAAGCATGATGGCCATGAACCCGCTCCCGTGCTGCAAATCAAAGGGATCCGGGCCAACAAAGACAATGGACTGGAGGCGGTAGGGGGCATCGATCTGGTGGTTCACAGCGGCGAGATTGTCGGCATCGCGGGGGTGAGTGGCAATGGCCAACGGGAATTGGTGGAGGTCTTAGCAGGACAGCGGCCTGCCACTGGCGGTCAGGTGCTGGTGAACGGGGATCCCTATGCAGCCACCCGCGCCGAAATGGCCCGCCATCAGGTGTTTGTCTTACCGGAAGAACCCCTACGTAATGCCTGTGTGCCCCACATGAGCGTGGCCGAGAATATGGCCCTCCGCACCTTCGATAAGCCTCCCCAAGCCCAAGCATTCATGCTGGTGTTGAACGCTATTCGCCAAGCGGCCCGCACCCTGATCACCCAATTCAAGGTTAAGACCCCTTCCCCCGAAACCCCCATCGGCAATTTGTCTGGGGGCAATGTGCAACGGGCAGTCTTGGCACGGGAGTTGTCTTCACCCGATATCAAACTGTTGATCGCCGCCAATCCTTGTTTTGGTCTCGACTTTTCGGCAGTGGACTACATTCATGACCAAGTGATCCAGGCCCGTAATCGCGGCGTTGCTGTGCTGTTGGTCAGCGAAGATCTCGATGAGCTGCTCAAACTGGTGGATCGGCTGGTGGTGATTAGCGAAGGCCACCTCACCTATGAAGCCCCCATTGCCGAAGCGGATCTGGCCACCATCGGTCAAAAAATGGCGGGCCATTGAGACACGCCCTCAGTAGGGATATGCTATGTTGATCCCCTAGCTAGCATTGCTGCCATCGAGTCCTAATCTGAGTTTCCCCCGCGATCCTGATGCAAGATTAGAGGGCACCTTTCTTGGCCCGGTAGCGGGATCGGGGATCCTTATGTCAACTGCCCATTGGAAGCCACAACCCCTTGCCATCGTGCCAGATGATGAGGATGACTCCTATGTGGATTATTACTACGACGATCCGGGGGATATGCCCGGCACCTTGGACATCAACCCCGATGCTCCTCAGCCGCGCATCACCCTCTTAGATTACAACCACCAGCAGGCACTGGAACGACCCATCCTCTCGGTGCAAGAATGTACGCCCTTTTTGGCATCCCCCTCCACCACCTGGATTGATCTGCAAGGGCTGGGAAGCGAACACATTTTGCAGCAAGTCGGTCAGGTGTTTGGCTTACACCCACTGGCCTTAGAAGATGTGGTCAATGTCCCCCAACGGCCCAAAGTGGAGGAGTACGATCAGCAGCTGATCTTGATCTGTCGGCGGGGATCCCTCAAGGGGGAGGAGCTGACCTTCAGCCAAATCAGTCTGATTATGGGGCGGCAGTATCTCCTGACGATGCAAGAGGATCCGGCGTTGGATCCCTTTCAGCCGATTCGGGATCGGATCAAGACCCAAAAAGGTGTCATTTCTCAGCAGAGCACTGATTATTTGGTCTATGCCCTGCTGGATACGATTATTGACTCATTTTTTCCCGTTCTCGAAGAGTTTGGCGAACGGATTGAAGAGCTTGAAGACGAGGTGATTCTTAATCCCACCCCTCAAACTTTGGATAAAGTTCATCAACTCAAGCGTGATTTATTATCGCTACGGCGGGTGATTTGGCCTCATCGCGATCTGACCAATGCCTTGATTCGTAATGGCAATATCTTAATTAGTCCGGAGGTGAGAATCTATCTACGAGATTGTTATGACCACATCATTCAACTGCTGGATATGGTGGAAACCTATCGGGAGTTAGCCAGCAGTTTGATGGAGGTTTATCTATCAGCAGTCAGCAATCGCATGAATGAGATCATGCAGGTGTTGACGGTGATCTCTGCTATTTTTATCCCCCTCACTTTTGTGGCGGGAGTCTATGGCATGAACTTTAACCCCGACCGATCCCCGCTCAATATGCCGGAGTTGAATTGGTATTGGGGCTATCCGCTATCTTTACTGTTGATGGTTTTAATTGCAGGAGCTGAGGTATATATTTTCTGGAAAAAGGGCTGGTTTAGAAAGCCCTAATGATAGAGAAACACAGACTAATACCGTTGCAGTAATAGATATACTTTCTTTGGTAGTGCTATCATTGTAATGTTTTCTAAACTCAAGTTTTTTGTCTTACTTGCTACAGCCTTGGTAAGCTTTGGCAAGCTTTCTTGAATGCAATTCTTCTAAGCCTGATTGGCAAAAACAGAGGCCAGCTTGGCCAAGTCAACGGGTTCTACCCGAAATAAGGCGAAAATAAAGCGGCCAGATAAGGCAACCAGACGGAGAGGGAGGGATTTGAACCCTCGATGACGTTGCCGCCATAGCAGTTTTCGAGACTGCCGCATTCAACCACTCTGCCACCTCTCCAAAGATTGCAGACTCTTATCTTGCCACCCTTGCGAGACAAGGCACAAGCTGAATCCCAAACCGGGATCCCGATGGCTAGAACAGGAGACCACCAAGCTAGACTCAAAGAGCAGCTCGTCGCACAGGATCCCGTCATGCTCGAATCGTGGCAGCTCTGGCTCTATCATCTGGAGCAATGGGCCACCCATTTGGTTGAGAATCAACTCCAGCAACTCTCTTGGGCCAGTGTGGCGGTGATTGGGGTCGCAGGTTTACTGACCAGCCTATCGCCGTGTATGTTGTCGATGTTGCCGATCACCGTGGGCTATATCGGCGGTTATGGCACTTCTTCAGCCGACCAGGAGCCATCTCGGGCCTGGATCCAATCCAGCCTGTTTGCCCTCGGCGTTGCCATCACCCTGACGGGATTGGGATTGGGATCCGCCCTATTGGGTCAAGTCTATGGCCAACAGGCTGGCGGCATCTGGCCCCTGTTGATGGGATCCCTAGCGGTGGTGATGGGACTCAATCTGTTGCAGCTCTTGCCCATACGCTTTCCTGATCTGGCCAGTCGTCTACCGATCCCAGAGCAGTGGCCGCAGGGAATCCGCTCTTTGGCTCTGGGTCTGACGTTTGGGCTGGTGGCCTCCCCTTGTAGTACCCCTGTTTTGGTGGCGCTGCTGGGCTGGGTCTCAACAGCGGGCCATCCTTGGGTGGGGGCAGGTCTCTTGTTGGCCTATGCGGTAGGTCTGGTAACTCCCTTGATCATGGCGGGCATCTTCACCTCTACGATCAAAAAGCTACTGGCTTTGCGGCAATGGTCGGGTTGGGTGACCACAGCAGCCGGGATCCTGCTGGTGGGATTTGGCTCGTTAACAGTTTTTTCGCGGTTGATGGCTTGAGATGCTGAAGGCTCTAAAACGATATTGGCGGCATGATCTGCTGCCGTTACTGGCGGATCTGCGGTTGGCGATTGCTCTTTTGTTGGTGATTGCGGTGGCCAGCGCCACAGGTACCGTGATCGAGCAGGAAGAAACGCTAGGCTTTTATCAGAGCAACTATCCCGAGGATCCCGCCTTATTTGGCTTTTTGTCCTGGCGAGTAATTTTATCCACCGGACTGAATCATGTCTATCGTACCCCCTGGTTTTTGGCGATCTTGATCCTGTTTGGATCCAGCCTGATGGCCTGTACCTTCACCCGGCAATGGCCCCTGCTCAAGGTCTCCCGCCGCTGGAGCCATTACACCAAGCCCCAAAGTTTTCGCAAACTTGCCCTGAGTGGGATCCATCCCTCGTTAACCATCGCAGATTTGGCAAAACGACTAGAGCAGAAACGCTATCTCGTTTTTGTGGAGGGGGAGCATCTCTATGCCCGCACAGGCTTGATGGGACGCATCGGCCCGATCATCGTTCACTTCAGCATGATTTTGATTTTGCTGGGGGCAATCTGGGGATCCATCTCCGGTTTTAAGGCACAGGAAATGATCCCGGTCGGGTCAACCGTTCCGATCCAAAACCTGATCATGTCGGGGGATCTGGCTCGCCCCCCCCAGTGGCAGATCAAAGTCAACCGCTTTGGATCGATTACTCTACCGAAGGCCGGATTCGCCAGTTTTACTCCGACCTCAGCATTGT
>JAAUUM010000267.1 GCA_012031565.1 Synechococcaceae cyanobacterium SM2_3_2
TCGGGGATCCCCAACAAGCGATATTCGGCTTTGCAGGCTCAGACGACCAATCCTGGACACGGATCCAAGAGGCCATCTATCCCACCGTTTTCCCCCTCAGCATCACCTATCGCTGTCCCCAGTCCCATGTTGCACTCGCCCGAAAACTTGTCCCACAACTGGAAGCTGCTCCCGATGCTGCCCAAGGTCATCTGGAAGTGCTCTCTCCTACCGACATCAAGCACCGCACCCGACCGGGAGATCTGATCCTCTGTCGCTTCACTGCTCCCCTCATCGGCTTGTGTCTCAAGTTGGTGATCCACTCAGGGATCCCGGCCAAAGTTCGGGGCCGTGACCTTTGCTCCATGCTGGTTACTCTGGCCAAAACTGTAGCCGTTCGCGCCAGCGGCGACTTGTCGCATGCTTTCCCCGATACCTTCCTGCCCGCTCTCCGTGCCCATGTTCAGCGCAAGGTGGCAATCTACGAGAAAGATGGCAAAACCTCTGCCATCGAATCCATCCTCGACCGCTCTCTAGCTCTGGAATACTGCTTCGATGCTTTTGGATCCCAGTGCCAACGTTTCGATGATTTCTGCCGACGGATAGAACGGCTCTTCGATGATGAGGCTCCCCTCACCTCCCATGTCATCCTGGCCACGATTCACCGGGCCAAAGGGGATGAAGCCGACCGAGTATTTCTGCTCAAGACTGACTCTATGCCCGCTACTTTCCTGGCCGAGAAGGACTGGCAAATCCAGCAGGAACACAACCTTCTCTATGTGGCTCTGACTCGCTCCAAGGGATCCCTATTTCTGGTGCTATCCCCAAGAAGGGTGAGCAACTGGAATCTCTTCTGAAAGACCCCCTCGGTGGGATCCAGTTCCCCAGATCCCCAGGAACGACCTGCGGTCTACAACCCAAACCAGTACCTGAGTCAGCCCCCACTCCAGAAACCAGCGAGTTATCAGGAACGACCTGCGGTCTACAAGAAGTACCCATCCCCACCATCACTCAAATTGACCAAGCCACCATCACCCACGAATCCTCCACGAATCCTGAGTTTGAGATTGAGGTGGACACCATTTACCAAGCCATCCATAAATACCTGTGGCAGTTCGTTCAGATGGCCCAAGTCTGGCAATCTGACTTTCCTACCCAAACCCTTGTGGCCTGGAGCCGATTAGAACAGCAACACCCCGACTACACCTGGGGGATCCCTTTGCAGATCTGCCCCAGCATCATCTTTTCCCCACCTCCCAAAGCCAGGAGTCCCGCTCCCTACAAACCCCATCTCAGAACCGGGGATCTCTGTCGTTATGTCGGCCCCCCTGGAGCGATGAATGTCACCTGTTGGGGCAAACCCCTCACGGTCGTCTCTATCTCTAACGACACCGCCACTGTCCAAGCCGACAAGTGGATCCATCCCTACGACATCCCTATTCATCACCTCAGGAAAAGGACATAACCATATGAGTCCCTATGCCATCAAGCACGTTGCTACCTACCAACAAGCCATCCAAAGAGGTGGTGGAAATATCCGGGTTGCCTATCGTCTTCTTGCCGGACTACGCAAAATCTGTCTTACCACGGGATCCCAGGACTCCGACTGTCTGCAAGCCTACGGCCTTCTCCTCCACGCCATGCACCAGCGCGGCTGGCTCTAACCCTATCCTCACAACCCAAACCATCATGAAAAAACGTGACCTACCCACCTCCGACTGGGTACCCACCCCCGTCCTCCTCAATGCCCTCTCCATCTCTCGCCACACCCTTTACCGCCGCCGCAACGAGGGCTGCTTCACCATCGGCAAACACTACCGCATCATCAGCTCCCCTCAAGCCAAACGCCCTGACTACCGCTGGCATCTGCGCAACTGTGCCGCCTTCTTTGAGATCCCCCTCGAAAACAGAACTTAGTCCCCCCGCTCCAGATGCACCATCAACGTCTCCGTCGTCCAAGTCGGGATCCCACAACCCAGAAAATCTGCATCCTGCGTCCAAATATCCGCCCCCAGTCTCAAAGCCAAGGCACCGTCGGCCAATCGTTCGGATCTCTAGGGACTCGCTCTCGCGCAATCCCCTCCCAAAGGCCGTACTCCTTCTCCAAACACTCCACCACACTGGCTCTCAATACCTGCTCACAATCCCCCCAACAAACTCTGTTGTTGGTCTTGAGTCAGCCGGGTCATCCGCCCTAGCCGTCGCCGCATCTCATAGCGCGTCTCCGACATCACCTGCTCAGCGCCAAAAACCTCTAGGCCGTTGTTGACCAACAAGGCGCGCCCCCGCTGCCGCAACAACTCCCCCACCAACACACTGGCATCCACCACCACTCTCACAGCTCTTACTCAGCCCAAAGCTGCTCCACCAACTCATCCTCCGACATCCCGGTTGCCGTCAAAATCTTCTCCACCGTCTGCCCCAGTTGCTGCACCGCCAGATGCCGAGGGAGAGCATCACATTGCTCCCCCAAGTGGTTGCCCAACCACCCATACAGCAGTCGTTTCTGGTCATCCTCCAGCCGAGACACTGCTTCCAACAGCACCTCAAAGGGAATCTCCACCTGTACCGCCTTCATCGTTTATCTCCCGATTGAGGAATCCCAAAGCCCAATTCTGGCACAGGCACCTGATTGACCAGCCCCGCATAGTGACGATAAATCACCTCCGGGCTATTGCCCACCCACACCACACTCAACCCCTGCTCCAGACAATGGGTGATGAAGGTATCCCGCATCGCATACGGCTCCCGGTAATGATGAATCTTGCCCTCATCCGCCAAGCGCATCACCAGCCCAGGGATCCACTTGCCATGACGGTTAGTGATCCCATGCCAAGCCCGCCGGGTGAAATTGCCGTGATTCAGCTGCTTGCCCTCCTTGCTGAGAAACACCGGCTCTTGGGAATCCCCCCGCTCCGCCCGCAACGGTTCCAGCAACCTCAGCAATTCTTGATTGAGAGGAAAGACTCGTGACTCATGGATTTTGATATTTTTACGCACATTAAAAGACGTTTCCACTGCTTCCGAAAACAGGATTTCTCCCCTATCGAAACGAATATGTTTCCAAAGTAGACCCACCCCTTCTTCCGGTCGTGCTCCTGTTAGCAAAAGAAAATTCACATAGGGTAAATAGTAGCTGTAGTAACGGTCAGAGCTAAAGGCATCTAAAATCTGATTTACCTCATCATGGGTAAACGGATCTGGATCTGAACCCGAGCGAGCCTTGAGTTCACGAGCGAGACCCAAGAATGGATTGACTTGAACCAATTCACAGGCGACCGCCCAATTGAAACAAGCATTCAGCTGAGTCAGATATTTCTTAGCAGTCACAGGTTGACATTCCAGCAAGAGCCAATCCCGAAAATAAATCGCATCCATGCGAGTAGAAATACACTGGCCATAGCGCACCACCTTATTTCGGGTCTTGGCGAATGTACTTCTGAGGGTCGTCTCCTGCAAACTGGGAGTCTTGTACTCAGTGAACTTGTCCCACAGCTTGAGAGTGGTCAACCTCACGGGCTTAGACTGCTCTGGATCCTCACCCAGATAGGGATCCCAGCTAAATGTCCCCAAAGCAATCTGGGCACTCATCTCTCTGGCTTTGGCCTCAGCTACCCTCAGCCCAGCTGAGTTAGCCTGCACCCCCAAATAGATCCGCTGTTGAAAGGGTTTACCTCGATTGGATCCCGGCTTCGGAGGCAGGGTCGCCCGCAATACCAATCGATTGCCCACCTGCTCAATATGGATCCCAACTTTCGAAGTCTTAAGGCGATGATTAGCTTGATTAACTTGTTTTAGACTGTCGCTCTTTGTCGCAGATATCGTGTGCATTGAATCCCTCACAGAATCTAGTCCTAATTTTAGTTCAGCTCATTCTTTAATCTCTGAAATGCTTGCACAGTAAGGAATAAAGCTGTGTCATCACGGGACTCATAAGCCCTTGGTCGCGTGTTCAAATCACGCCTGAGCCATTTCTACCAAACCCTTACCAGAAGCCCTTTCCCTTGTGGAGTGGGGCTTCTGGCTTTTGAGGGCCACCTCGCGCCATCTTCACGACTGGGACAGATAGGGTCACTTTTTGCCGGATCAGCCTATTATTTTAGTGAAGCTGGCAGTGAAGGATTGAGCAAGTGGACAGCATCACCAAAGCTACACAGGAGCGGATCGCTCAAGCCAACGGTCGGCTTAAGTCTGCCAATGTGGGTTTGTCCATCTTGCTTCGTAACAATCGCCTGTATTTGAGGGGAACCTTGCCCCCGAAGCCGGGATCTCTCAGGGATAAGGCGTCTCAGCAG
>JAAUUM010000268.1 GCA_012031565.1 Synechococcaceae cyanobacterium SM2_3_2
GGCGAAGATGTTTCCAGCGATCAGGTTGTGTTGACGGCTAGCCCCGGTCATGGCCACGACATCACCATCAATGTATTCGCTCTTGCACTCGGCTTGTCGCTCTTGAGTTAGGTAGTCCTGTGGAGGGATTTTCGGGTAAGGGTGCGCAATCATGTCTTGTTCTCCAGGATCCAGTTGCGTAGGTTGCGTTCAGCTTGGATTTCATCCTCCCTTGACTCAGTCAAGAATTGGTAGAGTCTGCTCTTGGGAAAGCCAGGGAAACTAGGGCTGATCTCTACCTCCTAATAGCCTTGGGTAGTGAGTTGATAAATCCACAACTCCGCACCATTGAATCGCCAAAACTCATGGATCCCTATAGCAGCGTAGAGCGCTAGCTTATTGATATCACTGTGAGTAATGTCAACTTCCACGACTAAATCGGGGGGTAGGATCCTGGGTAAGATCAACAGTGCGGCCTTTCACCTTGGGTTAGGTTTGTAAGTAGTAGGTATTATCAGGCTCTGCCCCACGAGCCAAGTTGGGATAGTCCAAGGCAGTGGATCCCATGGTTTTGATTTGGCCAATCCATGTAGTTGCCAGGATACGCACCAGGAGATCAATCATCCTGACAAAGAATTCATGTTCTTCGAGGGGCTTGGTGATCTCCAGAGTGCCCTGGTCGTAGATTAAACGAGAGGAGCGGTGTTCTCCCAGGGCTTTTAGGATCCGCTGGTAGGGATCCCAGGTGAGGTGGTGGAAGATCACCCTTTGTTCGTGGATGTTTTGGCGAGTGGCAGTGGTGAGCATCCTAGAACCCGTTGAAACTTTACTAAGCATTCACTCAACGATCTGGGCTGAAAGATTGACATTCATGCTTCAAACATAGTTTGTCTACTGACGCATCGGCCAGATTGAAAGGAATTCACCATCGGCTCTCTGGCGAAGTTCTTGAAGGAAAGCGCGACGAGGATCTGAGCTGGCTCCAAATACCGTGACCACTTGATAACCATCCAGATCACAAACCCAAACAGGAGATGGGCGCACTCTGTTTCCTTGAACCTGACCACAGAGGTATCCATCATAGGTTCCATTTCGCTTAAACATCTCATCATGTAAGACAGAAAGCGCAAAGGGTTTGCCGAAGGTCTCATTTCCACCACAGATCACGATCCTACAGTTAGCATCTACTGCGTCTACCCAGGATTCTCTTGTGGCCTGTTCTACAATCAGCGGATTAGCCAATCCTACTGGCCGAGGTGTTGCAAGTTCAGCCAATGCACTGTGAAATGATTGCAAGTGTCTCCGAAAGATGTTGCCAAATTCTGGAATAGTTTGAGGTAGACCCCACAAAGAGCTTTCCGATTGGGAGATCAGTGTTGAACCTCTCCACCATGGAGCACGATCTTCCTCTCGCCCACGATTGCGAGAATAGCAAGGGCGGCGGGCGCCCTGACCAATCCCTCCCAAATGAAAAAGCAACCAGGTCAAGTGTTTGAGTAAATCAGCCAGTATCTCTTGCTCTTTCTCATCTGCTTCCTGAGAGAACTTTAAAACTAAAGTCCCCTCTTGCTCTCCGCACTTATCTCTTTTACCCTCACGAGTAGGTCTGGCTTCTCTCTGAACTACTTTCCCATCCAGCACCTGAATTTTGATGGCTCCCTGTAATTGTGGATCCAGAAATCCAAACAGCTTCGCTTCCAGGTTTTTGACTTGATCTCTCGGAAGAACACCTAGAGAAAGGGATCGAAACCAGTATCTAAGCATATTCTTGAAAGCTACAGGTCTCACTTCAGCATCAGGCTGACCTCGATGTTGATATTCCTGCCGCCTTTCATTCCATCTCCAATTAGTGAATAATTGTCGGCCATGGATCAACTGTCCTTCTAGGGTAAACTCGACCTCTAGAAAACCTTTTTCAGGTTTCTGTTCAGGAGAGAGTAGTTGACCATATCCACTATTCGCCTGAGATCCAATCCCTTCCTGGAGACCTTTGATCAGCCATTTCTTGACTTTTTCGAGCGCTTCCTTTTGATCTGGGTGAACCAAACGGATCCCGATGATAAATGTTGACTGTGTTAGCGAAAAGAAGGTATTGGGATTTGGATTATATTCCAGGTCATCCCATCTCCAGATGCTATTGGCGATATCGACCGTGAGCCCACCTGACTTGGAAGCTGGGGATGGATAAGCATCCAGGAAAATGATTTTACCTACTCGATCTTGAGATGCAGGAGCGTCCAAGTGGCCAAAATAGGGAGCAACTGCCAGATCAGCTTCTTTCCATTCCAGACCTTGAGTCATGAACTCTCGCATAGCCTGTGTTCGAGCTACCCCTCGCAAGGTGCTAGAGGGAATGTAAGGGATCCCCAGGGCATCAAAAGCCGGGAGCAGCATAGATTCGGGGCCTTTAGCACCTCCCACACGGATCCGCCAAGGACAGGTAACCTCGAAGGTGTTTCCCGGTCCTGCAATCTTGCGGGTTCGCTCATTCAAAACCCCTAAGCGCGCCTGGTAGTCGGCTCCATTCTCTGCCTTGTGAATCAGATCTACCTTGGTGCCATCTTTATAGGGGCCTTCGGGAGGCCGCATCCATCGAAGATATTCAATGAAACCCGTTGTTGGATCGGGCGTGGGAGATGGATCAACAGGATGCTCCAACCAAGGAGAAGGTTCACGAGGTTGATTAGGATCACCCCCCCCCTCCACGATTCCCATTCCCACTTCGGCCACCCCCACGATGAGGAGGATCTCCAGCACGGGTGAGTCTGTCTCGGTTAGCAGCAGAGGGCCGATCCGGTTGTTGAGGTTTACCAGGGCGAGGGGGACGAGCTAACGGCTGTCTGCCTGGTTGGTTAGGTCTTTGAGGGGCATTCTATCTTCCTAATAACGTTAATCGTCCACTTCAATACCGACATAGACCGCAGTAGCCCAGAAGCTAAATTCTTGAGCTAGAGCTAGCCCTAATCCTGAAAGGCCAAGGTATTCCTCTGCTGTGAGATTCTTTAAGGTCACCAGCCCCTGGCTCCCACTCAGGGATGCCACTGTGGATAGCGTCTCCAGGCAGTCGAAGAACACTCGGACGATCTCTTTGTGTCCTTCTTTACTGAGGGCAAACTCCTCAGCCTTGAGCCGCAAGAGGCCCCAGGTTGAAAGATAGGTGTAAAGCTCGACGGCCTGCTTCTTCTGCTCTTTGAGCCGCGTCTCATTGGTCTGGGGGCTCTGGCACAACTGATTAAGAGACTCATAGACAGGGGTTGCTAATGTGCGTGGATCGAAGGCCATCATGACGCCGCTCCTTGTGTGCTGAATGCTTGAACGAATCCCCGACCCAGACTCTCCTGACCTCCGATCTGCAGGATCTCTTGTTGGGTCAGAAACTCCTGGAGTTGGGTTCGAGAGTCGGCTGAAGTTCCATTTGCCTGAGTGGTTGTTCCCCAGGGGAAAAACATCAGGGTATCGGGAGGGATAGCCTCTTCGTAACGAAAGCTTCCCTTCTCAACGGATTTATGCTCGCTCAGTTTTACTCTCACCTGTCGCCACAACCCCATCTGGATCAAAGTCGCACAGTCACGATCAGAAAGAACTAGAACTCGAGTGATTAAGCTTGTTGTGGAGTGATGAGGGATCCATTGCTGGTAGTCATTCCAGGTTTGAAGATCACCTGGCTTGAAAATAGCATCCTTAAGATAGATAGATTTGCTCACATCCAAATTTGTTTGATTGGGTGGAGGGAGAGTTAAATCAGGGTATTGAAAACGAGCCCAACGTTGCAGTAGCAGAGGACAACTGATCCAGATCACCCCATGACTGAGGGAAGGGATAGGGAGCCAGAGAATAGAGCCATCCCCGATCCATAGATCTCCCTGAGTGAGGGACTCACCTGACTCGATCTCATTACCAAAAAGTTGATATTTTTCTTCCTGATTGGTGAAGCTTGCTCGCAAACGTCCTCGAATAGAACTGGAAGGAATATAAGGAAAGGTTGTATGAGACTCACGAGCAATCCCCAGCAAATTGCCCTCTTGAGTTGTACCCCCTGTGTGTAAAGGGGAGAGCAGATACAAATAAGTCAGATTGGTCAACATGTCATGATCCCCATAAAAGTGTTCCGTAATTCAAAGATTCGAAGGTTTCGGTCTGAGCACATGGGTTGCCCAGTAACTGCTTGGGAGGCGGTGGATCCTGCTTGAAGCGATACACCGTGCCAGCAGGAATAAAGGCCCGTTGAGGTAATAGAGCAAAGTCCGCCTGCTCACTCTG
>JAAUUM010000269.1 GCA_012031565.1 Synechococcaceae cyanobacterium SM2_3_2
AAACGTAAACTCCCCTGGCGCTACCGCTGGTCCCGAAGCGATCCACGACGAAGTCCTCGCCCGCCTCCTCGATCTCAACCAGCTGCGTCATCAAGAAGAGATCCTGGGGGGATCTAAAGCCAAGACCAGATCCAAAGGGAAAACCAAAGGATCCTCTCGCAAATCCAAACAGGCCGAGACCCCTGAGATCCCTGGCCTAGACTAGGAGAACTTCTTACCTCCTCTGTTTTCGAACGTTTCGTCTATTGCGTCTGTTTCGAATAGGCTCTATGCTAGTGACATAAGCAAGAACAAGGAGATCCCTATGGTGCTCTCAACTGACAGGATCCAGTTACCCACTGAGTCTGAAGCACAACTGTCCCAGGAGAGTAGCCGGATCCTAGCTTCTCATCTCCATCCAGGATCCACCCGCCAACTCAAGGTCATCGAAGCAGATGGCAGTGAACAGGCTGTAGAGATCCCTGCGAGTGCATTCCATCTTCTAGTCGATATCTTGACCCAGATGGCGCAGGGTAACGCTGTCACTCTCATCCCCATTCATGCCGAACTCACCACTCAAGAAGCTGCCGATGTCCTCAACGTCTCACGACCCTTCCTGATCAAGCTGCTTGAATCCGGTGAAATCTCCTACCGTACCGTGGGCAAGCATCGCCGAGTCCGCTTCCAAGATCTGATGGATTACAAACGTAAGACCGATGAGGCTAGATCTCAATCTCTAGAAGAATTGGTCTCTCAAGCCCAAGAACTCGGCATGGGTTATTAGGATGCCCTCAAACTACACAGCTCTCTACGATGCCTGTGTATTATATCCAGCGCCGCTGCGAGACCTTCTCATGCAACTGGCGTTGACCGACCTTTTCCGAGCTAAATGGACAGAGAAAATCCACGATGAATGGATCCGAAACGTCCTCAAAAATCGCCCCAACCTGACTCTAGAGCAGCTGACCCGAACCAAAGAAATGATGAATAGTCATGTGCGCGACTGTCTCATCTCAGACTATGAAGGTCTTATCCCCTCCTTGACGCTCCCTGATCCAGACGATCGCCATGTGTTTGCGGCTGCGATCAAGGGAAACGTTGATGTGATTGTAACAACTAACCTGAACGATTTTCCCGCCGATGTTCTGGGTTCTTATGGAATCGAAACTCAACATCCGGATGATTTTGTCTCTAATCTGATTGACTTAAAGCCACTCAAAGTTGCGCATGCGGCAGAAACTGTTAGGGAACGTCTGAAGAATCCACCGAAATCGATAGACGATTATCTAGAAACTCTTTTGCAACAGGGATTGACTATTTCGGTCTCTATACTCAGGGAGTTGTGTTATGAGATTTAGGGCCGCCATGACCAACCCATCCGCCCAGATCCGCACCGCCCTAGTGGATGCCCTACAGCTCGATCTGATCGGCCCTACCCCAGAGGACACCACCAACGCCACCGAGATTCTCACTCAGGCCCCCTCCAAGTGGTATCTCAGTGGCTTTCTCGTCCCCTTTGGTGCCCCTTCCGATGTCCGATCCGACGACACTGCCGACGAACAGCTGGAAGCCTTGGCGGAAACAGAGACCAGTGAGGACAACCAGATCCCGGAGGCCGCCACCGCTCGCAAAGCCTGGTTCCCCTCCTCCATGGGACTGAGCTTCCTGATCACTGCCGCCACCCAATCCCTCACCGTCACGATCACCTGGGGTGACTACCTACCTATAGAGCTGGATCAGCCATCTGAACCAACCGATAGACCCCCAGAGCTTAAGGCTATCTCCGAAGACGATCCTCCAGAGAAACCCAAAGAGGAAAAACGCAAGCCTGAACACTGGAAACGGATCCCTCAGTCTGCCACCCTGCCGATCCCGCTCCGAGACACCGACGAACCTCTGGGCCATGACATCCCTGGTGGCAGTGGTCTCACTCTGGTGGTCAACTGTCGCCCTGTTCTTTCCAGTCGATTCCCAGAAGGCACCCGATCCGTTTCTATCTTCTTGGTCAACTACCGACCCAGCCACACCCAAAACAAAGATTGCGACTTCTGCTTCCAAGCTCACCTGAACATCCACTGCCCTGAAGGATTCCAACCTCGTCGGGATCCGCGTGGAGAGAACAGTCATGATTGGGACGAGGCCGTCGCTAGCCTGCAGTACCGGAACGACTACGAGTACGCCGTTGGCCACAACGTTTCAGCTCTGGCCAAGACTCTAGAGGATGGACGTTGCACTGAAGTCTGCACCACCTGGATCCCCACCTCCGAAGTCCCTAGGGTGGAACCTACCCCCATGCCCAACGTCCAACTGGGGATGGAAGCCCTATCTGAGGCCCCCGATGCAGCCACCATTCAAGAACGACTCGGCCCCATCGTCACCGACTATCGCAACTGGCTTCAAGATCAGCAGCAAACCCCTCTGGATCCTCAGTTTGTCCCTGCCGCAGACGATCTCCTTCACCGAGCCACCCGAGCCAGTAACCGGATCGAAGCAGGACTCAATGCCCTCACCGATCCAGATGTCCTCACCGCCTTTCGCATCGCTAACAAAGTCATCGCTCGGGCCAGACGACAACAGCTCAGCCAGGAAAGAGGCCAGTCTCCAGAGAGCTTCGATCCGCCTCAATGGAGACCCTTCCAGATCGCATTCATCTTGCTCAACCTGACGGGCATCATCGATCCAAGCCACTCCGATCGAGAGGTAGTGGATCTGCTCTTCTTCCCAACAGGTGGAGGAAAAACCGAAGCTTATCTGGGTCTGGCAGCCTTCACCCTCGTCCTGCGACGCCTCAAGCATCCAGGGATCCAATCTGCAGGCTTGAGTGTATTGATGCGCTATACCTTGCGGCTACTCACTTTGGATCAGTTAGAGCGGGCCTCCCGCCTCATCTGTGCCCTGGAGCTAGAGCGGCAACAGAACCCCACCTTATTAGGCACCTGGCCCTTTGAGATCGGCCTCTGGGTTGGACAGAGCGCCACCCCCAACCGCATGGGTAAGAAGGGGGACAAAGATCCTTACTCCGCCCGTGAGAAGACCCGCGCTTACAAAGCCCATAGCAAAGCTAAGCCGTCCCCCATTCCCCTGGAGAAGTGTCCCTGGTGTGGAACAGACTTTACTCAAAACTCCTTTCAACTGGATCCTAACGAGGACGCACCCAAGAACCTAAAGGTGATCTGTGTGGGACGCGGCTGCAGCTTTCGGAGTCATAACCCATTGCCCATCCTGGCCGTAGACGAACCGATCTATAGACGGATCCCCTGCTTCATGATCGCTACCGTCGATAAGTTTGCAGGACTGCCCTGGGTGGGACAGACAGCCTCTCTCTTCGGTCGTGTCACCCACTTTGATCCCAACGAAGGATTCTATGGCCCAGGCGATGCCACCAAAGCCGGTCGGCCACTGGAAGCCCCCTTACCCCCTCCAGACCTGATCATCCAAGATGAACTGCACCTGATCTCAGGTCCCCTAGGAACGATGGTGGGTCTGTACGAAACCGCAATCGATACCCTGTGTTGTCAGGAGAAAGAGGGCAAAACCCTTCGCCCCAAGGTAATTGCCTCCACCGCAACCGTTCGCCGTGCCAGTCGCCAGATCCAGGCGCTCTTTAGTCGCAACCATGTGGACATCTTCCCCCCACCAGGGCCGGACCGACACAACTCCTTCTTCGCCAAAACAGACTTTGATCGACCTGGTCGCCTGTATGTGGGAGTCGCGGCCCAGGGACGCAGCCTTAAAGTAGTCCTCCTCAGATCCTACTTAGCCCTCATGTCCGCAGCCTACAAGCAGTACATGGATCAAAAGGGAGCACGAAACAAAACCAATCCAGCAGATCCCTACATGACCCTCCTGGGCTATTTCAACTCACTACGGGAATTAGGAGGCAGTCGCCGGATCATTGAAGATGAAGTGAGCTCCCAGCTGCGCAACTACAGCAATCGGCGTCGCTATGGTGAGACCCTCGGTCCCTTCATTGACCGCAAGATCGATGACGACCCCGAAGAACTCACCTCCCGGATCCCCACCAACAAAGTCGCCAACACCAAGCGCCGTCTAGCCTTGCCGTTCCATGAGAAGGATCGGCTCGACGTGGCCCTGGCCACCAACATGATCTCTGTCGGTTTGGATATCATTCGCCTTGGGCTGATGGTAGTGCTAGGTCAACCCAAAACCGCCTCCGAATATATTCAGGCCACCAGCCGTGTAGGACGGGATCGGGATCGTCCGGGTCTGGTGGTTACTTTGCTCAACA
>JAAUUM010000043.1 GCA_012031565.1 Synechococcaceae cyanobacterium SM2_3_2
CATCTGAGGCAACCAGTAATGCTCTTCCCATAAATTGAGTCGGAGACTGGGATGAAATCGGCGCAATGCCGACAGGTTCAATGAGTTGCAATAGCCCATACCCGATCAGTGTCAGCAGTACTCCTGACACCCCCCCAGAGCGATCGCTTCCACCACTTTGATTGCAACCACTTCATGATGCCTGACTCCGGCTTGATCTTTAACTTTGTTCTCTACAGTTCAGGTTAAGCTAAAGCAATAATCATTGTCCAAGTCATTTTTGGTATTAAACTAATAACCTAAAGTTATTGAAAATGGAACTGCGCCAGTTGCACTATTTCGTCACAGTTGCTGAAGAATTACACTTTGGCAGAGCTGCCGATCGCCTGCAAATAACTCAACCTGCTTTGAGTAAACAGATTGCCAACCTGGAACAAGAACTCGGCGTACAGCTACTCGCCCGCACCAAACGCACAGTGCAACTGACTCCTGCCGGACAAGTCTTTTTTGAGCAAACCCAGCAGCTTCTCAATCAAGCCCAAACTGCAATTCAACTGACCCAACGAACCGATCGCGGAGAAGTCGGACAATTAACGATTGGTTTTACCGAGACAGCCGTTCATACAGTACTGCCTCAACTAGTCCGCGACTTTCACCAGGATTACCCGAACGTCGAACTCACTCTGATAGAGCTTGCAACGGAAGCGCAAGTTATGGCGCTTAACCAAAACAAAATCGATCTTGCTTTTTTACATCCGCCGATTGATGCTCGTGGAATAGAGTTATGTCCAATTTTAGAAGAGACATTTGTGGCAGTCCTGCCCCAACAGCATCCTCTATTAAAGTATGACTGCATTCCCCTAGAGGCTTTCGCCAACGAACCACTGATTATTCATCCACGCCAAGAAGGTCCTATTCTTTACGATGGCTTGGTTCAAGTCTGCCAAGAAGCTGGGTTCCAACCCAAAATCGTCAAAGAATCGATTTCTCTCCAGACGCGAGTCTGCCTGGTTGCTACAGGGATGGGAATTACGTTTGTCTCTAGCCAGTTGCAGTTCCTGGTTGGCAGTAACGTGGTGTGTAGACCCTTGGGAAAATGCCCGATTCGTTTCAAGTTTGCTGCTGCTTGGCGAAAAAATGCTGCTAGCCCAACCCTCCAAACATTTATAAAAATCCTTCTAGAAAACCTTAAAACATAGCTGTTTCACATGTCCTAACTCTGAACTCCACTTCATGTTTCAAGCACTGCCCTAACTGATAATCTAAGCAGCCCAACGTCTTAACTCACCTTCCACCAGGGATCACTCGCCACCAGCAAAAACCTAGCTCAAGGTCAGGTGTGGTGGTTAGTTATCTTCAACACTCAGGGATCCCTTCTCATCTCTCAGCGGGATTCCGATAACGTTTGTAATTATCGGACTCAAAAAACTCAGCGGCCAATTATCATACCCCTAAGTTGTGGTGCATTGCACTTGTTCGACCGTGTTGCCTCGATGTACCACTGAAACACATTAGCAACTTCATTGCTTAGGGTATTCGAGTTGTAGTGCAACAAATGCAGATGTAGCAGAGCCATAGATTGTAGCAATATGGCTTAGGCACCAATCCAGTGACTCAGCAGATCGCAAGCCTGAGATGGGCAACTCAATGGTTCTATCGGATCGCTTGGGCGGTTGCGTTGTCCTATCTGGGATAACAAGAAGTCCATGCTTTGTCTCGATCATGCTAACTGAAGCAGCAAGAGTGTATGCACTAGAACGATAGGTACGTGATATTGCATCGGACACTAGTGCAAGTGAGATTTCATCGATACCGCTGGCAATCGGTATTCCCACAGTCTCATGAGACCAGAACGACAACCAATTTTTTGCAGCTGTGAATATATGGTTGACTGAAAGATGAAACTCCTGACTAGGGTGGGATGTGCTCCAGTTTTGGATGCCCAGTGATTGGGCGATTGCTGCTGCATGTGATCGACCTGCAATCGCTTCAATCAGAGCGATGGAAACTGGCACAGAAGCCGTCACTCCAGTGGTTGTAATAACTTGTTCATCAGAGATATAGCGGCGATTTTTGACAAAAGTTGTTTCAGGAAAACGCTTTATCAGGCGATCGAATGAAAACCAGTGACCAACAGCACGCCTACCTGTGAGAAGTCCACCATTTGCCACAACCCACACACCATCGCAGATTCCAACGATCGTTGCCCCTTTCTTTGCCTGAGACAACACCCATTGTATTAAATCCGGATCGTTGGGTTTATGTACCGCCGGAACAATAACATAGTCTGCTCCTTGCGGAAAATCTATATCAAATTCGCTAGTTGTTTTTTGCGGTTGTATCCTCAATGCTGGAAACATTTGCATGGGACCAGCTTTTGTGGCAAGGGCAAAGACCTGAGTTACGCCCGATTCGCTGAATACGCCAAAAGGAACAACATAGTCAGTTAGCTCTGTAAAGGTGTTCTCTCCGACAACAACAATGATTGGATCTGAACGTCCAAAACGTGCGACATAAGGTGGAATTCTCAAAGTCTCTAGTCCGATCGCTTTAGATATTAGAGCAGGTGATGGAAGCGACTCTTGTGCAAAAGATAGAGAATGTATTGGTACGCACAGTAAAGAAAAGTATAAAACAAGCAAGCCAATGTGCTTATGCGAGGTCGAACGTCTGAACTCACTTGCTGGCCGCAACCTTGAGTGATGGGTAAAGCGTAACATCCAGTCGGGTGCAGTGCCTTGTTATGTTGTGTCACCCATGATTCCTAGAAGCACTAGGATCCTAATTGCCCAGCCCCCCAGGGATCCCTTATCCCAAAAGTCAGCTATCTATCCTGATCATGGCTGGCAACATAACGGTGATGATAACTGGTGCCGAAGCGCAGTTGAAGGAACCAGAAGCGTATCGCTTTTGGCGTCCGGTTGACCGCCTGGTTATGGCTCTGACATAAAAATTTTATAAACCGCAGACGCTCCACCTTCCAAAAAAGTGGTGACGAGATGGGGAATGATAGCTCCTATCATTAACCCCCAAAACAATGAGAATACTAGTGAGTTTTCCTTTCTCGATTGTGTTGGCCAGATAGAATTCGTCAGCATTACGACAATGATCATTACAGGTGCTGACAACGCGAAAATATAGCCGAGCATTGGGGAGGCCCGTGATCCGAGCATGGCCGACACTATAACGGCCAGCGCTCCAACCAGAGACTTAACTTGGGGCTTTGCAAGACCTTGACCTCTAAACATAATTGCATTCACCCCTTAGCAAATTGCCACAACGTTTTAACCCACCTGCCAGCAGGGATCCCTTACCATCGGCAAAAACCTTGCCCAAGGTCAGGAGCAGTGCCTTGTTATGCTGGGTATCCCATCATTCGAGGCAAGGTGCTGAAGTATTCAGATTGCAGGGGTGGATTTTGTTGTCCCTCAGTCTTGCTACCACGCCTCCTCAACGTCAACTGAGATTGAGACGACCTCGCCCATTCTCACGAACGTACTCCCGTGGTCTAAGACAGCCTGCCCTGCAGAACCTGACATTTCTTGTTCAAAAGCCCCGGCGTCACGAACCCACACCTCAACAATAGCGTCGTAAGGAGCCTCTGCCTCAGCAGTAGGGAAGTTCATGTGGTAATGCTCGACCGACGGCAACTGCTGAACAAGCTTGGCGTGGTCGCGGTAGTTCTGGCGGAATTCCTCGGGGCTAACATTGTCTTGACGCCTCACGAGATACATCACTTTATGCATATTTCCTCACTCATAGGGGTATATGGAGATTGAAAAGCGTGCTGGTAACCGGTAGAGCAGGAGCAACGATACAAATAACTTACGTGTTGAAACTAGAACAGAGTAAACAGAATTTTCGGACAGATTTCGTGTAAGAAGCCTTGAGACAGCTAAACATTAGCACAAGGTCAGGTAAGGTTAAACCACCCATTTATCCACAGTAGAATCGGGATCCTCAGTAACTAGCCCCCCCGGATTGCCAATGCATGAGGAACGACCAGAGCACCCGCCCCAGCACTGCAAAATCCTTCGGGGGATCCCTCTCATCGATCTTAAACGAGTCTCCCTCTAACTTCCTTGAGGAGCATGGATCCACATAATAAAGGTCACCACCGCCACAATCTGAATCTTCCACCCCCTCAAATCGCCCGCAGGGATCCCACCACCTTACCAATCACCCGGAACTCCTCCAGCTTGGGATGCGATAAGCCGCCGCTGGCGCGAACCACCACGAACGACTCATAAGCCGGATTATCGCTACTCACCCTGACCCGATGCCCCGGCAACACCACTAGCCGCTTCACCAATAGTGTCCCCTCCATCTCAATCACATGGATCCCTTCCCTGGGCTCCTCAATTTTGCGGTCTACAAAAATAATGTCCCCATGGCGTAGCGTCGGCTCCATCGACTCCCCCCGCACATGAATCATATTCAGCCCTGCCGGAGTCGTGCGCAAATACTGCCGCACCCAATCCTCCCGACACGCAATCACATCCTCTAACTCTTCCTCGGAGGCAAAGACTCTGCCTCCAGCCCCCGCCGAAATGTCATAGAGCGGCAACGGCACCCACCCCTGAGCTAACCCCGCCACCACTGATGACGGCTTAGGTTCATCCGTCAAATACATCTCCCCATGCCCCGTCATCAACCAATCCAGACTCACCCCCGTCGCCTTCGTCAACAACAGCAGCCGGTCAGCCGTGGGATTACCCCCCGCCAAATAATTGCGGATTGAACTCTCAGGGATCCCAATCCGTTTGGTGAAGCGGGTGACGGTTTCATGCCCAATCAAGAGCCGCAAGCGTTTGGCGAAGGTATCCCCATCCGCCGCTTTTTCTAAAGACAACGTGACATAAGCCAAACGAGGCATGAGCACCCCCTGTACAAAGTGGGTAGAGAAGGACTATGCTAGCGAGCGTCTAAGACGCAGTAAGTAAGACTAACATATCAGTCTTAGTAAGACAATGTCAACCTAATCCAATGGTGCAAGAAAGAACCATGAGTGATGTGAGAATCCGCAAGAAGTTAGTGGAAGTTGGGTCATCGATGACAGAGATAGCCCGCGAACAGCAAGTAACCATCCAGACAGTGAGCTGCGTGGTCAGTGGTCGGCGGCGGTCACGGCGGGTGGAGCGGGCCATCGCCCAGAAGTTGGGGGAGCGGGTAGAGCATCTCTGGCCGGAAACATACCGCTACTTGCTCAGCCCAAGTCCTCGTGCCACAACGCCAGAGGAGAACCACCATGTTTGATATTCGAGAACACCTCGATTTCCAGAACGGGCGAGCCTACTGCCCCAGTTGTGAATCCAAGAAAGGCCGCAGACCCCGCCAGCGGAGTTTGGCCCTGGTTCCTGGCACCGATGGAGCTTATCTTTGCCATGCAGGATGCACGGTTGATGAGATCCGTTCTGCGATTGGCCAGCCCAAGTTTGCCCCTAACGGCAATGGCCAACATCCCACCCCTAATGCTCAATCCCTGACCTACACCGCCCTGCAAGTCGGGAAGTTTGTAGGATTGCTGCTCAACGGACAGCCCCCGGATGCCATAGAAGCCCGTGACTGGCTCTCTAACCGAGGGATCCCTTCAGCACTCATCCAGCACTATCAACTGGGACTTATGTGTACCCCCAAAGGCATCGGGATCCCCATTCCCTTGAGTGACGGCACCTACTCCATCAAGACTCGCCGTTTCCCTTTGGACTCATCCGGCATCTGGCACCAGAAAGGGATCCCTGCCTTGGTCTTTTTCACCCAAAACCCAGAGGGATCTACCCAAACCTGGCTCTGTGAAGGCGAATGGGATGCCTTATTGCTAGGCCACAAAGTCAGAGAAGCGAATCTGCCCATTACAGTTGGCACCTTTACCTGTGGTGCCCGCTCCGTGCCTTCAGAGTCTGAGCTACGCAAGTTCCCTGGTGAAGTGGTCATCTTCTACGACCTTGATGAGGCGGGAATTGAGGGATCCCAAAAAGTTGCCCAGGCCCTCCAGAAACTAGGCAGGTCTGCCCGTATCGCCCAGGTGCCTTGCTCTCAAACGCCTGTGCCCAAAGGCTGGGATATCTCCGATGCTCTCTTGAGTGGCGTGACTCTCGATGAGCTGCAACAAGCCACAGAGCAAGCTGTTAATCAAAAGAATCCTTCTACCCTCCTGGAACGAGCTTCGCTTTACGATGCAGTTCATCATCTAGCCATTCAGCCTCTCACCTACACCGACCGCCACATCCGCATCCTGGATATCGCCACCAGCTTTGGCAAACAACCCCGCGATGTTGAAAAGCTCCTGACCGCTTGTGAACAAGACACCGAGCAATCCGATGACTGGCAGACGGCATTAGCTGTACTCCCCCATCTGCAATCCCTAGAGAATCAACGGCTCAATCTTCATCACCTCCTGCCTCAGCCCTTAGCTGATGCCCTGATAGTCACCGCTGAAGCCATTCCCACCACTCCCGAAGCACTCCTAACCACCCTCATCCCAGCATTGGGATCCCGCATTGGCAGCTCCAGCCCCATCGTCATCAAACCCAGCAGCAACTATGTCCAGCCTTGCATCTTCCGCACCGCTACTGAATGGAGATCTGATAGCTCAACGATTAGATCGACTAAAACTAATCCCTTCACGCAAGTACAAGGCTATGGATTTATTGTTAAAGATATAGTAACCGAAGCCTATCCCCATGTCGAAAATTTCTGGATTCATAATGTGGTTGTTGGAAAAAATAATGCAACCTTTAATATAGAAGGAGCAATTATTAATAAATTTCAACCTGACGCTGATTTTTCTAGAGTAATGCTTGTTTGCAAGCTTAGCAAACTCGGTCATGTTATCAATGGGATCCAAGTAAGAGGGATCCAAGTAAGAAGAAACGCAAGAGAAGCAGTAGAAAAAATTGGTCTCTTTGAAATAGCAGCAAAAGTAGCAGGCATGAGCAGTGAGGAGCTTAGAAGACTTGAGTGCAGACAACTCATGGGATCCCCTCCAGATGAACCTGTGAAAGCACCTCAACCGGTTAGAGATCCTGAACCCATGGAACCTCCTAAATCTGTGTCACCTGTTGAACCCATGAGAGAACCTGAACTTGTAGAAAAACCTCAATCTCAGCGGAAACAGAGGGGGCTTGTGATCCCGACAATATTCTTCGTTATATTCGCGTTTACTATTATTTATATCCTTTCATCACGCAACTCAAGCCCTCAACCAGAAGTAAGGTTACCGGAAACAGTTCCAGAAGAAACAACAACTCTGGAAGAAGAAACTGCTCCAGTTCCAGCCAACGCAATCCCCACCCGTCGGGCCTCCCGCTCTGCCGCACTGACCCCAGCCGGATTCGCCCGGATCCCCAAGAATCCCAAGGCGATCTCCTGCTGGGAAGGCTTCTCGCGCAGGGATCCCGGCTTCGGGGGCAAGGTTCCCCTCAAATAGAGGCGACTGTTACCAAGCAAGATGGACAAACCCACATTGGCAGACTTAAGCCGACCGTTGGCTTGAGCGATCCGCTCCTGCGTAGCTTTGGTGATGCTATCCACCGCCTCAATCCTTCACTACCAGCTTCACTAAAATCATAGGCTGTCCACGGAGTGTGAGCTTTGCTCAATCCGCCCTGGAATGCCCCATTCTGTCCTAGTTGTGGAAATGGCGCGAGGTGGCCCTCAAAATCCAGAAGCCCCACTCCATGAGGGAAAGGGGCTTCTGGCAAGGGTTTGATAGAGATGGCTGAGGCGTGATTTGAACACGTGACCAAGGGCTTGTAATTCCTCTGTGCCTCTATCTAGAAGCCTTATCCCATAAGCATTACAGCTACCCCTCAGAAAACCTTCACCCTATCCTTCACCACTTTTACTGTCCCTTTGAGTCCATTCCAGTCCCGTTTGGGGATGCGATTCGCAGCCTTTCTCATACCCAAGGGAGACACATACCCCTGTGCTAAGAGAGATATCTGTCAGGTAGATCATGGTTTTGTGAGTCCCCTGCTCTACCTTGATTGACCTCCTTGAATGGAACTGCAAATCACCTAATTCGTTGTCCACTCCCCAAGCAGCCAAAGCCTGTGCTAGCTGGTAGGACGATAGACTAGAGAGACTAAAAACCACGTCAAGGTGGAATGATGAGCCAGATCCTGACCGCGACCTACAGTAATGGCAACTTGATCTTGTCGGAAAAGTTGGATCCGAGCTTTGAGGGCCAGACAGTCCAAGTTACCCTGCTTCAGCCTAACGAGCAGGACATTCGGCTTGAGCTGTGGGAAAAGCAAAAAACGTTTATCCAAAATTTGAACCGACGTACCCCTTCAGGTCGTGACTGGAAACGTGAGGATATCTATGACCGATACCAGGGTTAAGGTTCTTTTTGATACTAATATTCTGGTTTATGCCTACGACAATGCCGAGCCTAAAAAACCCCAAGCCGCTATCAAAACCTTGGATACGCTAATCCGCAACGGTCAAGCTGTCCTGAGTACCCAAATCCTGGGAGAGTTCTTCAGTGTGACAACTCGGCACCGAAACCCGCTATTACTGGTGACAGAAGCTATTCAGGAAGTTGAAAACTACATCATCAACTGCGAGATCCTTTCTGTCACACCTGGGGTTATCCAAGAAGCGCTGAGAGGGATTCGCTCTCATCAATTCAGCTACTGGGATGCTCAAATCTGGGCTTGTGCCAGAGTTCATGGGATTACCGAGGTTTACAGTGAAGACTTCGCCACAGGGTCAACAGTTGAGGGAGTCCAATTTACAAATCCCTTAGTTTAGACAACTGTAAGGCCATCATCCCGCCAACGAGCGCATAAAGTCTCTGAGGGATCCCGCCTGCACACTGACCCTGCCCTCTGTTTCTTTCTGCTGGGGGACAACGCTGCTCTCTGGGTCTGGATCCCCTTCATTACCGTGGGCTGTCTCTTTATCTGTGGGCCGAGGAGCATCGGCCAAGAACCACTGAAACACCAATAGCAGCACCTCACCGGGATAGAACAACCCCGTTGCCACCTGGATCTGTTCAATCTTGGGCAGCAGTGATACGGGGATCCTCACCCTGACTTGCACCGACTCTGGTTTCTGTGTCATGCCACCAACCCCAACACATGAGCAAACTGAGGATCCGGCAGAACCTTGAACCAACTATTCTCATCTAGCCAATTCGCAGCCAGCGGAGCGGCACCACCCGCCACCAGGATCACCCCAATTCCTTCTAACCAGATATCCCAGCGATTCAGAGCTTCACTGAGGATCCCTTTCAGCCACAGCTCACAATACTCGTCAAAAAAGCTGGCAAAGCTCACCCCTTGCACCCCGTAGGCATAGGATCCCTCAGCAATTGCATCCATGATCAGCTCAACTTTGGGAGTGCTCCTGACCTGATTGGTAAGACGGGGATCCACTGCAATGTCGCTGGCCAGCCCGTAAATCCCTCCCCGACGGAGGACAACCCGTGCCCCCTCAATCTGGGATCCCTGGGCATCAAATAGGGTGGCAATCGCTGTTCCTCCCCCCAAGTCAATGATCCCTGTGATGGAATTGGGCTTGGTCAACCCCTGCTTGTGCCCATAGCGGTAGGCTCCAATGCCTTCCGGTTCCACCCGCACCGACTCAATCACGACTTTGACAGTCTCTCCTCCATCAATAATGTGATGCTCCCCAACGAGTGCCTTCTGAAGCTGGATCCCCTCCACTTCGGGATTGGGCAGGCTCATCACCAGCTCAAACTCAGCGGTCTTGGCACGACGCGATAGCTCCAGGGATCCCAATACTAGGCGCAAGGCCGATTCATGCTTTTCGGTTGTCCAGGTGCGGATCCCACGTCGGTAGTTGCGGGCACCATGACCCACTATCCAGGCTTTGCCGACAAGCTCCTCACAGGATCCTTTCACATATTCCACAGCCCTATCCGCCGTTCCCTGCACATCGGCATAGATAGATTCCACTGACCAGACTCGCCCTTGGTCAGAGAGTTTGACAAAGCGATTACCCAAATCAATAGCCACTTTCTGAGTCATTCCTGTAGGTCATCCTGTAAAAGATTGGCCACAGCATACACACAGACTGCACAGACTTAAAGTGAGTCTCAGATCTAATTCTTTGTTTCATCAATACCATTAGCTAAGACAAACTGACTCACCATGAAATGTCAACCTGACAGATGTGCAGAAGTGGACTATGCTCTGTGGGTTGTTTTGAGGATTGACAATCCTATGAGCCGAGTTAGCCTGTGCCGAACTACTGTGGGTCAACGTTCCAGAATCACCGCTGCCGATAAAGAACGGATCTATCAACTGGCTCAGCAGGGCATTACTCCTCAACAAATAGCTGCCCGTTTAGGAGTTTCAGTTACCACCGCCAGAAATTACAGCAAAAACACCTAAAAGAGTGAAATGCAACCACAAAAGTCCAGTCTTACTTTACGGGGTTCCCCCTGCTATAGGTCTGCGGAACAGCGGCGGATTGTGGCTGGGCTACTATCTGGCAATTCCCTGTTAGTGGTTGGTGAACCGGGATCCGGTAAGAGCACCCTTGCTCACTTTGTGGGTCAAGACTTGACGGGATTCAGGTTGGTGCATCTCAAAGCATCTACCCCAAAGCAGATGGTGGAGAGCGTAGCCGAGCAGCTCAGTCTGGATCCCACCACCCTGGAGGGGAAGAAGATGACCTTGGCCCAGTTGCAAACGGCCTTGTTTGCCGACTTGATGGGACAGACCGCGATATTCATCTGTGATGACGCAGAGCAATATCCTCTTTCCTTCCGGCAGTGGTTGGAGTCCTTACTCTCCACCAAAGCCGTGATGTTGGTCTTGGCAACGTGGCCCCCTGCCAAGGATCTGTTTCTGAAACTGCCTCGATTAGAGTTGGATCCCTTGCCAGAGGCTCCCATCCGTGACTGTATCCAGAGTGCCGCAACCGAATTAGGGATCCGTCTCAAACCTGGGCAAGTGTCGAACCTGTTGGAGCGGTGCGGGGGCAATCCGATGCTGGCAAAGCGAGTGGTCTTGGAGGAGCACCTCGGACTCAAAATTACTGGGCCTGACCACACCCAATGGATTGATGGGACTCCTTTCCTGGTGGCTGGTCTAATGTGCTTTACGCTGGTTCGGTTCTTGGGGTTGGGCTTTTCTTCCACAAGCCTCTATCTCTTAGGGGCCATCCTCACGGTAGTGGCCGCTATTGCCCGATTGCTGCTGTACTCCTTACCCAGGCGCAAAGGGAGGTTAGGCCAGCGATGATGAGCCTTACCCATGCAGTCTTTGCCGTCACCGCCTCCAGCCTCACACTGGGCACCGCATCACCTTGGGTACTCATGGTGGCAGTAGTGGGATCCCAACTTCCCGACTGTGACACCTCCACCAGCTATCCGGGCAGAGTATTGCGCCCTATCAGCACTCGCCTCGAAGCTAAGTACCCCCACCGGACTATCACCCATAGTTTCCTGGCTACAGGGATCCTGGGGTTGGTGAGTCTGCCTTTATCTCTGTTTGGCCTCCCGTGGGGTGGGTTGGTAACGGGCTATTTCTTCGGCTGGTTTGCCGATGTATTCACCAAATCGGGAGTCCCTGCCTTTTGGCCCAATCGCGCTCGTCTAGTCATCCCAGGAAATCCCCGACTGAGGTTGAGCACTGGATCCCCGGCTGAGTGGGTCATTTTGGCTCTGTGTCTGGTGCTGCTCATCTTCAGCATCAATATCCACTCCCAAGGAGGTCTGCTGAGAACCTTCAACCTTTGGATGGGGATCCCTAGTGGAGCCGTGGAGCTGGTCAATCAAGACCAAGACCGCTTCATGCTCATCGCCCAGATTGATGGCATCAACACTCTGAGCCAGCAGCGGGTGGAGGGGACGTATCAGGTCATCCGTGCCCTGAGTAGCTCTGACCTTCTGTTGGAGCAAGAGGGCAAACTCTACCGGGCTGGTGGGGGCATTGATGCTCAGATTCGGCTCAGTCGCATCTTCATCCGCCGTGGCCAACAGATCCGCTCTGAAGTGGAACAAGTCGTCTTCACGGAGCAATTATTCACTCTGTCTCCTGATGAGGGATCCCCCCTGCAAGTCACCTACACCGGGATCCTGCAAGTGGAGGATGCTTTCGACCTGTCCATCACCCCATCGGTAGAGGAATATCAGCCCGTCACCCTGCAATTTTTAGGGGATGACCACGCTCTGATTCAGTTCACCAGCGCCCACAGAGAAGACCTGGCTCCATTCGAGAACAGCTATGGATCCGGCCAAATGCTGGTCAGGAGGGTCTATGCCAACTAGGAAAAGCAAGCTGCAAAAAGAGTGGGAAATCTTCATCCGCTGGCTCACTACTTGCATTGCCCTCATTACGCCATTGGCCTCCATCCCGCAAATCTGGAATGTCTGGATGGGGGAGACGAATGGTGTCAGCCTCATCTCCCAATGGGGGCAAGGGTTTGTGGCGGATCTGCAACTGCGGAATCTGGGCAGTCCGGTCACCAACTGGGAGCTGAGCTGGGCGTTTCCGGTGGAGGGGGTGCAGATTACCAACCTCTGGAATGGGCAGGTTGCTCAGAATGGCCGGGAGGTCAAGGTCACCAACCTGGATTGGAATGCCACCCTGGCTCCGCAGCAGCAACTGGATTTAGGATTTCAGGCTGCCTACCCCGGAGGTGGGGTGACGCCGACTGAGTTTTATCTGAATGGCTTGCTCTGTAATGGCTTACCGGCCAGTCCAGGCACCCCTACTCCAGATGGATCCGGTGATAGTCCGGCCCAGATTCTCAATGCCGCCGATATTGACGGGATCCCGCTCACGGTTGGGCAGAGCATCACGTTACAGGGATCCTCTCCAGCAATTGAATGGCGGGATAGCACGGGGCGGGTACTGGGTCAGGGATCCCAGCTTGTCTATCAGGCCCAAGATGTGGGCATGGAGACCATCACTGCTCAGATTGGGCAGGTAATTCAGGATCAGGTCAGTTTCACCGTCAGTACCCCAGATATTATCATTGCTCCCCATGTCAAGGTGATTCCGGATGACATTGCTGCCTCTGAGGAAAACGGGATCCTAACTTTGCCCATTGACGGGAGGATCCCGACTTTGGCGGTGGGGGATGTGGTGGTGGGAACAGGAGTGGCACCGCAAAAAATCTTGACCCTTCAGCAAAGCACCAGCGAATGGGTGTTAGGAGTACAGCCCGCTTTGCCTAAGGAACTGATTGAGTTTGGAACGGCAACCTTTGAGCAAGAGATTGATTGGAGTGGCGAGAGTGGAGAGGTTGTTTTAGTTGATATTCCATCGGAGCCATTTCACATTGCCGATGATTTAGATCCCAAGTGGGAAGGCTTTGTTCAAGGGGGGGATCCAATTGACAGAGGGCTAAAGGTTACAGCGAGTGCCTCTTTAGATTGGAAGCCTACATATTCTGGATCCATTGTCTTTGATAAAAATGTGGCGGAAGGGTTAGCGCATTTCATTATTCAGCAATCATCTCCTGTCTCTGCCCAATACTCTCAGGTAATGGATGGAACACAGTTTTCGAGAACTAATGATTTTGAGTTAGTTCCATTAAGAGATATCTCAATCTTTGAATTCACTGAGTATCTTGGCCCAATTCCTGTCACAGCAAAAATCAGTAATGAGACTTTGGTTTTGACAGATTACAACCTTGATGTAGTCAACTCAATGAAATTAAATTTAGATTTTCAGATTGGCTCATTCATAGAAGAATCGAAGTGTGATCTAATTGATGAGATCCCATGCCAACAGACTGTTGCAATCCAAAATGAAGGTATTAGCATTGACCTAGCAGATGATTCTGATATTCAGGGAAACTTTGAGTTTGCAGCATATAGTCTAAGATCGTTTGAGATTTTCAAAAGAAAGACATCTTTTCTGGATTGGTTTTTCACTCTTTCCTAGGAGCTTCAAGAAAAGTTGATTTCTCACCACTTTTGCAAACCAATCGATATCTCTTGAGAGATTCGGATGTAAGGACTGAGATCGTTGCTGGTTCATATGGAGGAATTAATTACACATCTAAGTCTATTAATGATGTTATTCAGCTTCGTCAAGCTCAAAGAATATCGACAAGAATGATTGAAAATAGAGACTTAAGATCTATCTCTAGGCAATCTAGTCTTCAAGCATTGCCTCAAGCTATTCGTCAGTGCCTATCTCAGCCAGATCCACGAACTCGATTAGCCTGTCTCCAGCAACTAAAAGCAGCGTGTCAAGCAGGTGTTTTTCCTCAAAGTCCCACTTCATCACAACTTCAGGGACTTGACAATAGAATCGCAACTCAAGAAGCCATCAATCAATTACTAGAGGATTCTGTAGATGTTAGCAGATCTAGCGTGCCAAATAATTTTAGTAAGCCTGGAGGCCTGAATGCTGCAAATATGGAGTTTTTAACAATGCCTGGACTTGCAAATATTATGCCAATAACTACACCTTTTGGGCCAGGGCAACAAGGTACTCTTCCTGATGGCTCCACAGTTTCAATTAGGCCAAATGCACTCTCAACTCCTGCACCAACTATCCAAATTAATACTCCCGACGGGAGAGGTGGTACCATAGAGATAAAAGTCAGATTTGATGCACCCTAAAGTCAAGGCCTATTCAAGCAAAGAAGAAAATCCTGGAGGGAAAAATGGGATTTACAAAGATTGATAACATCGAGACAATCCAATCATTGGCTCAAATTATAGATGAGATTATCTTTTCTCTCGATAGAGATTATTATTTGTTTTTCTTTAACAAAGATAAATTTCTTGAGAATGATTGGTATATTGCTCCCATAGATGAATTAAGACTAGTTTTTGATCCTGAGATTATAGAGCTAGCTTTCTTTAGCGAAGAAAACAACCAAGAAGAGATACAAAAAATATTTGACCACCAATATATTGCACAAGATTTACTTATAGATCGGTTTTTGGCGTTGGTCTTATCTAACAATCCTAAATTAAACACTTTCTTTGCCGTGCCTGGATCCATTGATATGATGTTAGAGGGCACACTACTTCCATTTGAAATATCATTAGATTTTGAGTCTGTAAAACATTTTTTGAGTCAAAATGTAATTTCAGATTATTTTCTGTTTGCTCCAATGCCCTCCTTCTTTTGGTATATTGCCTTCGACTGGTATGATGGTTTTTTCATTGGCACTAAATCTCAAATTAACTTTGTCTTTGATTCCGATCCAGCGACGATTATATCAAGGCTTGATTCAATAACTAATAATATAAAAATCAAATCTGATTATAATGTTTATGAAAAAAATCTGCTCAAGTCATTATCAAGTAAATGCAAGGAAATATCTTTCTTGGTAAATCAAAAAGAGAACACTCAAATATAAGAAGGCTTGATCTGCCATGCAAGTTTTACTGGGAGTCATCCACCTCTTTCTGCTGTTATTGCTCAATGCCTGTGGCCCTTCACCGATCTCTATGGCAATTATTCCAACTGAAACTACTCCAGTTCTTATTACGCGAGAAGCTGGTTCTGAGGAAGTAGGATCTCAAACAATTGTCTTGATGGAGCCAACTCTTTTATTTTCCGAAACTCGCCCCTTGAATCCAGAGAACTATTGGGCTGCCTGGCAGGATCCCAACTTGGGATATATCGCCGCCTCCCGTGTGGGCGTGCCCGTCACAGTGCCTAACTATCCTCCCAATTCAGTGGGTCGAACCACCGGTGCTGAGCCAGTGCCCCAGGTCTTTTCTCCCAGCGGGGATCCCCTCACGCCTGGACCCAGTTGTTCAGTTCCCGTCATTGCTACTTTAGAAATAGAGACAGTTGAGTTACCCCCTGTGACTCGAGGGGGGCCGGAAAACTTTGTGGTCAGGGCACGAGTCAGGGATCAAAACGGGGAGATATTGCTCGATGAATCTGGCAATCCTGCTCGGCCACAAATCTTAACTGAGGCAGCCCGCGGCAGCATCACCCCTGCTACAGGACTCACCGATTTGGAAGGTTTTTTCCGAGCAACGGCACAAATCTCCTCCAATTTACCTCCCAGACTGCACTACATGTTGGTGGCGACAGATGCCACCTATGAACTACCCGATGGTCAAGTCCTGAGTGCTTCCAGAGGACCTGTCCGGATGGATTTGATCAAAGATGGCGGTGGTGGTGGTGGCGGTGGTGGTGGTTTTGTTGGTGGTCCTGCCAGAAGTGCCAGGGCTGATGTGATTGGGGATCCACACCTTTATACCCTTGACCGACGGCGATACACCTTTCAAGGGGTGGGCGAATATATCTTGTCGCGCTCACTATCGTTTGTGCCAGAGTCGTCGCCCTTTTACGATCCAAACTCGGTTCAGCCTTTGACTCCTTTTGAGCTGCAAGCTCGTTTTCGACCTTTTGCAGGTAGCACAGTTGCCTCTGTCGCCCGTGCTATTGCTCTACAGTTGGGTGCAAACGAGATCTCTTTAACCCTCAATCCGGAGCCAGAATTGACCCTTAACGGTATGGTTGTTCCACTAGCTCCAGGTCAGTCTCAAGACATTGAGCTTGAGCCACTGCCAGAGAATCTTTGCAAAGATTTTGATGATGATTCTAATGTGTGTCAGGATTTAGACCTTTGCGAAGAGTTCTCAGATACTGACATCAGTACCTGCATAAGCAGTCTGTACTTTGACGCAAACCCGCAGCTTTCTCTGGTGCGAAACCCAGATGGAAGTTATTCGTTTGAGTTTTTAAGTGGGTTCAACAGGACTGACATCGGTTTTGGGAATAGTTACGAAATTAGTCTTAGAGCTGTTCCCTACCTTACAGAATCCGAGCGATTTGCTCATCTCTCATTTAGTCTTAATCTGCCCAATGAATATGCAGCAGCTGTAGGAGGACTGCTTGGAAACTTTGATGGAGATACCGAAAATGATCTGCTCAGTTCCACAGGGATCCAGGTGTCAGATGAGGATTTTGAGGGACTTTATAGAACCTTTGGCGATAGTTGGAGGGTCAGCTCAGATACGTCTTTATTCAGCTACAAGCCGGGAGAGTCTACTGAGAGTTTTAGTGATCCTGGCTTCCCATCAGCTTTTGCTACTTTTACCCAAGAACGGCGGCAGGCTGCCGAACGTGTTTGTCAAAGAGTCAGTCCTCCTGCTGGGCTTTCGATAGAAGATTGTATCTATGACGTGGCGGTGATGGGGACTGGTGTTGCTGAAGCCTACGAGATTGTAGAGTTACCCCCTGAACTTGTGTTGCCCCCTGTCGGAGAGCCTCTAACTGGCACCCCTCCCCCTCCCCCCACTGGGGAACCTCTGCCCCTTGACAGAATGGATCCAATTCTTGTCGCTATCTTGAGACAAGCAACAGGGATCCAGGATGGCCCCATCTTCCCCTCAGATTTGGCCAATATCAGAGATCTTACCTTCAGCCGTGGTGTCACTTCATTAGCGGGGTTGGAGACAGCTGATTTCAGCAGCCTGACTTTTCTTCAAATAGGAAGCGACGTCAGCACCAATTCTAACCCCAATCTGACTAGCTTAGAGGGTCTGCCGGCTGAGTTGCCCGCATTGACTTCTCTTGAAATAGGAGGACCAGGACGCTTCAATGTCGATGGTAACAACAATCTGACTAGCTTGGAGGGCTTGCCGGATGTATTGCCCAACCTGACTAATCTTTTTATCCGAGGAAACCGCAGATTGACTAGCTTGGAGGGCCTGCCGGCTGAGTTGCCCACACTGACTACTCTCGGAATCTCTCCAAGTTCTCTGTTATGTACCGCCAAGGAAGGGCAATTCCCAGCGCAATTCTTGACTAATCTGAGCTGCCCGTAGACCACCACAGCCACAAACCCTCAGGATCCGGACTTGTAGAGATACAGCCGGATCCCTTGTCAGCTTTACTGCTCTCAACGATTCAACGACTCTCATTGACGGCTTGACCAATTAGGCGGGCGTCCCCTTCCTTCCCTAGTCCAAAATGGAGCTCATTTGATTGCCGAAGCCCTTTGGCACCACTTGCCAGCCTTTTTGTAGCTCAGCCAACTCCTGCCCAGAGGCTCGCTTGGTCTGAACTACAGCTCAACGGGGCTTATCTCGAACCATCGGAGCAGGCAGCGACATCGGTTCGCGCCAGCGGCGACTTGTCGCATCCTTTGAAGTGCAGTAAGGGATCCTTAGTTTTGCCGTTGCCAGATTTGCTCTAGGGTGAGTCCGGTGGCTGTGGCAATATGAGCGGGATCCATAACGGCTCAATCAAACAGGGGATCCACTCCATCTGACCGAGCAAGCCTAACTCGCCTGGATCCCGACTGGATTCAAAGTAGAGATCCACGAAACGAGATTCATCGCTGATTACGAGATGGGTGAGCCAAGCGGATCCAGAACCTCACTGAGCAGACTTTTGGCTAATTGGTCATGGAGGGTCACAACTGCTCCTGTGTAGACAGGGAGGTATCTAACTGCCTTCGGTAGCCCAGCATGTCCCATCGCAAACCTGACCCCTCTAGTTCCTTAAGGGGGGGGGTAAGCCTCTACACCTCTACAAAAATGCTCAAATCCTCTCCCAGAGAAGGTTTGAGGGTGTAGAGAAATCCTCTACAAAACCTCTACACCTCTACAGCATGGATCCCCTACAACTAGCTCATCACTACCACCTAAAGAGCAAACGAGCCGCCCGCAGTGCTAAACGAGCCAAAGGCCAGCGCCGACAATACCTAAAACAAATAGCCGACAAATACCTATCTCTCTCCCGTCAATACTGGCAGGAAAGTCAGGTGAAACCCCCGGCCATCATTAGTGCTCCGCACCGCTGACGCGAACACCACGACTAAGGTTGCTCAGTGTGTATTGAGCTGCTAGTCTCTCCCCAAATCTCCAGACCAAAAAGATGATAGAACGAGCTGTGCTTTACAAAACCCTAAGTCTTATCCTGCTGACCACCGGGATCCTAGCTTGCGGAGAAGCCCCCACCAGTATTGGTCAAACCAGCTTATTGGTAGAGGGGGGTGAGGTGATTGACCTGAACCTACCAGATCCACCTCCCATCAACGCAGTCTGTGACTACCTATTTCAGACGGGTGACTTTGACTGTGACTTCAATCCTTTGGGCCTACAACAGCAATGTCAGAACGACTATTTGAGCTGCCCTTTATACCTCACTGACCGCGAGTTCCCACCCGGATTGGGATTCATCGAGAACCTACCCGAACTACAGGGGGAAGTCTTAACCTATGGCCTCCCCGAAGCAGCTCTCCGAATCGGGATCCAGAGACAGGTAATCCGAGGCCGGGAACAGTTCAGAACTCAGCTTGCAGTGGCAACATCCACCCTAGCCACTGTTGAGATCCTGGGGTTCAAAGTAGGCCCACGGCAGGGGCAGACAGCAACGGTAAACTCCAGCGAATCGGTCATCTTGAATGGCCCCACCCTCCGACAGCAGAGATGCTACGAGGTGCTGTTCAGATACACCGACCCAGCGGGATCCCAAACTTATCGGATTACCAACTGCCAGACAGCTCTAGCTTGAGTCACCAGCTTTCAGGCAGGGAGAAAATGAAAAGGAGAAAGCGATGAATCTAAGGGAAATGGCTCGTCAGCAAATGGTCAAGGCTAGGAGGAAGAGCGACCCAAATCGATGGTTGGTGATGCAGCAGCAGATGATTTGGAAAGGGTAAGAAAAGCCTTCGGGAAGGGTGACGAAATAGGTCACTCCCATGCCCCGCACTAAGCCAAAAGTCCAGGACAAATACCAACTCATCACCGATAAACTGCTCACCCTGATGGAACAGGGAACGCTCCCCTGGCAGAAGCCTTGGTTTGGTAATCCACCGCGCAATCTCATTGGCGGCAATCCCTACCAGGGATCCAATCCCCTTCTTCTGACGGTGCAGATGTTAGCTGACCAGCACCAGGAGGATCCCTACTTCATTAGACCTCTTGCATGAATCGAGCCTCACCTCGCTGAACCCCTTGATTTAAGCCAATCTGTAATGTTCGCTGGGATACAAAAAACCTATTCGCGCAAGAGGTCTATTGGCTACCACCAAGCCAAAGACCAGGGATGGCAAGTGAGAAAGGGATCCAATGTATCCTGGATCGTTTTTGCAGGCACCGCATCAAAGGAAGTAGAGAACGACCAGGGAGAGAAGCAAGAGAACCGCTACAGGATCCACAAATGGCACGCCGTCTACAACATCGCCTGCATCGACGACGGTGACGAGGGACGGCAACTTCAGCAATGGACAGAGAAGTACCGAACCAACTCATCCATTTCAGAAGCAAAGCGGGTAGAACAAGCTGAATCCTTTATTACCACCACCGGAGCCAGGATCCAGCATGGAGGGGATGTCGCCTGTTATTCCCCTTCATTAGACCGGATTAACCTGCCCGCATTCTCAGCTTTCACAAGTCCAGAAGCCTACTACGCCACCGCACTGCATGAACTCACCCACTGGACAGGGCACCCCACCCGATTGACCGGAAGAAATTGGTGACTTTGACCAGCCCGTTGCTCTCCACATAAGGGCGGGGGGAAGAAAAAACCTCGCTATAAACCTCTAATTCTCAAGGAGATTTGACCATGTTTAAGACTCTCTCAGATTCTTTTGACCGTAACAACCAAGAGCGCGAACGGCAGACTGAATTGCTGGAATATAAGCGCCTCTATTTTGGGCTGCGTCGTGTGGCTTATCCACTTTTCAAGAAGTTCTTTACTGTCAGTCTGGCTAGAGAGGAGGGCATCTTTGAGCAGTTCATCATCGCTCCAGGTCGCCGCGCAGAGGATGGATCCTGGACTCAGCCGGAGATTGACTGGGATGCCTGGAATCAGTACCGCTACCAGCGATTTGTGGAGATGCTTCACCACTCCATTGAGGAGCCTTTGGAGGTGCTGGCCTTGAAACGGATCCAAGCTGCCAAGCGTAAACTGGCCAAGGCAATCTTGCAAGATGAAGAGTGGAAGCCACTGCTCGATAGTCTCAAGTTAGAGGAAGATTCCACAGCCTGTCTGTTTGAGAAGCTGCGCCAGATCAATGCAGAAGGCTATCAGCACAAGAAGATGGATGATGCCATGCAGTACCGGGAAGACCTCAATGGTGAGGATGCCCCGTTCTAAACCTCAGCGATGAGTCACAGCCCTGCCGAGAGGTGGGGCTTTTTTATTTGGTGCCCGCTCCAGAGTTCACATCTTGCCCGTGGGATCCGTCAGTGGCTCCACTCCCTTTCTGGCTATGGTCGGCACAGCATCGCTCTATTGAAGTGCCGTCCCTGTTGGCTGGGTCGTTCCGCCGCGTTGGGGTGACGATTGGTTCGGCTCCCGTGGGTTAAGCAAACAAAAGGAAAGACTTCATGCAGGGTGATGTGAATGGGAAAAATACTATGCCCCGCAAAACTCAAACGCAACCCACTCAGGTTCTCTCTCAGGCCGATATTCTCCAGTATTGGGGATCCGAGTACCGCAAAGCCAAGACGATTGGTGATGAGGCCAGAGCCAGCGCCGCTTATATGGCCATGATCAAACTCTCGCCTCCAGCTTAGGGATCCCTTCAATAAATAGCTCCTGTGCTGATAGGTGGGGCTTTCTTCTGGTCGCTTTGTAAGCCGGGACTGGTTAGGCTCCCTGCGTTGAAGGGTTCCCACTTAGTAAAGCAGCAAGAAAAGGAAGATACCGTGACCCACATCTACTACGCCCCAGACGAGACAGTCACCGAGTACGAAGAAAAGCTCCAGCAGTTCAGTGAACTACTTGATGCCTTACAGTACGCCCCGAGACGGATCCGTGAAGAAGTCTCAGACCTCATCTCCATCTATCTGGAGGTTGAAGACGATTAGAGATTCGCTCTTGCCAGTCCACAGTCTTCGAGATGATGGCACACCCACCCCAGTCAAACTCTAGGGGTTAGGTTCCCGGTAGTGTCTCTCGCAGAAAGTGGTAGAACTCCCCCTGAGTGAACAACCTTTGAAAGGTGCCCCACCGAGTCAGCCATCCATCCCAGTAGGGGCAGATCCGCACCAGTGCTCTATCCCGCCGTACAGTCACCATCAGGTAGTCATGGGCCAGCGCCCAGGCCCGCTGCAAGGCTTCCCCTCGTTCTTCAGGATCCCCAATGCAGTCCAGGACAAAGTTCAGTATCACCACATCTGATTCCACCAAGGGATCCCCAGCCCGCCAGTAAGGATCCCATCCTTCTCCCTGAAAACTCCTCTCCCTCAAATACTGGATACTGGATATCCAACTCTTGAACACAGCCATAAAGAGACTTAAGGCTTGTTTCCATTAATTCCACTTCTCCAAAGAGAAGCGAGTGGAGATGTGATTGAGTGTTGGGATGCTGGAGCCAGGTTTCCATTAATTCCACTTCTCCAAAGAGAAGCGAGCAGACGACAAGATAGCTGATTTTATAATCAAGTAAGTTTCCATTAATTCCACTTCTCCAAAGAGAAGCGTAGTCTTGAGTTGTGGCTAGTGGA
>JAAUUM010000044.1 GCA_012031565.1 Synechococcaceae cyanobacterium SM2_3_2
TTTTGGCAGCGTGACAAACGGGTGGGTTGATTATTCCCATAACTTGGTTTTAGTTAAGCTATTTTCACATGCGCTGGTGTCCAGTGCCAAAGGGCATGAAACCGCGCTTGAAGAAATTAAAGGTGATATAGCTAGGTTAAAGCAGGCGAACGGAATAAATGCGTAACTCATCATTATCATTATTTGGTGACGCTATACTTAATACTCCTGATACTCAGGGTGTTAAGTATGCGGGATCAAAGCTGAAACTTATTCCCCACATTTTGTCATTATTTGATGAGCTAGAAGTCGAAACCGTATTCGATGGATTCTCGGGAACTACCCGCGTATCGCAGGCGTTAGCAAAGTCTGGGTTCAAAGTCACAAGCAACGACATTTCTGAGTGGTCGTATGTATTTGGTTTGTGCTATTTAAAGAACAAGAAAAAAGCATCCGAATATAAAGAACTAATAGAGCATCTGAACTCAATCAAGGGCTACGACGGTTGGTTTACTGAAAATTATGGCGGGCATGATTTCTCAGGTAGCGCAATCCAGCCGGACGGCACCAAGAAGCCTTGGCAAGCACACAACACTCAAAAGCTTGACGGAATACGAGATGAAATTGATGCGCTGTGTTTGCCAGAAGTAGATAAAGCAGTTGCATTAACCAGTCTGATCCTTGCAATGGATGAGGTTGATAGCACGCTTGGACATTTCACATCTTATCTAAAGGATTGGTCAGCACGCTCATATAAGGAGATGCGACTTAAAGTACCGAAGGTTTTTGAGAACACGGAAGAAAATACTGTTCTGAAAGGCGATATATTCGATTCCATGAAAAATATTGCGGTTGATTTCGCATATTTTGATCCTCCGTATGGCTCCAATAATGAAAAAATGCCTCCATCAAGGGTGCGCTACGCTTCCTATTATCATGTTTGGGCAACCATTTGCAGAAATGATAAGCCGCTTGTTTTCGGTGCGGCTCTCCGTAGAGAGGACACCTCGGATCGAGTGGCTGCCACGGTTTTTGAAGAGTTTCGCAAAGATAACGACGGCCATTTTATTGCCGTGAAGGCAATTGAAAGGCTTATTCAGAACGTCAATGCGAAATATGTAGCACTTTCTTATAGTTCTGGCGGAAAAGCCACCGCAGAAGAACTCAACGGCATATTAAATCGCCACGGGAGTTAATAAAAACTATAGAACTCGATTACAAAAAGAATGTAATGGCAGATATGAAATGGACGAATGAATGGTTGCGAGATGCAGAAGAACCCAACCATGAATTTATCTTTCTAATCGACAAGCTGGCATAACAATTCGTTTCAGCGGACGCGCTAACGCGCGCCGCTGAACTCAAACGATCTCACATCAGCTCACTGATCGGGAAGCGATCCATCATCTGTTGCACCTCGCGGGCAGAGCTTTTAATATCAGGAGCCAGATGCGGAGCACGGGGGATCTGACAGAGCACGTCCAATGTCCGTCGCATCAACCGCACCAAGTCGCCGGGATCCAGGGTGGTACTGCTCTCTAGAGTTTCCCAATCGACCCCATAGGCCCAATGCTCCACCAACCCGGCAATACTCGGCTCCATCCAGATGGGTAGATGATAGACCTGCCGCTGAGCTTGTGCCCGAAACAGCCGCCGCCGCAATCCGCGCAGGCTATTCAAGGCTTCAGCTGGGGGATCCGAGAGGCTTAGTCGGCTGTGGCTACCAGAACGAGGAGCTTCACTGATCAGGGCAGCTATGGCTCCCGCCAGCTGGGGTGGGGTCAGGTCGTTCAATTGGCCAGAAAGCAAAGCCAGAGCCAGCCACAGCTCGTTATCTCCCCGTAAAGCTGCCACCACTTCCCCTTCTGGAGTGGGCTGATGGCCCTCTTGCAGATAGCCAAAGTCTTGTAAGACTTCCACTAGAGCCAGAAACTGCTGCCAGCGCAGCTCTTGGATCGGGCCAGCCTCTTGGTTGCGGATTTTGAGCCGCCGTTGCAGCTTTTGTCGTCGCTCCTGCAGCTTGACCACTTTTTTGCCCCCCGCCAAGAAAACGGGATGTTGGCGAATCTGGTGATCCACCGCCAGCATTTTTTCTTCTTGTGCCTGGATATGCCGTTGCCCCAACAGCGTCAGGGTGGGATCCCCTTCTTCCTTGAGCTGCTTTTGCAAAATGCGGAGGATGCGGCGTTCCTCCCGGTGGCGGTCTTGTAGCTTCTCTAGCGACTGGATATCCTCCTCACTCAGGGATCCCAGTTGTTGATCCAGCTCTTGCAGTTCTTTTTGCAGGTCGATCATTTCCTGCTGCAGTGGCACCTGCTGCAAAGAGAGCAGATATTGGCCAAAACTGCGGTTGACCAGCTCACGGGCGGTGGCCAGGGAGTGTTTTTGCAGCAGATTCAAGACCATGCCATAGCTGGGGGTAAATTGGCTGACCAAGGGATCCGCCCCCGAGGTGGCCAAGTGTGCCGCTTCGGCAGCTCCCTCAAACGGAGATTGGGCCGCCACCACATAGCCGATGGTATCCATGCCGCGTCGTCCCGCTCGCCCCGACATCTGCATAAACTCTGAAGCAGTCAACAGGCGATGGCCACTATCGGTGCGCTTGGAGAGGCTGGCGATCACGGTGGTGCGGGCGGGCATATTGATGCCTGCCGCCAAGGTTTCGGTGGCAAAGACCACTTTAACCAAGCCCTGCTGAAACAGAGCCTCCACCAGTCCCTTCCAGGCGGGCAGATGTCCGGCGTGATGGGCGGCGATGCCCCGGCGCAAAGCATCCAACTGGTCATGGCGGATGGCTTCGGGGGCTTGGGTACAAAAGCTCTCGATCTGGGGCCAGAGGCGATCCTGCTCGTCGGGGCCGATTAGGTTGAGGGATCCCATCTGTTGGACGGCGGCATCACAGCCCTTGCGACTGAAAATGAAATAGATGGCGGGCAGCATCTCCCGTTGCCGCAAGCGATCCACCACCATGGCCAGCTCGGGCGGGCGAGGGCGACGGCTGCGATTGCCAGGGATCCCTTTGGTGCGGAGACGGCGGTTGCAGACCATCTTGCCGCTGCCGCCCGGTTCTAGCAGGGGAAACAGGCCCTTGTTGGAGGCAAAGTGAAACTGCAACGGCACCGGACGATGGTCGGAGTCGATCAAGCGGGTGGGGCCATGCACGTGGCTCATCCATGCCGCCAATTGGTCACTATTGGCGATGGTGGCGGACAGGGCGATCAGCTGGATCGAGGCAGGACAATAGATGATCGATTCTTCCCAGACGGTGCCCCGCTGCTGGTCATTCATGTAATGGCATTCATCCAAAATTACCGCCTGCACCCCCTCTAGCGAGGTGCCCACCTCCCCAATCGGGGTGCCATAGAGCATATTGCGAAAGATCTCGGTGGTCATCACCACGGCAGCAGCATCGCGGTTGATGGAGATATCCCCGGTCAGCAGGCCCACCTGTTCGGATCCAAACTGGTGGCAAAAGTCCCGATATTTCTGGTTGGAGAGAGCCTTGAGGGGGGTGGTATAAAAAACCCGCTGCCCCTGAGCCAAGGCCCGATAGATGGCATATTCTCCCACCAGCGTTTTGCCCGATCCGGTGGGGGCACAGACCACCACAGAGCAGTTGTCTCCCAAGGCGGCGATGGCCTCCAGTTGAAAGGGATCCAGGGCAAAGGGGAAGATCTGGGCGGGATCCGGGTCAGGGATCCGAGGCAAGGCATGGCCATTGGGAGCGGAGTCAGCCAGTGTCAAACCCTTGAGGGTCTCTGTTCTAAAGGGCTTGGGGGGAACGTTCACGACGGAAAGGGGCGCGAAGGGTTCATGGAAAATGAGAGTAAATAGGACACTCGATAGCGGGCCATACCAAGTGGATTTAAGTTGAGTCAATCACGAGGACGGCTCTACAGCTGGATCCAGGCGGATGCTGCTGTTAACCCTCAGAATAACTGAGCGATTACGCCGACACCAACTGCTGCGGCTGGGTAGGGCTGACGAGCATAGCAACTTGGCAGCTCTACCCCGACCGATGTGCCCCTACAAATCCCCGCTTCCTGCCGTTTTGGGGCGATGGTTACGACAACGATCAGAGCAGTATTTCACCTCCGCCCAGCAGTCCTGCCATTTTTTGCGCCAAGTAAACGGTCGCCCACAGGTGAGGCAGACTTTGGAGGGCAGATCAGATTTTTTGCGCTGCTTGGCCATAAAATCCGGTCAAATAGACTTGGTAGCAAGACCCAGGCTCACTGCAACTCCGCCAACGGGGATCCCGCCAATCGGTGCAGCCACTCCGAAAAATGCCGCACATTCGCCACCTGATGATCGGGATTGGAGCTGTCTAGGGGGTGAGGAGCCAACGCCCGCATCACAGCGGTGGTGACGCAGTACATGGATTTTTGAAAGCTCTGGCAGATCTGCACCCGTAGGTCATCCATGCCGCGAGGGTTCTGCTCATAGAGCACCGTCAGGTAGTCGGGCAAATAGTGGCGCATATCCTGCATCAGCAAAGTGGGTGGGATCCCGGCTGACCCAATCGGCAGGGCATCGGCATAGAGCGCCCCATACTGAAAATCCGCCGGATCTGGGCTGATCTGGCCCGCTTGGGCATTGTAGGAAATGTTGCCCATAAAAGGCATGGCCCGGAAAAACACCGCTTCCACATAAGGCAGAGCGGCATCTGTCAAAAAGGTCAAGCCCGCCGATGGTGGCACCACGGGGATCCGTTCTCCTTTGATCATGGGAGCATAGGTGAAGGGCAGTGCTGCCGCTGCAACCGCCGCAGATTGGATATGCTGCACCACCTCGGGGATAGACTGAATCTCCCGGTTGTCGTATCGCTCGGCCAAGCTGACAAACATATCGCTCATCACCCGCCAAAATTGCCCCAAAAAACTGTGGTAGGCGCACTGACGGAGTTGCTCGGCCACAAATGAGGGAAACAGCTTGTGCAAACCTCTCAACAAGGGATCCCGCATCTGTTTCACCACCGACTGACAACTGGCCTCAAATTCGGCAGAGTCGAGGTAGGCATCCAGACCACCCCCACCATGCCACAACATGCCACGCGAGCAGTATTCGGCATATTCAAAGTTGATCCGGTCATGCCACCAATGGCGGGCCAGTTTTGACAGGCTGATCTCCCCATCGAAATACTTAAAGAAAGGAAACAGCACCAGACATTGCCGATCCGCCAAAAAGATCAGATTACGGGAGTAGGCATCCAGTACCACCCCATAGCTGGCCAGGATCCCCACCACCTCGATCAGATTATTTTGGGTGTCGGGCAGCATCGCTTCCCCCTGAAGCAACCGATGGAGGGCGGGTTGCAGGGGATAGATCGAGGGGAGGGGGGCAGAGATCTCAGGTAAAGTTGCTGTCATAGCAGAGCAAGAGAAGGAAGAGCTTTGCAACAAGAATCAAGAATCTAAGTAAGGTCATCAGTCTAGTCTATGGGGTATCTCAAGAGATACTGACCCGCCAGGGATCCAAGATGGTGCAACTAGCCAGGATCCCTTCCTGTTCAAACTTTTGCAGTTGTCATTGGAGGACGCTGAAGGTCAGGTCTGTAGCAAAGTTGGCGACAATCGTTAAGTCGGATTCGATGAGCTTTTATAGGACTGCTAAACGACAGCTGAAGATGCAAGCAATTAGTTGGGTGGGTAATTGGTTAGGCTATTTGCCCAAGGTCTAGCGGGGAAGTTGGCTGATCAGCGCCTCCCCTTCCGGGGTGTACAGTTGCCAGTAGTTCCAGTAGTTGCCCAGCACACTTTTCACATAGCCCCGCGTCTCTGGAAAAGGGATCTGCTCCACAAATAAATCGGGATCCGTCAGACCATAGCGCTGGATCCAGGAGCCGACATTTCCTGGCCCCCCGTTATAACTGGCCAAGGCCAACATGGTGTTGTTGTCATAGGTGCGGTGGGTGTAGTCCAGATACCACGCCCCCAGATAGAGATTATCAGCCGGATTTTTCAGGTCATAGCTGGCCAGTCCCACTTGTTGGGCGATCCAGGCTCCAGTGGCGGGCATCACCTGCGAGAGACCCACCGCCCCAGCCCACGATTCGATCTGGGGTTCAAAACGAGACTCTTGCCGCAACAGAGAGGCCATCACCAATGGATTGAGGTTGAACTGAGCTGTCCATTGGGCGATACCTCGGCCTGACAAGGGATCCTGGTCATGACGATTATCGGCGCTGGCGTGAAAATGCAACGGATAGACCGCCTGCCAAAAGTCCTGCCGCTGCCGCAACGATTGGGCGACTGGATCTGTATCGAACCGGAAAGCCGCCACCTGATTGATGCCCCGCAGGTGATCCCCCGCCGCATTACGAAGGATCCCGGTGGCAAAGGATTCCTCGACGCTCATCTCCTCGATGCCATAGCTCTCCCACTGCCAGCGCTGCCAAGCCGCTTGTGGGATCCCACTCATGTGCAGCAGTTGGGTGGCTTCTGTGACAGCGGGCAACGGTTGACGGGCTGGGGTGAAGTTGACATTGACAGGCATCCGACCCACCGAAAAATCTCCCACGGGCAAGCCTAACTGCGCCGCTGCTCGCCAGCCATAGTAGGTGTGGGGAAACTGGTTTAAGACTTGCCGATAGACCTGAGTTGCCCCTTCAGTATCCCCTTGACGGGTTCGCCACTTACCTGCCCAATAGGCCAACTGGGATCCCATCTCACTGTCCTGTTGGCCAAAGCCCACCCGCTGCGCGATGGCGATGGCATCATTCAGATTGCCCGCTTCTGCCAAAGCCCAGGCCCGCTCCCAGGCCAAGGTGGCTGCTGCATCGCTGGTGGGAAAGCGTGTCCACAGGGCCTCTTGCAGATCTTGAGCAGTCTGGGGGCTGTTGAGTTGGGTGTAGATTCGTACCAAGCTGGCCAACGCCTCTGCTGATGCAGGCAAAGACCGATCTGCCAAAGGTTTGAGCACCTCAATCGCCGTTTGACTATCCGCCAATTCTGCCCAGCGCCGCCGCCCCAGGATCCCGTCTTCACTATCGGGGAAAGCCTGAAGCAGAGCGCGGTAGGATTCCACTGCAGGGGTGTTTTCACGAGAAATGTGGTGACTGCGGCCCCGGCGATAGAGATTTTGGGCATTGATGGGAGCACGTCCATAGGCCCGCGAAGCCCGACCATATTCCCGTTGCGTCCAATAGCCGTCAGCGATCACCTGCCAATCCTGCTCGGTCAGCTGTATTTGACCCTGCTCAGCCGCCTCTGTCCAGCGGGTTAAATGGTCTGCCAGTCCCTCGCTACTGGGATGATGCTGTGCCAAGTCTCGCACCAAACTCCAATCTTGGGGATTTTGGGCCAATTGTTGCCGCAATAGATCGCCGGTGACGGGATGGTCAGGCCATTGGGAGCGAAGTTGATCGGTACGCCCCAAACCCTGGAGGGCACGGGCCACCATCGGACTGTTGGGATAATCGCTCAGAAGTTGTTCCCAAGTTTGGATGGCGGTTGTGGCATTGCCCAGCCGCTCAGATGCTATGGCTCGCATCATCAAAATCTGATCCGCCAGCACCGGGATCCCTGATTCCAAACCCTCCAACTGGCTCAATGTCCCTGACCAATCTCCCGATTGATAGGATCCCCAGGCTTGGCGAAAGCGTTGGGCATACTCCTCGTTGCTTAGCTCCGGCAGCGCAGCCACTTCGATGGAAGGGCTGGGGTGATCTATGGCATCAACGGTCGAGCCAGTCTCTCCTAACAACGGGATCCCGCCTGATAACAGCTCCGGGCGCAAGGTATAAACCGCCCACGCCGCCCCTGCCCCGAATGTGAGGGTGAGTAACCCCAGCCCCGCTAGGCCAACTTTCCAGCGTTGTTTCCAGCCACGGGGAGCAGAGTGAGATTGAGGAGCAGGAAATAAAGGCATGAGTGATGAGGATCCCAGGGGATTTGACTCCAGCACCAGAATGATATCCGCCCAGCCCTAGTGTTGAGACTACGCAAAACCGACAAATCAGGATCCCATCTGGATCTGGGCTTCGCTCCTAGGACATATCCTCAGATTAGCCATCAGATTAGCCATCAGATTAGCCATCAGATTAGCCCAATGACTGGGGCAGCCAGTCAAATGACCCTAGGGATCCCGTAAGGGCAGCAACAGTCGGGATCCGGCTGTCTCGACCGTGAGGGTGATGATGGCCCTTTCCATCTGGGTGGCGGTGGCGGCAGGGGATCCCGTGCCAGGGTTGACCGGATGGGCGGGGAAGCAGGTGGCACTGAGGCTGAGCCGGAGGGCATTGCCCTTGAAAAGCTGGACACAGGTGGCCTGCAACGGGATCCGAATTATCCCATCTACGGGCGGGCTATCGACTCGAATCATGCCCTGAGTCAGATTGAAAACCCCCTGTCCCCGTACTTCAGAGAGCACGGCACACAGATCAAAACTGGCGGCATCGGCAGTACAGCGCACCTCTAACACGGGATCCCCAACCACATGCCAATCTTGCTCTAGGGGAGGGGTTGTGTAGGTCAAAACATCGGTGCGCCCATCTAAGCTACTGCGGTCAAAGGATCCCGAAGGGGCACCATTGTGTCCCCCCAAGGCGGGCACCGGACGCCAGGGATCATGGATGAAGGTGTCGGCAGTGGTGGAGGCAGGAGGATCTAAAACCAGGGATCCCTCCGCCTCTGACATGGCCGCTAATCCGGTGGAGGCCAGATAGAGGGGCAAAGGATCCGGCATGGGCCAGTGGGGCAGCGTGATCCAATGTTGGGATCCCATCTCAAACAGACGCACCGGATCCACAGCGAAGCCCGTCAATGGCTTGCCCTTGAGCCAGTGGTCAAACCAGGCCACCTGCAATCTATCGACGGGATTGAGCGCCTCCGGGCCAAAATCCACCCCCCCGACTTTGCGACTCCAGGGCAGATGACCCCACGGCCCCACCAGCAATCGTTGAGGTTGACCACTGCGCTTCTGCATGGCTCGAAATAGCCGCAAGGTGCCCCGCAGGTAAGGGTCGTACCAGCCGCCGATATGCAGCATGGGCAATTGTGCCGTTTGCAGCAGATGGTGCGGGGAGATCTGCCGCCAATAGTCATGCTCGGGATCCGGGTGATCTAACCAATCGAAATAAAAGGACTGGGGAGCATACTGCTGCAACACCGCAGGCCGAGTCGGGATGGGATCCGTCAGGGGCAAGGAGCGCGAGGCCCGATAGAGGGCGGTATAGGCTTCTTGATCCCCTTTGAGGCGGGCGGTTTCGGTCTCGATTTGGATGCCCCAGCCCAGCTTATTGCCGAATAAGAAGGATCCATTCTCGTAGGCCATATCGCGGCAGAGGTCATAGGCCATCATGGCGGGGCAGAGCACCTTGAGGGCGGGTGGCTGAGCGGCGGCGGCATAGAGCTGAGTCATGCCCTGATAAGAAAAGCCATACATCCCCACCTCTCCGGTACTGTCCGGCAATGCGGCGGCCCACTGCACGGTGTCGTAGCCATCAGTCACTTCGGCGGCAAAGGGATAGAAGGATCCCTCGGAGGTGCCGCGCCCCCGCACATCTTGGATGACGACGATATAGCCCTGGGCTGCATACCAGGAGGGGTGAGCATAGACCACCGTTGAGGCAATGGCACGGCCATAGGGTTGCCGCATCAGCAAGACCGGATAGGATCCCGCCGCCTCGGGCCGATAAATATCTGCATCCAACCGGATCCCATCCCGGGTCAACATGGATGCTTGAGTTTTGCTGACCTGTGGAAAGAGAGAGGGTGTCATGGCAAAGGGATCATATCAAGCTGACCCTTGGAATTGGGATACAAACCTCGTCCTTCTAGGACGTTTTTTCAGAGATCCTGAGCTTGCAGATCAGTTTTAGAACAACATCGGTCTGGGTTCTGCCTGTTGTCGCACAGTGCGCTTTGAGTCGCTCCATCTCAGATTGGTCAATCCTAACAGTGAGAGGAGTTTTAGCAATTTCCAAGTACAGCGTTTCGCAGTACAACAGTGTCATGAAAGCACGTTACCATTACCGCGTCTATCCTCATCCTGGTCAGCAGATCAATCTGGCTCGATTGTTTAGCTGTTGCGGTATTGTCTGCAACCGATGCCCTAGGGCTTGTCATCAGATAAGCCAGATGATCACGGAAGCCAGATAGATAGCGGTAGAGTACCGCCTCCACAAAGAGGCGTTCGCGCCAGCGTGCCTTGGCACCTTGTCTTTAGCGGTGCCACCCACATGGCCTTCTCGTCCTGGCAGCAGGTCTCTAATCTGCTCCCATTAGTTATCTCTCAGTCCATATCGTCGCTCTGATCAGGACTTCTCTGATGTAGTGGCTAAGCTGGTGGAGAGGTGGTTAGCTGGCCTTAAATTGCCCAGACTAAGAAGCTGTGTGTTCAATGTCAAAACCTATCGGAACCCCTATGACAGATGAGTGGAAGGATTGGAATAGTTTACCTTTCCCGGAGCGGGATCGGTTGCCGTCTGCCGCAGGCATCTACCTAGTCGCTGATGCCAAAGACATAGTCTGGTATATCGGCAAGGCAGCTAATCTGAAAGCTCGTTGGGTAGGACGCACCCATCATCGCTACCCTGAGTTGAATCGTTCCCACAGTCGGCGCAACTATCGCGTCCATTGGCAACTTTATTCCACTAAGGAACTAGACAAAGTGGAGAGAACTTTAATTAAGGTGCATCAGCCTATTCTTAACGACTCCAAGGTAAAAGCGTACTCTTTGGGCAAGCCTCAGCTCAAGTGTGAGGCTTTTCCTCCCCATCCGGAAGGTGATTATGTATTTTTTCGGGGCAGCTACGCTCCCTATGAAGGCATTGGGGATGAGTTAGGTATCTATCGTTGCATACCAGGGGATGAAGCTAATATTGCCATCACAAAACAGCAGGTGGTTAAACGAAAACACGCCTTTGTGTTAGGGATTTACTATGTTGTCGATGGAAAATCAAAACAGCAATTAGTTTTGTGTAGTGTGAGTCGAGCTATTCACCATATATCGAAGAAACTAGAGGGTATACCGTATAAGGAGGGATTATAAATTATGTGCGTCCACCACAAAGATCAACTTATTGGTAGGCACAAGCAAGCTATCATCCTCACCCTAAACTGTTAGAAGGAAAGGCGTTTATTCCAGATCTCGATAAGATGAAGTCATGATTCAGAACTATGGCGAGACCTTGATGGGAGCTACACTCTGTTCCCAACAGGATCGAGCGCACTGAGACTCTTAGGGCCAGGGGGAGAGCAAATCTCAGTCTTTGCTGTGTATTGAGCGGAACAAGCCTGTCAGCTTCAAAATGATCTCCTGTGCTGGGGGCATATAAGCCCATGCCACGAGAAACTGTTTTGACAACGTGATCAGTCAGGCTAGCAGAGTGCCATCCTCCGGCATCACATCTTGCCAGCGCCCGGATCCCACCGCTTGATGGGCGGACTTGAGGTCAAAGGCTCCAGCGTAGAGAGCTTTGCCCACGATCACCCCCGTCACCCCCAGCGGCTCTAAGGTCAGCAGCGATAACAAATCCGTCAGACTGCCGATGCCCCCAGAGGCAATCACTGGGATCCCGCTCACCTGAGCCACCGCCCGCAGTTGTGCCAGATTGGGGCCTTGCAGGGTGCCATCCCGCTGGATATCGGTGTAGATGATCGAGACAGCGCCCAGTTGGGCCACCTGTTCCACCAAATCAGTGGCTCGGATGCGACTGGTTTCGATCCAGCCCCGCGTGGCCACCCAGCCGTCACGGGCATCAATGCCAACGATGATCTGGCCGGGGAACTGTTGGCAAAGTTGGGCCAGCAACTCCGGCTCCTCCACCGCCAGCGTGCCCACAATCACCTGACTGACGCCCGCACTCAAGAGGGACTCAGCCCCCGCCACCGAGCGGATCCCACCCCCCACCTGCACCGGGATCGAGAGCTGCTGGGCGATCTGACCGATTACCGCATGATTGACGGGATCCCCGCTTTTGGCTCCATCCAGATCGACGACGTGCAGACGGGTTGCCCCCTGGTCGGCCCACTGCTGGGCTTGGGTGAGGGGATCAGCTCCGACGGTTTCCGCTTGGGCATAATCCCCCTGATAGAGACGCACACACTGCCCTCCCAACAGATCAATTGCGGGAATGACGTTCATACCTGTACTCGTTCGCAATAGAAACTCTCGCTAGAGTAACGTACTGGAAGGATCCGGGTCATTGTCAGTGAAATCAAAGATAAAGCTACTCTCAAGGTGGAACATCAAGCCTATGATCTGCTGGAGTGCAGGATCCCGGTTGTTAACTTAGATAGTTTTGCTCAAAATCTTTCTTTAGGGTAAAAGCCGATGTTTGCTCCAGATCCCATCAAATTTGGCACCGATGGCTGGCGTGCTGTGATCGCCGATGCTTTTACCTTTGAGCGGGTGGCTCAGGTGGCCCAGGCCAGCGCCCGCATTTTGACCCGTACCTATCCCGGCGATGGGATCCTGATTGGCTATGACAACCGCTTTTTGTCCGAACACTTTGCCCAACGGGCGGCGGAAGCGGTGGCGGCGCTGGGGATCCCTGTGAAGCTGTCCAGCTTGGCGGCACCGACCCCTGCTCTCAGTTGGGCGGCTCACCAGCAAGGGGCACATGGGGCCTTGGTGATCACCGCCAGCCACAACCCACCCCAATACTCCGGCATCAAGGTCAAAGGCGGCTTTGGGGGCTCTGTCCCTGCCGAAGTCACCCACGATATCGAACGAGAGCTGATCGACGGCTCCACCCTGGTGCTGGGATCCCGAAGTGCTAGTCCGGTGGAGATGTTTGACCCGTGGCCCGCCTATCTGCAACAGCTGAGCCGCTTTGTGGATCTCGACCAGCTCAACACCCTGTCGGCCAAAGTCTGGGTGGATTCTATGTTTGGTTCGGCGGCGGGGGGCATGACTCGGCTGTTGGGGGATAAAGTGCATGAGGTGCGTGGCTATCGGGATCCCTTATTTGGGGGCTATGCGCCTGAACCCTTGCCGCCCCAATTGGCCCCCACCATGACGGAGATTGCGGCAGATCCAGCGGTGCTCAAGGTGGGCATTGTCTTTGATGGGGACGGCGACCGTATTGCGGCCATTGATGGCAACGGCACCTTTCTCAGCCCTCAGATCTTGATCCCCATCTTGATCGAACATTTGGCCAAACGCCGGGGATTGACAGGGGAGGTGGTCAAGACCGTCAGTGGATCCCAGTTGTTTGATAAAGTGACGACCTTGTATGGCTTGCCCCTGACCGAAACAGCCGTTGGGTTTAAGTACATTGCCGAACGAATGATGAATACAGCGGTGTTACTAGGGGGCGAAGAATCCGGTGGCATCGGCTATCTGGGGCATATTCCTGAGCGAGATGCCATGCTCTCGGCCCTCTATTTGCTGGAGGCCATTGCCGATACAGGCACAGATCTCAGCGACATTTATCGCCGCATCCAAGCTGAGGTGGGCTATGTCTCCACCTATGACCGCATCGACCTGAAACTGGACGACAAAGAGCGCCAAACTCGGCTGCTGGCATCCCTCCATTCGGATCCATTTGAGAAAGTGGCAGGGCGTAAAGTCACCCGTCACATCACCACCGATGGTCATAAATTTGTGCTGGAGGATGGCAACTGGTTGATGGTGCGAGGCAGCGGCACCGAACCCCTGCTGCGGCTCTACTGTGAAGGCATCAACAAGCCCGCTACAGATGAGATTTTGGCCTGGGCTAAGGACTGGGCATTGCGGTGATCAGATCTGGGATCCCGATCATTTCATTTAGCGTCCTTCTGGCCCGCAGTAACAAATCCCCCTGCCATCTTGAGCTCAAAACTAGCTCAAAACTCTTCTATGATTAGATAGCCTTCTGGGTGTGGCGTCCTCAAGTTCTGCCCCTAGCCCAGCTCAATCTTCCACCTGTTACAAACCTATGGCCGAAACTCTCTTTTTTAACGCCTTGCGGGAAGCCTTAGACGAGGAAATGGGTCGGGATCCCAATGTCTATGTGCTGGGGGAAGATATCGGTCACTATGGCGGATCCTACAAGGTGACGAAGGATCTCTATAAAAAGTATGGCGATCTGCGCCTGCTAGACACCCCCATTGCCGAAAATAGCTTCACAGGCATGGCAATTGGCTCGGCGATGACCGGTTTGCGCCCTGTGATCGAAGGCATGAACATGGGGTTTTTGCTGCTGGCTTTTAACCAGATCTCCAACAATGCCGGCATGTTGCGCTACACCTCTGGCGGCAACTTCAAGATCCCCATCGTGATTCGGGGGCCAGGGGGCGTGGGCAAACAACTGGGGGCCGAGCACTCCCAACGGCTAGAAGCCTATTTTCAAGCGGTGCCCGGCCTCAAAATCGTGGCCTGCTCCACCCCCAAAAATGCCAAAGGGCTGCTCAAAGCGGCCATCCGCGACGACAATCCGGTGCTGTTCTTTGAGCATGTGCTGCTCTATAACCTCAAGCAGGAACTGCCCACTGGCGACTACGTGCAGGCTCTAGACAAAGCCGAAATGGTTCGGGAGGGACAAGATGTCACGATCTTGACCTATTCGCGGATGCGCTATCACGTTATGCAGGCGGTGGAAACCCTGGTCAAATCTGAGGTGGATCCCGAGGTGATCGATCTGATCTCCCTCAAGCCGCTGGATATGGAGGCCATTGCCGCCTCGATCCACAAGACTCACCGGGTCATCATTGTGGAAGAGGGCATGAAAACGGGGGGGATCGGAGCAGAACTCACCGCCCGCATCAATGACGAGCTGTTTGACGAGCTGGATGCCCCTGTCCTGCGGTTGGCCTCCCAAGATATTCCCACCCCGTATAATGGCGCGATGGAAAATGCCACCATCGTTCAGCCCGCCGACATTGTGGCTGCGGTGGAGACTATGCTGGGGTTGGTGATGGCTTGAGGGATCCCATTTTTCTTGGTCTTACTGTCCAAGTCAGGATTTCTCCCATAGCCATCCTCAGTTATTCGTGAGAGCTGCCCGCACCCCAGCCCCCTCAATTGCGCCCCCACAATTACTAGGACTATTTTCAAGCCAAATCAATTTCAAGCCAAATCAATTTCAAGCCAAATCAAACAGTAAGATCTCAGCATCTTGGGTGGCTGAGATGGCGATGGTGTCGGTATGTTCTACAGCAGCAGCATCACCGGAGGCCAGATCCCGACCCAGCACCCGTACGTCGCCTCGGGCCACTTGGATCCAGGCGGCTCGACCGGGTTTGAGATCAAAGCTGACTTGATCCCCAGTCTGTAACTGAGCTGCGTACAGATTGATATCCTGATGCACCGTCACGGATCCCTGCCGCCCATCCCGAGAGGCGATCAGCTTGAACTGACCCGCCTGATCTGCCAAATGGGTCTCCTTTTGCTCGTAGCTGGGATCCAGATCCACCGCCTCCGGCAGAATCCAGATTTGCAGCAGATGTAGGGGATCCGTCGGTGAAGGATTGAACTCGCTGTGGCGGATTCCGGTGCCCGCTGTCATCCGTTGGATTTCGCCAGGACGAATGATGGAACCGGTGCCCAGACTATCTTTGTGCTCAACCGCACCTTCCAAGACATAAGTGACGATCTCCATATCGCGGTGGGGATGGGTGGGAAATCCTGCCCCGGCTGCGATCACATCTTGGTTGATCACCCGCAGCGTCCGAAAACCCATGTGAGCCGGATCGTAATAGTTGCCAAAGGAAAAACTGTGGTAGCTATCCAGCCAGCCAAAATTGGCATGTCCCCGTTCATGGCTGCGTCGAACGGTGATGGCCGGAGTCAAAGTCTGAGAGGTCATAGGCCCAATAGTCTCCTAACGAACTATGAATCCAGTTTAATTGTTTGAATGCAAACAGTCAATTTTGAAAGAGCTGCCGTTGAGGCTGGGGATCCCGGTATGAGAGAACACTTAATCGGCTCCAGGCTCTACAGCTGTGGGAGCCCTAAGCAGAGCCTCAAACACAAAGGTAATCTGGATCGCTCCATCTGACTGGGCCAGAACTTGATGAATAAACTCCCGAAAATAACGCCGTCGCTCGATCTCGCTCAGGTCATCCCAAAAAGGGCGGATCGATAAATTGCGGGCCACCTGGGCCAGATCGGCAGGGGGAAACTGTTCCAATTGGGCCAAGAGGGCGGTGTTGTCCTGCTCCAGTTGAAATCGCCGGTAATGGTGGGTGCTGGGATCCAAGATTCCCTGTTGCTCCAGAGCAGGCAATTGAGCCAGGATCCCTTCGTTGTGGGCGATCTGAGCTTCGATCTGGGCCTTGATACCCGCTAAGGGCGTGGCATCCCAGTTGCTGAGTTTTTGGGGCAGTTGGGTACAGATCAAGTCGATGATCTGATGGAGCACGCTGTTGTAGCCCAGACTGTAGCGGCAGGTGGGGCAGCGCAGATAGAGATAGGGATCCCGGCCTCGATGGGTGGTCTGGATAATGCGTAGGGCAGACCCGCAAGCTTGACACTTGACCAGCCCTGCCAAGGCCCGAGGAGCACTGGCGCTGCGGCGAGAGATGACCCGATTGCGCTTCAGCCAACGGTCAATTTGGGCCGCCTCATCCCGTGACAGGATCGGGTTATGGGTATTACGAATGATGGATTCCCCTGGTTGAGCTGTTGGAAAAGCCAAGTCCCCCCGATAGACCGGATGGCTGAGCCAGCGCCGTCCAGTGGCCACCGAGATCTTCTTGCCCTGCTTTTCCAGATATCGCACCGATTCCCGCAGGGATCCATAGACTAAAAAATGCTCAAAAAAAGCTTTGACCAGAGCGGCCTGTCGCCGTTCCAGCACATAGCGATTTCCCTCCCGTTTGTAGCCATAGGGGGCGGCACCGGGGGGCGGTTTTTTGTCTAGGCGGTTGCGGGCATAGTGCTGCTGCATCAGACGAGAGCGCAAGATGTGCGGCAAGTCCGAGAGCGCTGTCAGCCAGTCTTGGGGATCCCGGAAAAGCCTGATACCACCATCGGCCTTGACCTGATAGAGTTTGCAGCCGGATTGGAGAATGTGCAGAAAAATCTGATGGCAGGCGGCGACGCTATCCCCCAGATCGGCTAACTGCAAGACCACTAAGCCATCGGCGGACTGTTGCTCGATCAGGAGCAGAACCTGCTGAAGGGACTGCCGGGATCCCCAATCCAAAAAAACCTCTGTTGCTCCCGCTTGTTGGAGGCAAGCTGAATCTTGGGGATCCGGTTGCTCAAGCGTTTGCGGGTAGGTCTGCGGATAGTAAAGATAGCCAATCAAGGTCATCGCAGGGGGAACTCACTCAGGATCCCCAGTGTCGCCCTGTTGGGCCTGAACCCATTGCTGCAAAAGGGGAAGCGCTTGATCCGCCACCTTGCTCCAGGCTCCAGGCTGCTGGTCAATGGTGAGCAGTTCCACCCGTTCCCCCCGCACCACCAAGAAACCAATCGGCTCCACCCGGACACCGCCGCCCGCCCCACCCCACACCGAAGATCCTGGCTTAGAGCCATTGTGGCCCGATCCTGCTCCGGGCAGGGATCCCAGGGTGCCGCCCGCTCCCCCCAGGCCAAAGTTCAACGACATATAGGGAATGATAATGGTCTCCCCCACCGTGATGGGCTGGCCAAAAGTCTGGCCGGTCTCTGCTAAAACTCTCAGCTTGCTCAATACCGCCTCCAACACCCCCTCCACAGCAAAGGGATGCGGATCGTGTGCAGAAGAAGGAGTAGGAGCAGCGGCCATCGGGGAGTAAAAGGGAATAAAACAAAACAGGGATATCGTTTGGACTTTATCACAGCCACCCACCGCTCTTGCACTAGCTCGCAGTCACCAATCCCCGCTTCATCGCAGCCACAATCGCCTGGGTACGGCTGCTCACCCCTAACTTGCTATAGATGGCGGTGAGGTGAGCTTTGACGGTGGCGGTGCTGATGTAGAGTTGGCGGGCAATATCCTGATTGGACTGTCCTTCGATCAGATGATGCAGCACTTCATGTTCGCGCTCGGTCAGCTCTGCCCCATCGGCACTAGACGGGGATCCCGCTTGGCTGGTTTTGAAGTGCCGGAAAAAGCGGGTGGCAACCTCCGGCGGGAGATAAATCTCTTGATTGAGGACTATGTTGACTGCATTGGCTAAATGATCAGTAAAGCTGGACTTAAACAGATAACCATGTGCCCCCAATTGCATTACCCGAAAGATCCACTCATCCTCTTGATGTCCTGATAAAACTAGAACTTTAGTGCAGGGATTAGAAGAACGCAAAGCTGACAAAAAGCTGAGACCATCGCTTCCCACCAATTCCAGATCCAATAGGATCAGATCGACCCCTTGTTGCTTGATCTGGTGTAAGGCTTGTCCGGCAGAATCAGCCTCTCCCACCACTTGAAACCGTCGGCGACCGGCTGTGGAATAAAAGCCCAGTAATGTGCGGATCCCTTGGCGAAAATCGGAATCATCATCCACTAGAACAACAGAAATAGTTTGTTTGAAGGGTATTGTTGTGATAGCCATGATCAATGCTCCTATGGATCCTAGCGTTCAAGGTTCTAAATGGAGGTTAGTCTGAGATTCATTAGTCTGAGATTCATTAGTCTGAGATTCATTAGTCTGAGATTCAATTGATCAAAATGGTCGATCAAAGGGGCACTATGAACTTATAGAAAAATTAAATCAATTACGATCGATAGATTGAGATCATTTTCTGATGGAGAGTCGAGACTTGAATAAAAAACACTTAGCTGGTACGCACTTAGATAAAAAGCACTTGGCTAAAAAGCACTTGGCTAAAAAGCACTTAGTTGAACATTGGTAACCCAATCGAGAATTGAGCCCCCCCCGTTGGTCGGTTTTCGACCCAGAGCAGGCCGTTATGATCGGTGACAATTTTTTGGGCGATGGTCAGCCCCAGTCCTGTTCCGTGGGGGCGAGAGGAATAGAACGCCGTAAATGCTGACTGTAGAGCCTCTGGTGATAGGCCAGGGCCTTGATCGGCAATGGTGATCACAATCCGCATGCCCAGAGGACGACAGGTACAGATGATCTCGCCCCCTGGAGGGCTAAATTCAATCGCATTGCTCAACAGATTTTCTAGTGCCTGACTCAACAAAAAGGCATCGACGTTACCCCAAGCCGGGGATCCTTGTTGATGAATTGTGACCTGACGGGCGGCAGCTTTGGGACTTAACTCAGCAATACTCTGGGCCAAAAGGGATCCTATCTCATGCTCTTCTGGTTGCAGGTCGGTGCCCCGTCCACAGCTAACCAAACGTTGGAGACAGGATCCAAGTCCTTCGGTGGTACGGGCAATCGAATTGATTTGCTCCTGAGTCAGCTGGTGGGCTGCTTGATGGGCCTGATGTTGAGCTGCCCAGAGATGCTCGGCGTCAGCGGACACCTGGGTCGTGGGCAGAGTGGGAAAGACTAAATCTTGTAAACTCCAGCGGATATTTTCCACACAGAGACGGATTCGGGCGAGGGGGTGATAGAGCTGATGGCTGATGCGCCGGATCACGTTTTCCAACTGAGCAATGGATGTTTGTTGACTCTGGCTGATCCCATAGAGGGCAAGATAGCTTTTGAGCAACTGGTATTGTGTGGTGATCCACTGTTTGGCCTGTGGATCCAGCACTCGGTCAGTGGCGATCTGCACATAGCTCTCAGGAGCAAGGGATCCCTGCCTCTGGACACTTCCAGACTGATTAGCTGTGGGTCTGACGTTAGTCTCTGAGATCAAGATGTGATAAAGCCACAATTTTGATCCGGCTTGGGTGATGAGCCAATGGTGAGGCTGGGACTCGTTGAAGAGGGGGGGCTGCAACTCCGTCAACATGGCCCGCAGGGGATCGGGATATTCCTCAGTACACCACTCTTGGGGCTGGTCACCGGGATAGACAATCCGCACCAACACCACCCCAGGGATCCCATGCAGAGATTGAATCATCCCTTTGCAAAAAGTCTCCAGGGAATGAGACCGGACTGGCGCGAGCATCTGCTGGCGGGTGAGCGCAGTATGTCTGACTCGATTGGCAAGCATAGGAACCCCGTTACTGTGTCCACAAACTGGTGTCGTTGCTGATACTGAGATTACTGAGATTTCCTTTGGTCGAGTTTGTTATTGGTTGTAGACCAAAGGAGGGGATGGCAACCAAAACCTTCTCAAAATGTACGATTTTTTCAATCAAAACCTGGTTAGTTAGACTGGATAAGCTCCCCTAGATCAAGGATTGAGCCAGGGATCCCAGCCTGAGCACAGGGCCAAAAATCTAAATCTTGGGTGAATTAGAGGTGGATGCAGGACAGAAATCGGCTTCAACTGTGCTTACTCTAAGCGTCAACCGACTTTTGAATAGTGATGGCAATACCTAAGGATGAGTGATGTGTGTCACGTTTTGGTCAAGGGACTGGAGGGAAGTGGTAGGGTGGCAGACGCCAATGCTTAATCCCCAGTGCTCTCTGCCGAAGTTATGTCAGCATCACTCGATTCTGTGCCAGATCTCCTTCCCGATCCTGAACCTCAACCCGCAGATCCCACTACATTCTGGCTGTGGGGTGGTCTGGCGCTATTACCAGTCAATGTTGCCCCTAGCTTGCTGTTGATGTTGTGGGGCATCGGTCAATGGGTGCGGAGGCATTGGTACAAGCTGGCTAGCCCGATAAGCTGGGATCCCCTCCATCAGGTGTCAGCAGTAGTGGTGGTGGCGATCCTGGCGGTGACGTGGGCAGGAGAGACCCTTGGCCTCAGTTTGCCGGGATCCTTTAATTATTGGCCTTTTATCGGGGTGATGGTGGCTTGTCAACAACCCTTGACTTGGCCCCAGATGCGCCTGCGGGTGGTGCGAGCCTTGTTGGGGGGAGGGATCTTGATCGCTGTCTTGGGGCTGGGCCAAGCTCTGGGGGGCTGGCACTATCGCCTGGGCTGGGATCCCATCCTGATCGCCCTTGAACAGCTGGATCATCGGGATCGACCAACCGCAATTTTTCTCTCTCCCAATACGTTGGCGGTCTATCTGGTCATGCTACAAGCGGTGGCGGTGGGTCTGCTGGTGGCGATCCGGCAGCAAGGTGCTCTTTCTCCCCCCTTGCTCCCTCGCTACAGTAGTTGGGATCCCCGATTGGCCATCAGCTTCTTGGTACTCAGTCTGCCGTTAGTGGGGCTGACCGCTTCTCGCAATGGCTGGGGCATCGCCTGGGCTGGGCTGGTGATCGGGCTGGTGTGGTTCCATCGCTGGCGGTGGTTGGCGGGCTTGCTGGGGTTGACCGCTCTGCCGGTGGGGGCAGCATTGGGCATCCTGGGCTTACGTCAGGTGATCCCGGCCCTGTTTTGGCAACGGCTGGCGGATACTTTGGATCCCCAGGCCACCTACTTTAGTTCCACCGCCAATCGGGTGGATGGCTGGCAGTTTGCCCTAGACATGATGATGGAGCGCCCCTGGACGGGCTGGGGCTGGCAGAGCTTTCAGGATCTCTATAACGCTCAAATCCCCTCACCGCCCGAGTGGCTCACCCATCCCCATAATCTCTATCTGATGCTGGGGGCCGAAGGGGGCATCTTGGTGTTGGCGGGCTTGCTGGCGCTGTGGGGGATCCTGTTGGGGAAGGGTTGGAGACAGGCCGCTGGGGATCCCTTGACGTTTGGGGTGGTGCTGGCTCTGAGCTGCTATTTCCTCTCCGGCCTATTGGATGTGGTGGCCCTGGATGCGCGGGTCAATATCCTGGTCTGGGTGCTGCTCAGCTGGTGTGGATCCCGGCCATTGCGGGCTGCTGAGCCGTCTCGGTCTGAGGGCGAGTCACCTGAAGAAAATCTCGCTCAAACGTGACCAAGGCCCGATTGGTTTTGCCGCCAATGTAGAGGCCATCCTCGGTTTGCAAGGCCCAGATCTGGCTATGACTGACATAGCTCATCATCACCCCCAGCATCAGCAGCCCAAAGCCCAGATAGACCAACGGGATCCCAGGATCGCGCTTGATCTGCAACCCCGTGCTGCCCACCACTTCATCCACATAGATGGTGAGGGCATCGCTGACCGCCAAACTCATGCCCGCCCGGACAGGGGCAATTAGCTGACCCGCCTCGTCATAGAGCACCACCGTTCCCTGCAAATCGGGGATGATCATCGTCAACCCGGCTGACATATCCGGCTTGGTGGGCACAAAGGCTCCCCATAGCTGGGAGTTGTCCTTCATCTTGACCACCGGAATATAAAACTGAGGGCTATTGTTGACCCGCACCTTGACCGCATCAATGGCCCAATCCGCTTGGTAAAGGGTGACCCCCTTGTAGCTGAGGGGTTGGTTGACAAAGATGGTTTTTCGCAGGGTTTCTTCCCCTTGATCCACAATGCTGAGGTCGGAGTAAAACTGGCGAATCCGGCCTTCGGTAGAGTAATCGATCCAAAAGCGGTTGACTTTGATCTGCCACTGGGGGGGGCGAGCCAGATCCCCCCGACATGATCAGGTTTTGGAT